>NZ_CP128399.1:1316071-1645089 GCF_030389965.1 Candidatus Chlorohelix allophototropha
TTGACCTGACCACCCAGAAAAAGAAATGGGACTTCCCGACTCTTTCACCGATTACGGGGTCGCCACAGGTAATCAATGGCGCAGTTTATTTTGGCGGTCAAGATGGTAGTTTCTATGTAGTAGATGCGAATACCGGGCAGAAACGCTGCGCTCTTTCACTGGGACAACCCTTCAATAACGGTGTTACAGGCAGCCCTGCAATAGTCAATAACCTTGCCCTTTTTGGAGTCAACGATGGGCGTTTTATCGGCATGGACACCGCCACTTGCAAAGTCAAATGGACTTACGAAGTGCCGGGCAAGAAAGGCATTGCATCATCTCCTGCTGTTGCCAATGGGGTGGCATATTTCGGAGCGGACGATGGCAACGTTCACGCGCTGGATATAAACACTGGCGCACAAAAATGGGAGTTCAAAACAGGCGCTGCTATTCGTTCTTCGGCGGCAGTAGCGGGGGGGAAAGTCTTCATCGGCTCTTTCGATAAGAAGCTCTACGCCTTAGATGCCACGAGCGGAACAAAAGTATGGGAATTTCTGACCGGGGATGGGATAGCTTCTGCCCCACTGGTAGCAAGCGATACCGTTTTCTTCGGTTCTAACGATAGCCGTTTCTACGCGCTTGAAGCTGCGACAGGCAAGAAAAAGTGGGATTATCAAGCAGATGATATAATAGCCTCTGCACCTGCGGCTGCCAACGGGAAGATTTATTTCACCTCGTTTGATAACCGTTTGTATGCTTTCGGTAATTAAGCTGGAAGCCGGATTTGACGCTTGTTGATCGGCTTCTGATTTCTAATCGAGGATAATAATGAAATTGTGGGGGGGACGCTTCGGTAAAGAAGTTGATAAAACTGCCGAAGAGTTCGGGGCTTCGATTCCGTTTGATCGCAATCTATACCGACAGGACATCGCCGGTTCCATCGCGCATGCCCGTATGCTGGCAAAACAGGGCATCATTTCACCCGAAGACTCGAATACAATAATTGCAGGGCTAGAAAAAATCCGCGCTCGTATCGAACGAGGCGAATTTGAATTCAGGCTCGACCGCGAAGATATCCATATGAACATTGAAGCGGTACTGGCAGAGGAAATCGGGTCTGCCGCAGGACGGCTTCATACCGGGCGTAGTCGCAACGATCAAGTAGCATTGGATGTGCGCCTCTATACCTGCTCGGCGATTGTGACGATTGTTGAGCGCATCGCCAATTTGCAGGAAACCTTGCTAAAGCTGGCACAAAAATGGCATGGGATAATTATGCCCGGCTATACCCACCTACAGCGGGCACAACCTGTTTTACTTTCCCACCACTTGCTGGCTTACTTCGAGATGTTACAACGCGATGCCGGGCGTTTTTACGATTGCTATACCCGCACTGATGTGTCACCGCTCGGCAGCGGCGCGCTGGCGGGCGTACCCTACCCACTTGACCGCGAATATGTGGCGGAACAACTAGGGATGAACGCAATCACACGCAACAGCCTTGACGCGGTAAGCGATCGCGATTTCGTGGTAGAAACGCTCTCTGCCGCTGCTCTTTGTGCAGTGCATTTGAGCCGTTTCGCCGAAGAAATTGTTTTGTGGTCGAGCGGCGAGTTCGGTTTCATCGAACTGGATGATGCCTATAGTACCGGCAGTAGTATTATGCCCCAGAAGAAGAACCCCGATATGGCGGAACTGGTGCGCGGTAAAAGCGGGCGCATGGTGGGCAATCTGGTATCAGTATTGACCATGCTCAAGGGATTGCCGCTAGCTTACAATAAAGATATGCAGGAAGACAAAGAACCGCTCTTTGATTCGGTAGAGACTCTAGTTAACAGCCTGACCGTTTTCAACGGAATGATCGCCACTATGCAAGTGCGTGCCGCAACATTATATCGCGCCGCTCAAGGAAGTTTTGCTACCGCCACAGATATTGCCGATTATCTGGTGAAAAAGGGTATCCCCTTCCGGCAAGCGCACGAGGTATCAGGTAAATTGGTCAAAAAGTGCGTCGAAGAAGGGCGTACCTTTGCAGACCTCAAGCTAGAAGAATATCGAGCGTTCGCCTCTGAATTTGATGAAGATATTTTGCTGATAACGGTTGAGTCCAGTCTCGGCTCACGTAAGACTACCGGTGGTACTGCCCCCGAACAAGTTGCTAATGCGCTTACTGCTGCCGAAAATCTGCTAATGGAAACACGGGATTGGTTAAAAGAGAAAAGCACAGGACAAGATGAACGATAATAAAGTTTCATTTAAACCCATTCTAAAGGGTAGGCATCTACTTTCGTCTGCCGACCTTAACGCGCAAGAGTTAGCACAAGTGCTGGATACAGCGCTTGATCTCAAAGCACGCCTCAAGCGAGGGGAACCAACCCATATACTAGAAGGTAAATCGCTGGCGATGATTTTTGAGCATCCCTCGCTGCGTACTCGTCTTTCCTTTGACATCGGCATGTACCAACTGGGCGGGCGCGCCTTTTACCTCGCCCCCACCGAAATCGGATTGGGCAGACGCGAAACCCCCTCCGATGTAGCGCGGGTCATCAGCAGCATGGCAGACGGTATTCTAGCGCGAGTGCGTGACCATACCACCTTGCTGGAACTCGCCAACTATTCCAGTAAGCCACTAATCAACGGGCTTACCGACCGGGAACATCCTTGTCAGGTGCTCGCCGACCTATTGACCATCCGAGAGCGATTCGGCAAGCTTACAGGCTTGACAATGGCTTATATCGGAGATGGTAACAATATGGCGCAAAGCCTTGCGCTCGCCTCCGCTTTGAGTGGATTGAACATTACAATTATCACCCCTCCACAGTATTGGCCTGACGAAGAAATCGTGCATCAGGCGCGACAACTAGCCAACGGCAAAAGCTTTGTAAAGGTCAGCAACAGCCCGGAAGCGGTAGGCGATGCCGATGTAATCTACACCGATGTGTGGGCAAGTATGGGACAGGAAAGCGAAGCCGAATTACGCCGCCGCGTTTTCAAACCCTACCAGATTAATTCTAACTTGCTAGAAATGGCAAAGCCTAACGCCTTGGTATTGCATTGCCTACCGGCGCATCGGGGCGACGAAGTGACCGAGGAGGTACTAGAAGGTTCGCAGAGCGCAGTATTCCAACAAGCTGAGAATCGCTTACATGCTCAAAAAGGATTGCTGGTACATTTACTGGCAGACTAAATTAAATAGGGGCTTTGCTTATTATACTTTGCAAAGCCCTCGCAACAGATTGGGTTTTAATTCTATTCTTAACTATAGTGCTTCGAGTTATGAAGTCAGGATAGGGCGAGTGCTATAAGAGTCAAAACGCAAATGATTGCTAGTGATAGAGCTTGCGTTAGAATTCGCAGTTTCACGCACTCCCATCAAACGGCGGCGTTTCCGACGATTTCCATTATTATCTTCTACAGGCTCGGCTTTCTTGCCTCCATTAGATTCAACATTATGCCGTTGTTGCTCGGAAAGCTCACAGAATCGATTAAATACTTTGTGAGTAATTCTTAACTCTTCCTCACTCATGGTATTAAACACTTCTTGTAATACCGCGGTTTTTAAAGCGCCAACCATGTTAGTAACTTCCAATCCGGCATCTGTTAAACTAGCTCGTACTTCACGGCGATCTTCTGGGCTAGTTTCACGCACCAACAAAGGAGTGCCATTCCGGCGTTCAATCAGGCGATTTACGATGCCGGTAATTGTCGGCATGCTTACCTGAAGATGCTCGTGCAATTCACTCATAGTTAGCGATCCGAATTGGCGAATGATATATAACACTTTCATTTGCTGGAAGGTGAGGTCAAGTTGAAGCCAATCAGGGGTAGCAGCTGCATTTAACTGTTGAAAAGCGCGTTGATAAAGTTGGGACAACTCTTGAGAGTCCTTTGATTTTTCACTCATCAAAACTCCCCCTCCAAAAGGGAAATTCTCTTAACTTCTTAGTTCGAAAAAAGTAACGTGAACAGTATTGGGGAACACCCAAAACCCTAAATCTAATAGTATGATAATACCAAATCTTTAGGTAAATGTAAAGGGCTTCCACAGTAATTTGTATTAAATAAACACAAAGAATCGTTGAATTTTACTGTAATTAAAATTAAAGAATATATATGAGCACTATTTATATCAAGGGACAAAATATATAGGAAACAGCCCTTGAAGGGCTGTTTAAATTCAGAACCACACGGATCTTTTATTAGCTAATCTTTTGAGTCTTTAATCTTCTCCGACTTTTCCTGGTTATCGCGAGTGGCATCTGGAGTCGGAGTTGGAGTGGCATCCGACTTTTTCTTATCATCGTGACTGGCATCCGGAGTTGGAGTCGAAGCGGCATCCGAAGTCTGGTCGGCAACTGGAGTGGCAGTAGCAACCGGAGTTGGAGTCGAAGCGGCATCCGACTTTTTCTTATCATCGTGACTGGTATCCGGAGTCGGAGTCGAAGCGGCATCCGACTTTTTCTTATCATCGTGACTGGTATCTGGAGTCGGAGTCGAAGCGGCATCCGACTTTTTCTCATCATCGTGATTGGTATCTGGAGTCGGAGTCGAAGCGGTATCCGACTTTTTCTCATCATCGTGATTGGTATCCGGTGCCGAAGACTCTGTCGTAGCCTGTTTAGGCGTAGTTTGTGGTTTAGCCGGAACCTGCACTGTACCAGTATTAGCCTGCAAACTGGGGGTGGACGGGAGCGTAGTGGTTGGCTCGTTAGTGGGCAGCGGCGTAGTCACTACTATAGGAGTTGGCTCCTCAGTTACGGCGGTTTCCGGTGCGGAAGTAGGGATTTCTATATTATTAGTTTCAAAAGTAGCCGCCGGCAAGCTGGTATATGGCGCAACAAGATTAGTAACTGGTTGCTCGGAAATCAACAGCCATACCAGTAAGCCCATCGCCAACACCACTGAAGCCGCCACCATAACAAGTTGCAATCCGTGCGCACGATTTAAGCGGCGCGGTTGGGTATCGTTAGCGACTCTGCGAGGCTCTAACACACGGATATTGTCAGGGAGAGGCGGTATAGCAGTAAAGCTGGATTTCGCTTGCATACGAGCCTTAAGATCAGCCGTAAGCGCTTGCCGTTTCTCCATACTCAAGGCAAAGCTTGGCGCTTGGCGACTTTGTGCCACCAGTTCCAGCATATCTTCCAGCGCCTCTTCTTGCTCAAGAGTAATTTTTACATCCGGTTCAAGGCTTTTACCTTGCTGTATATACCCGACTCTACTTTCAAATAGATCTTCGATGTGTTTATCTCTATTCATACCCTACCCGCCGTTTTTTTCCGCAGTTATTATCGTCTAGGATTTGCCGTAAGTTCCGAGTTGCCCGGAATTGTAAGCTTTTGATTGATGCTATACTTTTATTTAGAATAGTGACAACCTGTTCAAGGTCGTTACCTTCAATAAATCTCAAAATAAATACTGTGCGTTGATCTTCTGGCAATAAATTCAAGGCTTGCCGCAAATCCTCGCGTTGTGCCACCTGAGTGGCTAACTCGCCCCCATCCGCTCCGCCATAATCGCTGCTAAGCGTCTCGTAGAGTGAACTGCTTTCGTCACTTGCTGCTTCCAGTGAAACAGAGGGATGTCGGCTACGATGGCGATAATGATCTGCTAAGAGGTTACGAGCGATGCGGAAAACCCATGCTTTGAATGGCACCTCGCGTTGCTGGTAATCCCCAATCTTCTCGACAATTCGAGTAAGAGTTTCACTAACTATATCTTCAGCTAAATGATGATCGCTGCTATGGTAGTACGCATAGTTATATAACCTATCGGCAAAACGGGACATTAACACATCCACTGCTTCAGGCTCAAATCTTTGAAGTTGTGCTACCAGTTCGACATCATTCATTTATAAGCACTAACCAAAACTCGCTTAAATAATCGGTTTACAATGTAAATGCTCAATATTTCACCTGTCGGGTTCATACTAAGCGACCTTCTTGATCTATCATATAAACTCGGCAATTTTCTTGCTGGCTAATAAATTCTTTGCCTTCTTCAAGACCCAGTATCAAAGCTGTTTTAGCCAGCACATCTGCCAACATAGTAGTGGGCGCAACTATCGTTACAGCCGCTAAACCATTATTAACCGGCTCAGAGGTACGTGGGTCAATCAAGTGATGGTGTAACTGGTTACCTTTCAACCAGCGACGGCGAGTGGTGGAAGAAGTTGCCACTGCCCCTTCGGTAACCGACAAAGTAGTTAGAGTACCTTCTAGGGTAATTGGATTTTGCATATCAACTTCCCAACCGTTTTTTCCGGGTTGATTGCCGCCAAGACGCATATCGCCTCCAGCGCTAACCATAAAATCCTTGAATCCCTGCCCTTGAATAACTGCGGCAACCCGGTCAACGATCATGCCTTTGGCGATACCACCCAGATCAATCCTGGCACCTTTAGCTAGCTGAATACTGCGTCGGGCATGGTTCAACTCGACGTAGTGGTGCGAGGGTGGGCGAAATGTATTCATTTTAGTTGCCAGACCGGGAGCAAGCGTACCGATTTGCTCAAAACTGCGGTCATACCCTGCATGTTCCAACGCATCCAAGATGGTGGGATCAAAAATGCCGCGAGTTAGTTCTGCCATTTTTAGGGCAGCGTTGACACATTCAAAAAACAGGGGAGAGCTTTGTTCAATATAACCCTTCTGGTTTAACCGGGATAGCTCGCTATCCGGTAGGAAACGACTGAGGGTTAATTCAGCATGTCGGAATATCAGTTGTGCAGTGCTGACCAAATCGCGCGCCCGTAACTTGGTGGCTTTGGACTCACTACTCAAATATATGAGCACCTGCACATCTGTATTCATTGCCCTGAATGTTGAAAAAACCTCGCTCATAACCTGTTTATAACCAATCTTTGTCTAACAATCCAATCAAGTACTAAGCCTGTTCTAAAAAAACAGGCTTAGATTCTATCATAATTAGGAAGCCTTCGTAACAGGAGGCGGTGGCGGCTTCGGAGTCGCAGTCGGTGCGGGCTTCGGAGTCGCCGTTGGCGCAGGCTTCGGAGTCGCAGTCGGTGCGGGTGGCGCTGCCGTAGTATTCACCGGTGGTTGCACCGCAGCCGTAGTGGGCGCTGCAACCGGTGCGCTGGTAGTCTGCGCCGGCGGATTGTTTACCGGTCGCGCTACCACCGTAGTACTCACCGGCGGAGGGGACGCACCTGCCGCAGTAGTGGCAGGATTAGGTGGCGCACTGGCTCCACTTTTAGAAGGAGCTACACCTGTAACCGTAGTGCGGTTTGGCGCTACGGGAGAGTTAGGGTTGCTCTGCACCGGTGTGTCGGTAGGAGTCGGTACATCGGTAGGCAAGGGCGTATCGGTAGCTACTACCGGATCAGGTCCTACGTTTACCGCTGCTTGCGGCACATCGGCTACTTCGACTTGACCTGTCGCTGCTGCCTGCGCCGCAGGGAGCAACGACTTTCCGATTACAAAACCGAACTGGTAGCAAAGCACTACTAGAACCATAATCAGGCTGACAAATACTAGCAGATTTAGTTTCCAATGGTTTATCGTCGTAGTTTTCACGTTGCGTCTTTCTGCTGTATTATCGTTAGTCTTAATCATGTTCCTTATCGTCTTTATGCTCAGGCTCTTTAGTCGCTGGTTTCTTCGTCGGCTCTTGTTCCTTCTTCTCGGTTGGCTTAACTTCCGGAGTCTTAGCAACACTAGTCGGGGCAGAAGTAGCCTTAGTTGTAGTGGGAGCAGGCGTTGTTGTATTAGATTCAGGCTTATCGGTTGACTTAGTCTCTTTTGTCTCTCTGGTCTCTGTCGTTGTAGCAACAGGCTGATGCGATTCTTCTACTTTTTCGGTAACTATTACCACCGGGTTATTAAACACTGGCTCAGGAGTGCTATACTGCTGCACAGGTTGTTCTGTATATAAATCCGCAACTACAGGTTCAGGGTTAACCGTAACTATGGGAAGTTCGGTAGTGGTAACAGTTTCAGGCTGTGCTGCGGTAGTTCCGGCAGTAGCAGCCTTAGCAGGCTTAGCTACAGTAGTTTTCGAAGCTACTTGAGTTGGGGCGCTGGTTGGGGTAGGGCTAACACCTATGCCCGCGGCTTGCACACCAAACGCAAAAGCCGCTACAAAAGCCAATCCTAATAGTAATCCGGGTAATATGTGCTTTAGTTTCACTGGATGCTCCTTTTCGATAGAACCTTGATACTTTTTTCTTCGAGACCCTAAACGCAATAAAAGAGCAAAAGTTGCGGGCAAATTTATCAATTTTTAAAATTCACACATTTTATTTTAATCTTGCGGGGCAAAGTTCTCCTTTACCAAGAACAGGGTTTTTACGGTACTTCTATTGACAAGTCAAACCCAATAGCGGTTAAATAGTGGTACAACAGACTCCTAGTTGTTCCTGCATTAGAAAGCAGGAAATTGTAGTTAGGAAACATCAAAACTTTAACTCAAGGTCGAGTAGATTGGAACAAGAATGCCAGCTATTTCTCACAAATATCTCGAGAAACTGAGGCGAGAAGTCGCTGCTTTCGAGCAATGGCTAGCCCAGACGCAAGCAGCAGAAGATGGGAGCGCCAGCCCGGCGAATTTGCGAGATGCCTTTACCAAGGCTAACTCGATTTATATAAAAGCGCTTGAACTGTACCGTACCACTTCTGAGAATGATTCTGAGCCTGACGAACAAGGTGAACGAATTATCACTCCCGGCTAGAATGCCGGAGGTCTCTCATTAATTACCCGCTTCACTCGCTGATTAGCAAATTAACACTATGGACTTTACCCATGAGGTAATAGGATTTGTTGCCGACCAAACCGGCAGGTCATAAACCGGTTCTAACTTACCGGCAAACTCTGGGAAAAGCGCTACCGTTGTCACTCGCTGTTGCGCTGCTGGTGATGGTGCTGCTTTTTCTAATAAATCTCCTGCGCCCCCCTATGGTGCTGGATATTGGCACCGATGATCATCTTGATCGCTTGTACCTGAACGTGGGTGATGGCGGTTTTTATGAACCGGAAATCCAGCACAGCACAAGCCTAGAAACAGGTAATCGCGACCTTACCTATCGCTGGTCAGGACAAGTTGCCTATTTGAATCTACCCTGGCCGCTTGATTCTGTGCCACTCAAATTAACGCTGCGCCTCTCTGCCCCTCGACCAGACCGACCTCCCGACCAAACCGGAGTTACTTTGAGTGTAATCGGGCAGATTGAATACGATCAGTATGATTTCGGTTCGCAAAATATAACGGGCTATTATGATGGGCGCGAGTATATACTAACCCTTCCGTTACATATTCGCCCTACCCTTGAATATTTGCGGCTCAGATTTGAAGCCAGTAATGCCTATACTCCGAGTAGCGGTGATACTCGTAGCCTCTCCACCATCTTTTTTCAGGCAAAAATAGAACCGGATTATAACAATTTCGGGGTGGAAGGCTGGCTTTCTACCCTATGGGAACCGGGTTTGCTGGCAATAATTTGCCTTAGTTGCTGGGGTATCGCCCGTTTGTTGGGTATGCCAAAGAAATGGGCGCTTTTGCTGGAAACCACCGCCGGAACAATTTTACTGGCAGGGTTGTTCATTGCCCCGCTGGCGCTTAAACCCTATCTTTCCGCATGGGGGTTTATCCTTCCCATCGGTTGGCTATTACTTTGGTTGGCAGGCTTATTTTCAAAACGCGCCCCAAAATTACCTGCCCCATTTGTATATGCCGCCACCCTTTACATTCTCATCCCGCTGGCGCAATTTGCTTTTCTGCGTCTCCATCTCTACAGTTTAAACCCTTCCTCACTTACTTCAGGGGTTTTTACCGGAGCGCTGCTTTTTAGCGCGGGTATGTACAATTCGCACAACCTGCGACCAGAAGATAACTCACCGGATGGGCTAACTGTTTTTGAACGCTGGTTTTCTCGTGCGATGTTGGCAGCAGCTTTCATTTCTTTTCTCTACAATCAGATATATACGTTTCAAGTTGACCCATTTCGAGGGGTGGAGTTCCGCAGCCATTATGTGACGCTGTTAAACAGCCAAAATGGGCGTAATTTATATGATCTTGACCGTTTACTCAGCCAACCTTCCGTTGCGCCGCGTCTGCCCCCCTTCTATGCTGCTTTATTCTGGCCATTAACCCAGTTATTTGGTACAGATCAGCAAATAGCGCTTCAGCTTTGGCGGGTTATAAATTTACTATTGCTCGTACCGACACTACTATTTTTATTGCGCTTGTTCGGACAGAATTCGGGCAAGATTCACTTTCGCGCCCCTGTGCTGTTTCTGGCATTGAGTTTCAGTCCCGTAACCGATACCATCGGCTTTGGACAAGTAAACACAATTGCGCTGCTGAGCTTATTACTCGCACTCCAAAAACTAAATGAGAAGCGTGACGTTAAAGCAGGTTTATATCTGGCAATTCCGTCAGGGCTGCTTTTATTTCCCGCTGCGCTGTCATTCTATTTCGTTCTCACCAAACGCTGGCGCGGTCTGGTAAGTTTGGGAGTAGGTTTTTTGGGAGTGGGGTTGTTAGGGCTAATAGCAATGGGCTGGGATAACTTTATTCTCTATTTCAGAGCCGTTGGTATTATCCTGACAAGACCGGACATGGATATTTCTAACCAATCAATCTTCGGCGCATTGGCGCGATTGAGCATTCCCGAAATAACCTTGAGCTACCGAGGTGATTATCCTTTCTGGGCATTGTTTATGGGATATGTTTGCTCATTTGGGCTAATCGCTTTCACCATTAGGCGGCTATGGCAAATCCGGCACGAGGTGGATAAGCCCTCTACGGCAAGGTTACTGCCCGGTATTCTAATCCTGACCGGACTGATTGTGCCACCTATTGCCCTGATGAATAATGAAATGTTGGCGTTACCGGCGTTGGCGCTTTTATTGCAAGTGTTGAGCAACGCAAAGACCCCTCGCTGGCAGTTATTGGTGTTTGGGGTATGTTTCGGGCTGTTGGGATACGGCAGTACCTATGATTTCTTTCCGGGTGAAGCGGTAGGTCTGGCGCGACTCGGCGCAAGTTATCGCCTTGCCGCGCTGCTAACCCTGTGGGGCTTGTACCTGTGGCTGATTAGGTGCTCTAATCAGAATAAGAATAGATACTAGCGAATCCGTGCTTCGATTTTCTTTCTAATCCTCGCTAGTTTTCACAATGAGTTTTCTTTCTCTTAGCTCATTAACAAAATCACCAATAAGCTTGATCGACATTTCCTTGTAGTCACTATCGGGCTGACTTTTCAGCCCCTCTAACTCCTGAATAAAGAATAGCCCAATCTGTGACCAAGTTGCAGCACCTAAAACCAGTTGCCCAAGAGTTTCCTCTACCGCCGGTTTAAGTTCTTCGTAGGGGGCTAAAAGTTTTGGCGGCAGCAACTCATGCAGTTTGTACTTCAGTTGAGCCAAATCAAACAAAGCACTAGAGCCTGTAAAGAACTTTTCTCGCTCAGCCTTATTCCACTGAAGCCCAAGCTCTTTTTTCGTTACAAAGAATAAGCAAGGCTTTTTAGAGGGGGAATTGATTTTATTCCAGTGCGCCAGAAGCAGGATATATTTAATAAACTGCTCTACTTCAATAACGGCAGCTACTTTTAGTTCCAAAAATGTTCTTGTTTCCGCGCTCTCCAAAGTGACATCCGGTTGTATGAAGTCTATCTTGGAGTCAATTTGCTCAAGAAAATCAAAAATAGACCATGTACTAGGATTGAAGCTTTTTTGTCCTTCAATCTCAAAGCAATTCAAGAACCTCGTAATCGTACTGCTGGGCAGTAGCCTGAGTAAAACCGTCAGAACCCCATTAAGTGGTACTTCCGAGCGGTAGATACCCTTTCTCAGATCCTCAATTGAAGAAGCCCGATTGAAATGTTGACGCTCCCAGTAATAGTGTTCGATAAAGTAATGATAACTATGCTTAACCCATGAGTTACCGACTATACCTTCTTTGTGTCCATCCGTATCCATCCAACTACCTCCCTTTTTTCATTTATAGGTGTTGCGATTACTAAGTTACTACTATGCTACTCTGGTGGAATCTGGCAGTTTTTTGGAATATTAACAATAAAAACTTTTTCCTAAAGCATGGGACACTGGTTTACCAAAGCTACCCATCCAGTTCAAGAACGTAGGGAGCAAAAAGGGCTGATGCAAAAATAGCGCATTGCAGTGCTACAAACTAGTATAGCCTAAGTAGTCAAGCATAGTTCATTATATGTAGGTTAGAATGAATAATGTGTGGTTCAGGCGAGGGGCAATAACCCCTCGTCTCGAAGTACATGTTGGCAAAGGTTGGCGTATTGCTAGGCTTCAGGCGCAACAAATAAATTTCTTAGCATGCCCAATCCCTCAATCTCTACTTCACACACATCACCGGGTTGCAAATAACAGGGAGGGTTGAGAGTAAAGCCGACTCCCGGAGGTGTACCGGTCAAAACAACATCGCCCGGTTCAAGAGTGATGCCATCGCTGAGAAACGCTACTAGCGCGGGAATCTTGAAGATAAGCTGCGCGGTGTTTGAATCCTGTCGGGTTTGTCCGTTTACCCGGCACTGGATTCGCAGGTTATGGGGGTCGGAAATTTCATCGCGAGTGGCAATATAGGGACCAAGCGGGCAGAAGCCGTTAAGCGACTTGCCGCGCACCCACTGGCTTTGCGAGAATTGCAGGTCGCGTGCGCTCACATCGTTGGCGCACAAATAGCCCGCGATGTACTCGAAAGCGTTTTCCTCTTTTACCTGATAAGCAGTTTTACCAATTACAAAAGCTAACTCTGCCTCATAATCCACCCTCTGAGTAGCTTTATCCACTACGATTTCCTCAGTCGGTCCCGACAACGTGTTGTGCCATTTGGAGAAAATAACCGGCTCAGTGGGTACTTGCGCCTTAACCTCAAGCACATGATCCATAAAATTCAAGCCTATACAAATTATTTTACCGGGCGTTGGTAATGGATTATGTAAAGTCACCTCGTCTAAATCCGGTAAGGTCGTTACATCCAACGCATTTATTTCGCTTAACATCTGCTCAAGTTGGGCATCGCTCAGGTCATTATAGCCGCCGGAAACAGGTGCAACCTTCTGACCGCTTGCGGTCTCTATTAAAGCCCCGCGCTGTGGGCGAGGGTTTTTCTTAGCGCTAAAGCTCACCAGCTTCATAATATATCTTCTCCTAAAATTTATTTTGGTTTTTTAAGCTTGATTAAATTATTTAATTTCTGGTTTTGTCGTTTCTGCATTATTTTTCAAGCCTTTGCCGCTTCCTTTTACCGCCGGGTTGGTATTCACCAACGGGACATGCTCAAGGCGCAACACTGCCCATCCAGCAAGCACCGCCACTACCCCACCCACCACATAACCATCCCGTACTGAAGCGCCCATAATAACCAGCGCAGCAACGCCCAACGCACCGCTCGCCATCCAGAGGATCAGCACCGCCTCACGACTCGACAGCCCCAACGCTACTAACCGATGGGAAGTGTGGTCTTTACCGCCTCGCGCTATGGGCAAACTGCGTCTGAGCCTCGATAATGTGACAAGCGTTATATCGAACAACGGCACACCTAGCACCAGCACCGGAACCATCCATGTTACAAAATCGGTATTGGGAAAGCGCAATTTGATGCCGCATGCTGCTAACAAGAAGCCCATAAAAAGTGAACCACTATCACCCATAAATATTTGGTGAGGCGATTTCTGCGAGAATATCCCGAAATTATGATAAACAAAACCTGCCCCTGCACCCGCCAACGTTGCACCCAATGCCCCTACCAACCACTGCCCACTCTGGTAGGCGGAAAGGAAGAAAAATGCAGCGGCGATTACGCTAACGCCACCTGAAAGCCCATCCATATTGTCCAGAAAATTCATGGCGTTAGTAATAGCCACTACCCACAAGAGCGTAATCAATACATTTAAAACCGAGACGCGAAACACCTCAATTTGTACACCGCTGATAATCAGCCACAAACCTACCCCCAGTTGTGCCAACAGCTTTACCAAAGGGGGCAAACCATACTTGTCATCCAGAAACCCAGTAATACTCATCAAAGTTGCGCCAAACAAAATCGCGGCTAACTGCAAGAAATAAAACGGCAGTATCCAGCCGGTCAAGCCCAACAGCGCCAGCGTAAAGGCTAGGTAGATTGCTACTCCACCTAATAAAGGTACGGGCGAGCTATGTATCTTGCGAAGACCGGGCGCATCTACAATCCCGGACTTTAGCGCAATCCGGCGCACCAGAGGGGTAATCAACAGCGCCAGCAACAATGCCCCCACAAACAACGCCAGATAAAAACCCATACCCGGATTTTCGGGAGCAGACTGAATTGTCGCCTGCTGATATATCATGCCTTAAAATAGTTGGACAGGAAGCCTTGAATTGTCACTTTTGTATCGGTGTTTTGCGCCGAAAGGTCTAAAGCCTTCTGGTACTCTTTTTGCGCCAAATCGGTACGCGCGGTTTTCTGGTAAATTGCAGCAAGGTAAGCGTGTGTATAAGCGCTGGTAGCATCTAGCTGGTTAGCCAGATTTAGGCGTTGTTCTGCCTCTGACAGCCGCTCAAGATGGAACAGGTAAATCCCGGCAGTTTGATTGTAATAGGCTTTATCCGGGTCGGTAGGAGGGGTTGTCACGTAGGGTCTGGGTATTTCCAAGCAAGAATTGGTAAATTGCCCGATTTGAGAAGATTGGATTGCAACGGGAGCAAGCGGCTTTAACAAGGTTTGAACCATCAACGCTTGATCGATCTGCTTACTTTGCGCCATAACCTGAATTCGCTGCAAATAGCGTTGGTTATTGATTAGTTCTTTTGGATTCAGGTCGGATAGGTAGCCGAATTGGATTGCCGCATCGTCATTGCGACCAGCACCAAGATAAATATCGCCTAACACCCAACGCCCGAAGTCGTAACAGCGGTCTATCTTCACCGACTCCTCACCCGTCTTGATAGCGTGATCCTGTACCGCTTGATCAACTGAGCCATCGGTAGCACGACTGGAGTTGATCAGAGCAATTGCATATTCCGACCACACCCGAACATTGCGGGGGGCATATGCAACCGCTTTATCGTACCAATCAAGTTGTTTTGCGACCAGTTCCTTACGTTTTGTCGGTTCATAGGTTACCCATGAACCATACATACGCGCCAAGTTGGAATAGTGGTCGGGATTCAGGGGGGCGAGGTCACGGGCGCGAAGCAGTTCGTTTTCGGTTGCGTGCAGATAGCCAAGAATCTGGTTTTGAGCATTGGGGTCAGCTTGTTGGTTTTGTGCCTTTTTTTGCTGATCAGCTTGTCGTACTTTATCGGCAAGATCAACATAGGCTTGACCCAAAAAAAGCGCATAACGGTCTTCAGTAGGAGCGGTGCTGGCAGCTTGCTTGTAATAAATAGCGGCTTCTTCAGAGCGTTTGGAAAAAAACAGGTTTTGACCCTGCTTAAAGGCAACATCGGCAACTATCGGCATCCAGTTGATAACAACCGTAAAATAGAGCGTAAGGACAATAACCGCCCCGCTTACAGTCCAGAACCATACCTTGAGGCTAGACTCCGGCACATTCAGCAGCGCGGTATCGAAATAACCCTGACCAGAAACCGCCGAAGAACCACGCACAGTTGTGACACGCGCAGGCGCAACGACTCGTTCATTTCCGCGAGTGCGCTTCGAGCTTGCCGCAACCTTTTCAACTACCTTCTCCTCTACCGGAACGGGCATAGTTGCTTCCACGTTAGAGGCATGGCTACCCTGTACCAACCCACCCAAAACTGCGACCAGTCCGGCAAACAGGAAAAACATCATGAAGCTACTGACCACTTGGATTCCGGTAAATATTTCCACCAAATGCGAAAGCATGCCCGCTATAAGGCATGCCAGCAAAACCCGATATTCATATCGGCGCGAACGGCGCAAGAATTTTACACTGTAATAGAAGAATAACAGCACAAAGCCCAGATATGCCACAAATCCAAAGATTCCGGTATTCACCAACGCATCTAGATAGGCATTGTGCGAACGATCGGGAATAGCGTTGCGAGCTTCAAACCAGCCTAGTTCCGGTTGATAAAATTGGGGGGAGATGTAATACATAGATTCGGGACCATGCCCAAGCAAAAGACGCAAAGGGTCTTTGGCAGCAGTATCACCCAGTAGTTCAAAATCGGTCTGCCAAATCAACCGCCTAACCCTACCGGTACCGTCCTCTGTCTGTAAAAACTCGCCAAAGCGGGCAATTTCCGGGTTCTGTCGAAGTGTAGAAAATACTGGCTCAAGCGGGGTCGAGCCTTGCGGCAAGTTAAAGAGCAGCAGCAATACACCACCGAGTATTCCCACCCCCAACCAGCCCGTCAACCAACGCCAGCGCTTATAGGTAGCAAATAGGAGCGGAGGTAAAATATACAAGCCGACAAGCATACCGGCAAGCGGTCCGCGACTTTTGCTGAATACTATTACCGCTAGTATCAGCCCTAGTAACAAGATATAACAACCAAACTCCCCCAACCGGAACAGGAAATTATTATCAGTATCCTTGCGCTTGACCGTAAACATGAAGAATATGCCAAAGCTAATCAGCAACACCAATGGAAGTGACCAAATAGGTCCGATAGAAGTGCCACCCACAAGCTGATTAGAATTTCCGGCGGCGGTATTGGCTTGGTCGATCAATTGCTGTGTGGAATTCTGCGCTACCCCGGTGGATTCGGGGCGGTAGTTAGCGTTCAGGTTGAGAATTACATAGAACAAGCCCAACTCAAAGATAAAGAAAAAAGCGTAAAGCCCAAACCAACTAAAGGCAATGTTTCGAGCGCGTCCGCTGTTAGAACGGCTTGCATTGGCGCGATTTTCCAGCAACCAACGCCCGGTAGTAAGGATTCGATACACCACGATAGGTACTACCATTATCAGGTAAGCTGCTATAAAGATAGCATTACCCATCGTGCTGGTAACACGAAAGGTTGTATCGCCCTGCCACGGCAGCGGGTCAGCTTTGTAGTGCTGCATCACCCCATAAATACTAACGGGCACATTGGTAAGCAGGATAAAACTGATAATGCGCTCTATCTGACGACGTTCGCGTAGGTTAAAGACTATAGCGAGAAAGAACACCACATAACTGAGAAAGGTATAAGTACCCTCTAAGCGGTCATAGCTACCCCATAAGCTGACACCGGGAACTACCGAAATGAGGGTAGCGGCAATATAAGCAAAAGTCAGGATATAAGCGGGCAGAACAAGGGGGCGCGTGGCAATTCGTTGAAATAAAGGGAGGTTGTCAGGTCCGATTACCTCACCATCGGGCAGGAATTCCTCGCGAGGGGGTCGAGAAACCCGACGTGGGTTAGCGCGAGTCGCAACAGTTACATTCACGGCAGCACGCAACGCCACCGCTTTAAGTAGCCATGCTACCCCTATTATCAACACCAATGAGCGGAAAAGCGCGATTTTGTCAGGCTCAAAGACGCGGCTGGTATAGATGTTAAAATAAAGCGGAATTGACACCAACGCCAGCAGCCAGGTAACTTCCATCACCACATTGCAAACCTGGATTACGCGCCTTGTCATGTAGTTTTAAGTTCCTCCCACAATTGCCCCTGTCCGGTAGCTTGATTGGAATGGCGTTGCGCCAAAAATTGTTCGAGTGTGCCATTATGCACCGCTTCTTTCCAGCCCTTCACATCCTTCAGCATTTCAACGGCGCTGTTGCGCATAGAATCGCTAACGGGCAACCCGCCCAGCATCGCCGCTAATTCTTCGATAATAGCTTCATAATCTAGCTGTCGCACAGTGGTAAGGGTGCGGTCGTCCACCACCTTTTTCATTATATTGAAGTGCGAGTCACCGAAAGCGGCAATCTGCGGCAAGTGGGTAATACATATTACCTGATGGTTGTTTGAGTTGGTAAGTTGCCAGAGCTTTTCGCCCACTACCTGACCGCTACGCCCACCCACGCCCACATCCACCTCATCAAAAATCAGCGTAGGAACAGAATCTGCGCTTGCCAGAATAGATTTGAGCGCCAACATCAGGCGGCTGGTTTCACCACCGCTGGCAACCTTCTGTAGCGGTTTGGGAGGCTCACCGGGGTTGAGGGAAACATAAAACTCCACGCGATCCACCCCATGCCCATCAAAAGCGAAAAGCCCTTTACGCCCATCGAGAAGCGTTACGGGCGCGCCGGAGAAGTCTTCTCTCTGCGTGATATTGACCTCGAAACGAGCACGTAACAGCTTCAAATCACGCAGAGATTGCTCTACTTCCTGCGCTAGTTTGTCGGCGGCGCTACGGCGAGCTTTCGAGATTTCACCCGCCAACACCCCAATTTGTTGTAACAAGTCTTGTTCTTGCGCATGCAACTCTGCCAACCGCTCGTCGCTGTGTACGATTTGTTCCAGTTCGGTAGCAGCTTTTTGACGATACACCAGTATTTCGGGGATGCCGTTGCCGTATTTGCGCTTGAGAGAGCGAATCATTTCAAGCCGCTCTTCAATACCCTCCAAGCGTTTGGGGTCGTATTCCACGCGGTCGCGGAAATCGCGCAAGGCATGCGCTACATCTTCCAACTTAATGGCAGCTTCCTGCACTGTTTCAAGGTGTTTGCCAATCTCAGCCTCAAACTTCAGCAAATCGCTCAGCAATCGCTCGATTTCAGCCAACGCTGCGTGTACCGCCATTCCGCTACCACGCCCACGCTTGCCATACCCACCTTCTTCTCCGCCCTCTTCAAAACCTTCGTACAGCAATTTATAGGCGCGGTCAGAAACAGCGGTTAGTTTTTCTGCACTGTTTAAAATCTGCCGCTGCTTGAGCATTTCTTCTTCTTCACCGGGCTGGAGGCGTGCCGCATCAATTTCTTCAAGCTGAAATTTAAGCAGGTCAACCCTACGCGCCATTTCCCGCTCATCCCGTTGCATTCCATTGATGTCACGGCGCACCATGCGCAATTGCCCCACCAGATCGCTCAACCGGATACGCCGCTGAATCACCCCGGCATATTGGTCGAGCAATTCCAGATGTTCGCTGACGCGCAATAGTGAGATATGCTCGGTTTGCCCGTGAATATCCACCAATGCCTCGCCTACTTCGCGCAGTATATCCTGCCGTACCGAACTACCGTTGATTCGGCAAACCGAACGCCCACTGAGATTCACTTCACGGCTAAGGTTTAGGCGAAGGGTTTGGTGAGCATAATTTTCATCTTCCAACAGATTCTCACGCTGTAGCAATTCCAACAGGTGGCGAAACCGCTCATCCTCAAGCATTTTGTCGGACATCGCTAACTCGTAGTAGCCTTCCACCCGCGCCTGATTCTGCCCATGCCGAATAAATTCTGCGCCGGTTTTCGCGCCGAGAATTGCGCCCACCGCATCGATGATAATAGATTTGCCCGCACCCGTCTCCCCGGTAAGCGTATTAAAACCGGGCGAAAAACGCAGCGAGAGCGAATCTATGATGGCAAAATTGGAGATATTTAACTCTACCAGCATATATGTATATTACTCATAAAACTATCAATTATATCTGTATATATTATAATTGGATTTTCCAACGGGCTACACAAATTAATCATTTATTGGGCTGTGTACGTTGGTATTGCCAAATTAGGTAATCCAGTTTACGAGGCGTTAGAGTTGGGTACTCAAGCTTAAGTTCAGAGTTTACCGCCGCAAGAGCTTGCTGAACCGTATCTAATTTTATCGGATAACCTAATGCCTCTCCCATAAATCTGAGTACCATTCTGTCGGGCTTTACCAAATCATCCGAGCCTGCCAGCATAAAGAAATACTGTAATGAAACACCACTATGCTGTCCCGGTATTTTCTTGATAGCCGTCTCGAAAGCCTCGTTTCCTAGCACCTTGCTAATATCCTGGAAATAATTCACCTCAAACTGTTCAAGAACTTGAGCGAATTGTAATACTGCCTCAGCTTTTAGCAGACCGTTCTTTGGTGATGTCCGCTGCCGATTTTGATACACCTTTTCTGCCATTTCCTCAACTCCTAATCGGGTGTATAAAGCTGTAAAAACCGATAGGGTAAGTTGATCAGAAAAGGCTGGGGGGCGCATATCAGCATATCGTTCCAAACCAAAGTAATTGCAAAACCGTAAAACAGTATTAGAAGTTGAGGTATAAGTAACACCGATTGAAAAAACCGCATCTATCACACAAAGCGGTAAACTGCGATAAGAATATTCGGGCGGTAAACTGGAGTTTTCTAGGCTCAAGACCTGTTTACAATACCCTGCTAGTTTCGGGATTTCAATATTTTGCATAAAGATCGAGAATACCTTAACTAAATTCCAGCAAAGGGTTTTAAGATATTAGCGGAGTTCTTTCCCCAACCAAATTTTAACTCCGAATTCCGAACACGTTTTCTAATAAAGCGGTTACATTTTATCATACCGCTAGCGAATCTCGCCAGCCCTCATGGAAATGCGCATATGAAAGTAATAAGCCCTCGCGGATACCGTAGCGGCTTACCAACATACTATTCAGCTTGAATTTATCCATAATCGCATGGATTATCAGCGCACCGGTAGAAAAGGTTTGGGCGCGGCTGGCAACGAGGTTGTATTCTTGCGCGATTTGCTCGGATGATTTGGACATCGCTAAATTAACCGCTCCCAATAGCTCGGCAGAACGCAAGAAGTCGCCACGCCGCCCTCGATTGAAAAGACGGGTGACAGCTTTGGCATTCCCACCCGCCACTATCCCAAAATTAGGACCAAGTGGAAGGCGCGGCCATTGGGCAGCACCGAATATCTCACCGAGTCGGAACTGGGCAGCATGCACTTGCGCCTGTGTAAGGGGGTCTCCGGCGTTACACAAAGCGCGCAACTTAATCGAACCTACCGGCAACTTAATTATGGATTGAATCTGGTGGAAATTCACCACCACAATTTCGGTGCTACCACCGCCCACATCCGCCATCACAAAGTGAGAGGGCAAATTTATATTGAAAGTTGCCCCTCTAAAGCTAAGTATTGCTTCTTCTGGCTGAGACAGCACATTGATATTGATGCCCAGTTCTTCGCGGGCGCGTTGTACCAGTTTGATAGAATTGCGGGCTGCTCGTAACGGTTCTGTGCCTGTTACCACTAGATGGGCGTTGCGGTTATCGGAAAGCTGGCGATAGTTTTTTAGGAGGTTCATGGTTAATTCCAGCTTGGGGGGCGAAATTTCACCTTGATAGCTAACGTCATCACCAAGACGCGCCATCTCTTTCTGGTCTTCCAGAATTTCAATTTCGGTGCCATCAGTACGGGCTATGACAAGATGCACCGTATTACTGCCAATATCAACTGCGCCAACTGTAACCGTTTCAGCAATTTTCATCCGTTTGCAGTAGTCCTCCCTCAATAACCGAGTTCTGATACGTGAGGCTAACGACAGTTATTGATTATAAAGCCTGAGTTAACTAATCGCAATCCAGCGGGGTTCAACATTTAGGGCTATACAAACCTGAATCTTTTTTGAAAATAAGATTAGAAACTTCTACTCCACTTATACGTAATCTATATGTGCTTTTGCCCTCTCAAAGCTGATATAAGCCTATAATATTTAAGCGTAGTGTATTAAAAGAACCTTATTTAAGAAAATTTAGATGGAAACATTATAAAATATGGCAACAAGAATAGAAAAACGCGAATTGCGCGAGATAGTAGATAGAAAACCACAAGCCCGACCTCGCCTTCAACGCAACGAATTGGTGCGTTTGTTGGCTTTCGCCAAACCATACTGGGTGTGGCTGGTAGTAGCGGCAATTGCGATGATAATCGGAAGTGTGCTTGGTCTGGCGCTACCGGCGATGGCAGGTGGCTTGATAGATACTGTTTTTGTTAAAGCTGATCGCAACGGTCTTAACAACATCGCCCTGATTCTGCTGCTGGTATTCGCCTTCCAAGCGTTTTTCATCTTCCTGCAAAGTTATCTGCTGAACAATGCGGGCGAGCGTATCGTCAACGATCTGCGAGTAAAGCTCTACAGCCACCTGCAAACACTGTCACTCGGCTTCTTCAACGAACGGCGCACCGGCGAACTCATGAGCCGCCTTACTAATGATGTGACGATGGTACAGAATGCCGTCACTACCAACTTGATAAGCGCGGCGCAAAGCCTTCTGACTCTGATTGGCGCAATTGTCATGATAGTGACACGCGATTGGCGTATGACGCTGCTTATATTGGCGTTGATACCGATACTAACTGCCGTTGCCATAACTGTGGGCAAGCGCATCCGGTTTCACTCTAATGAAGTACAGAAGTATCTGGGCGAGACCACCACGATTCTGGAAGAAACCATTAGCAATCAGAAAACCGTGATGGCTTTTACCCGTGAAAGCTACGAGATAGGTCGCTACAAGAGCGGAATCGGTCAGGTGTACGCTGCTGCCATGCGCCGTATTCGTTTACAGAGCGGTTTTGTGGCTTTGATCACCTTCCTCAGCTTCAGCGCCATTATTGTAGTGCTGTGGTTTGGCGGACAGCAGGTATTAGATGGACATCTCACCCCTGGCGAACTGGTTTCAATCCTGATTTATATGGGCGTAGTAGCAGGTCCCATCGGCACTCTTACCGGGCTATTCAGCGAGTTCCAGAAAGCGTTGGGCGGGGCAGAACGTATCTTCAATCTACTTGACGAACCCGCCAGTGTAACCGATTTGCCGGATGCAAAACCGCTAGCACAGGGAAGCGGCAATATGCGCTTTGAAGAGGTCTTTTTCGATTATGACGAGCGCAGCAGTGTATTACGCGGTGTAAGTTTTGAAGCAAAACAAGGTCAAGTTGTCGCTCTGGTTGGACCAAGCGGCGCAGGTAAAACCACTATCGCCAATCTGATACCGCGTTTCTATGACCCTAAAATGGGACGTATCACGCTGGATGGGCATGATATTCGGGACGTAACCCTAAAAAGCTTGCGCGAGCAAATTGGTATAGTCCCGCAAGAGCCAGTATTATTTGGCACTACCGTACTTCAGAACATTGCTTACGGAAGGCTAGAAGCAAGTCGCGCAGAGATCGAAGAAGCAGCACGCGGGGCTAACGCCCACCAGTTTATCGAGAAATTACCGGATGGCTATGAAACGTTGGTGGGTGAAAGAGGGGTAAAACTTTCCGGTGGGCAACGCCAGCGCATTGCTATTGCCCGCGCCATTCTACGCAACCCACGTATCCTGATTCTGGATGAAGCCACCAGTTCGCTAGATAATGAAAGCGAGAGCTTGGTGCAGGAAGCGCTGGATCGGTTGATGAAAGACCGTACCACCATTGTGATTGCACATCGCCTTACCACTATTGAGAAGGCAAATAAAATCGTGGTGATGGATAAAGGCGAATTGGTAGAAGAAGGCACGCATGCGGATTTGATAGAGCGAGAGGGTTTGTATTACCGCCTCTATACCCGTAATTTTCAAGACGACTGACAAAAAAAACCTCCCTGGAAACTAGGAGAGGCTTTGAAGAATTCGTGGAGAAAAAACTTAGAAGAAAACGGTGATGGAGATGAAATATGTATGCTACAGTAAACTAAAAGAGCGCGAAAGGCTAGGACGTTGTTGTGATTTGGTTGCATATAGCTAGGTTTGTGCTGCGACTTGACTAAGAATATATAATGACTAGGCTGGTTGATGGGACGTTGCTGCATTAGTTGCCAAGACGTTATCTGATTTTGAGTACGATGGTGCTATAGCTATAGTGAAACGTAGTGCCTCATATGTGCCCATTAGTAGTAAGACGATGCTGCGGCTAGAGTGTGTCGTAATTAGATAGTTAGTATGACTATGTTGAATAAAAACGTTAGTATGATGATTAGGACGATAACTGTATTTGTTAAGTTACGTTCGCGCTCTTTTGTTTACTGACACTTTTAATTTAACAGAAAAACATTACGAAAAACATTACTATGGTACCAAAACACATTAAATGATTTTTATGCCTGATAACTCATCTCTCTTACTTGCAACAAAAAATCTTTATAAGAGTTATGTTTCCGATGAGGGCTTGCTGAGCATTCTCTCCGGTGGCAAACGTATTC
This sequence comes from Candidatus Chlorohelix allophototropha, assembly GCF_030389965.1. NCBI lineage: Bacteria > Bacillati > Chloroflexota > Chloroflexia > Candidatus Chloroheliales > Candidatus Chloroheliaceae > Candidatus Chlorohelix > Candidatus Chlorohelix allophototropha. The sequence continues at coordinate 1,340,050 of NZ_CP128399.1, forward strand.
CGGCGCTCAACGGCGTTTCTCTGGAAATCCAAGAAGGAGAAATCCTCGGCTTAACCGGGGAAAGCGGCAGCGGTAAAAGCGCGCTAGGTAGAATTATTGCCGGGCTGGATAAGCCTGATCGTGGTGTTGTAATGTTCATGGGTAAGCCCTTAAGCGGACAGAGCGAAGCCGAAGTCAAAAAGGCGCGTCGTTATTTGCGCTTTATCTCTGAGGAAAATTTTAGTGGGTTGAACCAAGTTGCCAAGAATCGCCTGGATAACTTACTCTATGAGATGGTTGATCGCTATTCCGGAGCAGGTGGTAAAGCGGAAGCGCACGCTCTTGCCGATGAACTAGTCGATAAATTCGGTATCCCCCAAGAATTTTTGAGCCGTTATCCAAACCAAATCAGTGGTGGTCAGCGACAACGTTATGCCATCGCCCGCGCCTTTGCCACACAACCCCGTCTAGTAGTAGCGGATGAACCGGTCAGCAATTTGGATTTGAACAGTCGCACCGAAATTCTGGATAAAATGCTGGCGGTCGGGCGCAGGTTTGGTACTGCTTTCCTATTTATCTCTCATAATCTTTCGATGGTACGCTACTTCGCCGCTAAAGGACGTACCGCTATAATGTTTGGCGGACGTATCATGGAAATCGTGCCAACCGCACGCCTATTTGAGTTTTCGGCGCATCCCTATACCCGCAATTTGCTTGAAATTAACCCATCCCCTAGCCCTTTGCCCGGTGCAGCCCTCGACCCGGCGCAAGCATTGGCGGAATATGAACATTATCAGGAAAACGACCCGGCGCTTGCAACCCTAGAATCAGAAGCCAGCAACCTAAGCTTTCAGGGTAATTTTGCAGCAGCCGCACAACTTACCGCTGCCAGTCAGCCCGGTTGCGTGTTCTATCGCTGGTGTACCGAAAGAGTTGAAGAATGTGGCAAAGTATCCCCAACGTTATCTCCGGTCGCTTTCAAACGCGGCGACAAAAGTACGCCGATACCTCTTTCTGAAGCAGAAGCCAACCCTCACCATTTGGTAGCTTGTTTGCACTACGGCAAGGAGTAGAGCGGTTGAAAGCAATTGTAATTACTCATCCGGGCGAACCGGAAGTCCTCGAATTGCAAGAGGTAGCCGATCCCATACCCGCAACGGGCGAATTATTGGTGCGAGTGCATGCTACCGCCTTAAATCGCGCCGATACGTTACAAAGGCGTGGATTATACCCGCCACCGCCCGGTGCCTCGGAAATTCTCGGACTGGAAATGGCAGGAGAAGTTGTAGAGGTAGCGGCAGATAGCGGAGGGCAAGTGGGACAGCGCGTAATGGCGCTTCTGGCAGGTGGAGGTTATGCCCAATACGTGACCATTCCTGCGCCGATGGCAATCCCTATCCCGGACGGCATGGGCTATGAGGAAGCGGCAGCTTTGCCGGAAGCCTGCCTTACCGCCTATATGAACCTGTTTATGTTAGGCAAGTTACAAACGGGTGGTGTAGCATTGGTGCATGCGGCAGGCAGTGGCGTAGGCAGTATTGCAGTGCAGATGGCAAAAGCCGCAGGTACAACGGTATTGGCAACCGCCCGCAATGCTTCCAAACTTGAGGCGGTGCGTAAATTGGGCGCAGATTTTACCTACGATACCGGAAACGCAACCGATTTTTCTGGCTGGGTGTTACAAAGCACCGAAGGGCAAGGGGCAGATGTTATTCTCGATTTTGTGGGCGCACCTTACCTGAGCGAAAATCTGAAAAGCCTTAACCTGAACGGCAGACTGGTGTTGATTGGACAACTGGGTGGAAGCAAAACCGAAGTTGATCTCGGCTTGGTGATGCGCCGTCGCCTGCACATTCTCGGCGCTACTCTGCGAGCGCAACCGCTTGAGCGCAAAATCGAGATTACCCGCCGCTTCTGCGAGTTCGCCACACCTCTACTGGCACAAGGTCGCCTTGTCCCTGTAGTTGACCGAGTATTTGAACTTGCCGAAGCAAGCGCGGCACACCACTATATGGAGAGCAACGCCAACTTTGGAAAAATCGTGCTAAAGGTTTCCTAATTCACAACCCTACAAAATCACGCACTACTATATACACCCTCAAATCCTTTTTCACGGCTTGCCCTTTGATTCACGGTTTGTTACAATTAGCGGGCTTACAATTAAAGGAGACGTGGTTTGAATATCATCTCCCGGCTATCCGGCATAACCCTCAAAATCATTTTCGGTCTAATAATGATAGTAGTAGTGGTAGTAGCAGGATTCGGCGTATATTTCTTTATGGAAGTAGGCTCACGCCCAAGCTCCAGCACCGATGTAGTGCCTTTTAACATCAACGTCGGGGAGAGCTTCAGCCAAGTTACGGGGGATTTATACGATGCCAAGTTGGTGCGTAATACCTTTGTCTTTCGGATACGCGCCCGTTTGTTAGGGGCAGAAGAGCGCATACAATCAGGCTATTTCTACTTGCGACGGGATATGACGATGGATGAAATCCTCGAAACCATCACCAGCGCCCGTTTAGTAGAACGACAAGTCACTATCCCAGAAGGGCTGCGACTGGAGCAAATAGCCGCCCGCCTTGAAGAAAAGGGCTGGAACAAAGAAAAGTTCATCCAGCTTGTCAAAAAGGGCGATTACCAGTTTGGCTTCTTGGACGACAAGCCGCCGGGCGCTTCGGTAGAAGGTTTCCTGTTTCCCGATACCTATCGTATACCCGCCAGCTATACCGAAGACGACATTATTATCATGATGCTCAAACGCTTCGGCGACCAATATAGCGCACCCTTGCGCGATAAGGCGCGTACTGGTATGGGCATTTACAAAGTCGTGACCATGGCTTCGCTGATAGAACGCGAGGCGGTGGTAGCGTCCGAACGTCCTATAATCGCCAGTGTGTTTTACAATCGCCTAAACAAAGGAATGATGTTACAATCAGACCCAACCGCTCAGTGGGCGCGCGACACCGAAAATGCCCGGAATAACCTGAATTTTAGCAAATGGTGGGATAAGCCTGTACCCAAAGACCTTGAAATAGACTCACCCTATAATACCTACAAAGCGAAAGCTTTACCACCCGGTCCAATCTGTAATCCGGGTTTGGCTTCACTCAGTGCCGCTACCGAACCTGCCACCACCGATTATTATTACTTTGTGGCAACAGGGGACAAGGAAGGCACGCACGATTTCTCACGCACTTACGAAGAACACGCCCTAAAAGTAAAGCAGTATAGCAGTTAACCATACATGAAAAACCGAAATTATAAAAAAGTCAGGATTTTCGCTCGGAACTGGATAAAGAAAGGGATTTAAGCCCTTTGCCGGAAGCGAAAATCTTAAAGCTGAAACATTAGGTGAGCAAATGACCCAGTTGCCGGAAACAACCAAACGTCTTTATCGCGCCGATGGAACACCCCGCCCGGTTGGTGTCATCGGATATCCAGTCAGCCATTCGCGTTCGCCCCAATTCCAGAACGCTGCCTTCGAATATTACAACTTGCCGCATCGCTACGAAAAATGGGAAGTAGCGCCGGAAGATTTGGCTGCTTTCCTGCTAGAAATGAAAAATCAGGATTTTTTGGGCTTAAATGTAACTATCCCACATAAGGAAAGTGTACTAGATCATCTGGAAACCGGTACGCCTGAAGTGGGCGATGTAGGCGCAGCAAATACTTTGTTCTTACATGAAGATCAATACATGGCAGGGCACAATACAGACGTGGGCGGTTTCCTACAAGTTCTGAAAGAGGAAGGTTGCGAAGTAGCAGGTATCCGGGCGATGGTGCTTGGCGCAGGAGGGGCAGCACGCGCCATAATTTACGCCTTGGCAAAGGCAGGCGCAATAGAAATCTCCATAGCAAACCGCACTATCGAACGCGCCGCCGAGCTATGTGATGTTTTCGCAGAACAGTTCCCTAATTGTCATATTTTCCCCTTGCCCTTTGACTCGGCGGGTTGGCCTCCCAACCGTAACCCCCGCAACCTGATTGTAAATACTACTTCCTTTGGCTTAAAACCCGAAGATAAGGATAAACCTTTCCCCTTTACCGCTTGGCAATTGAGCGGGCATCACCCTGATCGAATGACTTATTTCTTTGATTTGGTCTATGGGGACACCCCGTTCCTGAAGCAGGCGCGTAGCGAGAAAGCGCAACACATGATAGACGGTACGAGTATGCTGGTGTATCAGGGTGCGCTCAGTTTTGAGCTTTGGACTGGCTTGCCCGCGCCCCGCGAGGTTATGCTCGCGGCGGTACAAGCGCCACAGTAACCGGGCTTAATTTGGAGATTCTGGCTTACATATTGTGCGGTCTCGCCGGATTGGGAGCAGGTTGGGTAGCCAATATTGTGGCTAATCGCTTCCCGATTGAAGAACGCGCTCTTTTCGCTCCCCTGCGTTGTATGAAGGGGGGCGAACCCTTGCACTGGTACGATCATTTCCCTGTGTTCGGCTTTTTGTTACAAAAAGGGGTTTGCCGCCATTGTGGGAAGAAACTCCCACTCCGTTTCCCACTACTCGAATTGTTATTAGTTGCCTGCTTCGTCACTGCATGGGCGCGCTTCCAAAATGCTCCACTCTATATTTATGCGGTTAGCGTCTTCTACATTACCCTGATGGTGGTGGTTGGCGCAATTGATCTGCGTCACCGTTTGATATTTCCCGCCATGATTTACTTGGGCTGTCTGGTGGCAATCCTCACCGGCATCCTGAGTGGTGCACACCCTGACGGTTTTTTGCCGGACGGAATTGGAAGTGGGATACTAGGCGCGCTTTTCTGCGGCATAACCTTCCAATTGCTCTATTGGCTGGCAATCGCGATCTACCGAGTCAGGGCGTTAGGCTTTGGCGATGTGCTACTGGCAGCTTTGATGGGCTTCATACTTGGCTTTCCCGGTTCGGTGGCGGCACTTTTTATGGGTGCGGTGCTTAATGGAATCGCGGCAGGGCTGGTGATGCTTCTCGGTAAAAAAGGGCGACGAGAATTCATCCCTTATGGTACTACCCTGTGCCTCGCAACGATGCTAACCATAATGTTCGGCGAAAGTGTCTGGCGCTGGGGACCTTTAGGCATACTCACGGACTTGCTTGGTTTGCTATTTGAAATAATCTTCCGTTTTATGCTCAATATCCTCGGCGTGCAGGCAAGCTAATTTAGGCATTATCACTGCAAGCGTTGAATATTGACTCCGCTTTACAGGACTGTTAGGATAAATTAAGCTAACAACCCTATTATTACAAATAGGTTGTAAATTCGCCTCACTTTCCATTTTATCAAAATAAATATACAGAAGTGTTCGTTCCTTTTTGCTGCGAAGAGATAGCATTTCAATTGTGTCGGTATACGGATGCGAGTTACTTTTCCCATTCCCTTGTACAGGTTCATACTTGTACTGACTTTCTTATGGCAAAAGGAGTCGAAAGCCCCTTTCTTGTGGTTTAGTATGAGCGTTGCTTATGGAGGTCTCATGCCTGACTTAGTTGTAAATACCAAATATGGAGCCGTGCGTGGTGTCAGCATTGATAATGTAGTTGCATTCAAAGGTATTCCCTATGCTGCCCCGCCCTTTGGCGCAAACCGTTTCAAAACACCGCAACCGGTTGTAGCTTGGGATGGAGTGCGAGATACTTCAAATTATGGACCGACAGTGATAAAACCGCCATACTTCCCACCTTTCGATTCTCTTTTTGTAGAACCGCAGTACCCCGGTGAGGAGTGCCTAAATCTTAACATTTGGACTCCCGATTTAGGACAAGCAAGGTTACCGGTTTACGTCTGGGTGCATGGGGGTGCCTTCGCTAACGGTTCAAACGCTGTACCAGCTTATGACGGGGCGAAGTTTGCCCGCGATGGAATAGTATGCGTAGTTATAAACTATCGATTAGGAGCGGACGGCTTCCTATTTCTAGACGATGGTATTTCTAACCTCGGAATACTTGATCAGGTTACCGCACTACGATGGGTACAAGAGAATATTCGCGCCTTCGGGGGTGACCCAGAAAATGTGACAATCGGGGGCGAGTCAGCCGGAAGTTTTAGCGTGACCACGCTGCTTTCTATGCCACTTACCAAAGGCTTGTTTCGTCGAGTAATTGCGCAGAGCGGGGCGGGACATCATGTGCTATCAACCGGAACCGCCAAAAGGGTGGGGGGCTATCTTGCCGATAAATTGGGAGTTGCACCCACCCGCGAGGCAATTGCTGCCGTATCCTTTGAAAAACTTGTAATGGCGCAGGCACGATTAAGCGGGGAGGTCTTTGCAAACCCGAATCCCGCAGTATGGGGTGAAGTTGCCGGAAACGTTATGCCTTTCGAGCCAGTGGTGGATGGTGATATAATCCCCGCCCGCCCCATTGACGGGCTTTTTGCCGGAGCAGGAGCCGGAGTTGACCTGCTAGTTGGAACTAATACCGAAGAATACAGGCTATTTATGGTGCCGAATAACTCAATTGCCTATATCAATGATACCTTTCTGTCGAGGGCAATTATGGCATATGGATTGCCGCTACACGAAACGTTGTTCACCTATAAAGAAAAACGCCCTGAAGCGAGTGCAGGAGAGTTACTGGAGGCAATAGCTACCGATTGGTTCTTCCGCATTCCTGCTATTCGCCTTGCCGAAGCGCAGCAGAATCAGGGAGGCGCAACTTATATGTATGAATTCAGTTGGCGCTCTCCTGAATATGATGGGCGACTTGGAGCTTGCCATGCGCTAGAAATAGCCTTCGCCTTTGATAATCTAGACAAGGATAACGGACGCTTGGGAACGGGCAATCCGCAGCATCTTGCCGATAGTATGCATGCCTCTTGGGTTTCGTTCATTACCACCGGAAATCCCGGTTGGCAACAGTACGAACTTGACCAACGCGCCACTATGAATTTCAACCTTACTAACCAACTCCAATTTGACCCACGTTGGGAAGAGCGGATTCTGTGGGAAGGTAAACGCTAATTTGCAAAGGGTTGCGCATAATACAATAACTTTGGCGCAACCCTTTCTCCTTCAGTAAATTTCAAACCGACAAGCTGATAGTGTAACTCTGAATACTGCCTCTGTTCAGATCACTCGCCATTATCCCTAATAAATAGCCGCCTCTATTCTTACTGGTTTTCCTTAACTAAAAATAACGATTTGGAATACCACTTTCATGGATTCTCAATTCATATTGTGAAATTTTTATCAAAGTCTTACTTATTATTAACCTAAATTTCGTGATTCTAGTTGTACAATATTATTGTTAATAATTTCACAATAAAGGGTGAGGGTGTCTATGCGTAACTCTGCTTATGTGTTTAGTTGGTTGTTTTTCATTATCAATATTATGTTAGTGATAGCACTGTTTTTTTGCTGGTTGGTTATGGCTGTTACCAATCAGCCTAGCGAAGCATACGTTGGCGTATTCTGCACAATGCTTATTGCGATGATTTTGCTAGGTATGGTGCATCATGTGGCGAGTCTGCAAATCTGGATGAGACCTGTGCTAGCAGGAGCTATCGAGTTTATCCCGGCTATTTTATTCATCGGCTTATGCTTCATTTCGGGGCAAGCGCTATTTCTGGCGTTAGCATCGCCTCATCTGATAGTGGGGTCTATGACGCTACTCTCGGCAGATGAGAAGTTGGAACTTGTTAAGCTAGAGGACAGAATGCGCTAAAGTTAGCGCATTTTGATTTCAGCAGCAGGCGTTGTTAATGATTCCTGTTCTAAAGTTTTATCCACTTTGCCCAGTTTCAAACCTTCGTGCCAAGTATAAAACGCGCCCAGCAAAACTACCGGCAGGAAGCCCACGATATGTTCGAGTAGAGCGTAAGTAAATACGAGGTCACGGTTAGCGTAGGCAACATTCAACGAGGCGGGTAACACCGCCAAAATCACCACTTCAAAAGTACCGATGTAACCGGGAGCAGCTGGTACTACCATACCTAAATTGCTGGCGATCATCACCATCATGCCGACCTCGAACGACATAGGCAAACCCACCGCCCAAGCAACCCACAGATATACCAACGAATTGAGAGTCCACTGCACCATCGATTGAATAAACAAGATAAACGCAAGGCGAGGGTCGAGTAAGATTGAAACGGCATCCAGTACTTCTTCGGCAAAACCGTACAACTTATTGCCAATTTTCGCAGGTAGCAGTTTTAGTACAAACTTGATAAATTTCTCAGCCCGATTGCGTTGCCAAGCCATTAACAAACAGACTAGAAACGCCCCCACCATTACACTACCCAACAGTAATACACTGGTCTTAAAGCCATCTTCTATCGAAAGGAAAGGAATAAGCCCCAAAAGAAGTACAAAACAAGGGATAATGTCTAGAATTTTTTCCAGCAATATGGCGGAGAATACCCTAACCGTACCAATCTTTTCGGTACGAGCTACGGTATAGGCGCGTACCACCTCACCCAAACGCGCCGGTAAAATAGTGTTCCATAGGTAACTGATCATCAGCGCGGTGAAAAGACGATATTTATGTACGTGGTCGGGCTTTAGCAATATTTGGTTGCGCCACACTTTCAAGTAGATAACTATCGCAGTGGGGATACTAATTGACAGAAGCCACCACCAATTGAGCGTGCCAAGCGCATCGCCTACTTTAGCAAACTGAATATCCTTGATCGCCAACCAAAGACAAACGCCGCTGATCAGTAACCCGATTACAAATTTGAGATACTTCATTAGGTTTAAGATTCCTTTTCCGGCGCACTTTCTTGAGGCAACCGTGAGCATGAGTTATACTATGGCGCGCTGAAAATATCATAGCATTACAGGCTTGTCAAGAAAAGGGCATTATTTAAATGCGTTTCGCAATTAACGCTCATCTGGTAGCGGCTAATTCTACCTACCGTCAAGCGGGGGTCAGCCGCTATACCGAACTTCTAATCAACAACCTCGCCGAACTTGATCGGGAGGACGAATTCATTATCTACACCGCGCCGGGACAACAACCGCCCGGTTTCGCAGAAGCACCCAATTTTCGGTTGGCGATTAGCCATTTGCCCACCGTTAGACCTCCGGTACGAATCGGCTGGGAGCAATTTCTCGCCCCGTCCATACTATTAAAAGACCGTCCGGCGTTGTTGCATTGTCCCGTGAATGTCGTTCCGTTGGCAGCGCCCTGCCCTACCGTTCTGACTATTCATGATTTGGGCTTCCTGCGCTTCCCAGAGCGTTACAAAACCGCAAAACGCCTGTACCTAACCACTGCCACCAAGCTTTCGGCGAAACGTGCCGCCCATATCATCACCGATGCCGAAGCAATCAGGCAAGAGGTTATAGAGTTGCTGAAAGTACCGCCCCACAAGGTGACAGCCATTCCGCTCGCTGCCGACCAACGCTTCAAGCCAATAACCGACACGGCACAACTGGAAGCCTTCCGCCGCGAAAAAGAATTGCCCGCCCGTTTCGTGTTATATGTAGGAACGCTTGAACCCCGCAAAAATCTACCCTTGCTGTTGCAGGGCTTTGCCCGTTTGCGCCACGAACAGCCCCATACAGTAAAAGGGGTGGAACTGGTATTAGGAGGGGGCAAAGGCTGGATGTACGAGGAGATTTTCCGGTTGGTACGCGAATTGGGACTTGCGGAAATAACTCGCTTTCCGGGCTACATTAGTGATGCTGATTTGCCCTTATGGTATAATATCGCAGATGTAATGGTGTACCCAAGCCTTTATGAAGGTTTTGGTTTTCCACCTCTGGAGGCAATGTCTTGCGGAACGCCCGTAATTACCAGCAATACCAGCAGCCTGCCAGAAGTGGTAGGAGATGCCGGTATTACAATAACACCAACGGATGACAGGGAACTAGCGCACGCGCTGGCACGTATTCTTACTGAACCCGGTTTGAGCGAAGATTTGCGCCGTCGAGGGTTGGCACAAGCCGCCCGGTTCAATTACCGTGAAACTGCACGCAGAACTCTGGAAGTTTACCGACAGGTTGCATCGAAATAATAGGAATAGAGATTAATGGATCCCTCAATTATTTTCATCGTAATGATGGTAATCGCGGTAATTATTTTTACAGTGATAAACAGCCGCAATAAGGGTGGACGCAATGTCTGTACTCGTTGTGACGGCACCGGCGAAGTTCACGAGAAATGGCCCGACCCCAACGCTCCTAACGGCTGGCACATTCTGGACGGGATTTGCCCCAAGTGTAAGGGCAAGGGTAAGGTTTAGGTACTGCTGGAAGGAATTACTTTGACGCAACCCTCTCCGTCCACCTCCGGATTCTCCCGCAAAAAAAACTTCGACCCGGCTACGGTGGTAGATTTTGTAAGCCATTCCGCCTCACAAACTCGCTCTACCGGAGTTGTGCTAGGTAAGTTGGCGCAACCCGGCGATATTATTTTGCTGGCGGGCGAACTAGGCGCAGGTAAAACTACCCTTACCAAAGGTATAGCCGAAGGTCTGGACATCAAGGGTATCGTTAATTCACCTACTTTTACGCTGGTGAACGAATACCGCGGAAGAATCCCGCTTTACCATATGGATTGTTATCGCCTTGAAAACGGACGTGACGCGCTCGATTTCGGAGTGGAAGAATACCTGTATGGGGATGGTCTGACGGTTATAGAATGGGCAGAACGCATTGAGGATGTTTTGCCGAAAGAAACCCTCACGGTGCGCCTTACTACACTGAATGAAACCAAGCGGGGAATACGCCTTGAGCCGATAGGGGAGCGTTACATCACTTTTGTTGCTAGATTTAAGGAAGAAGCCTTCGGGATATACAAATCATGATTATCGCTTTCGACACTTCAACCGCATATGCCGGAGTAGCGCTGTTCCGCGAGGATGGGCTATTGGCAGAATGTAACTGGCGCGCACATCGCGACCAAACCACCCAGTTGTTACCCATGACCAAAAAATTGCTCGAAAGCCAAAACCTGAAGCCCGATACCATAACCGGGGTAGCGGTAGCATTGGGTCCCGGTTCATTCAACGGTTTACGGGTAGGAGTCAGCACTGCAAAGGGCATGGCGTTGGCGTTGGGCTTGCCGCTTTACGGAGTAAGCAGCCTTGATATGCTGGCATACCAACACAGCTACCTGAACGGCAACCTTTGTACTATCATTGAAGCAGGAAGAGGCAGGCTCGGAATCGGATTTTATAAGGTGAAAAACGGCAAGTGGAACAGGCAGGGCGACTACGAGAATGTAACGGCAAGTGAATTGGCAACCAAAATTAGCGTCCCTACCTTTATCGCCGGTGAACTTACCGTCGCTCAGTTGCAAGAATTAGAGAGTTTAACCGGAAAAAATGTCCAGATATTACCCGCCGCCGCAAGCCTTCGACGCGCTGGTTATCTGGCGGAAATGAGTTGGCTAAGGCTAAAACAGGGCGATATGGGCGATGATATTGCCGATTTACAACCTATTTATTTGCATCAACCCGTCAAGCAGTAGAGGAGTACAGGATGCCTTTCTTGATCGAGTCTATGCGAGTTGAAGACATCCCCGAAGTGGTGGAAATTGAACGAATCTGTTTTGCCACGCCTTGGCCCGCCAGTGCGTACCGACGTGAACTGCAAAATACCAGTTCAACCCGTTACGTGGTAGTTCGTCAACTTGAAAACGAGTCAGAAGCGCCCACCGACACCGAACCGCCTTTTCTCGACCGCCTGATGTCACACTTGGATAATACCCGCCCCGATAAACCATCCCCCGCCACTGCTAACCCGGTGGTTGGTTATGCCGGACTTTGGATGATGATGGATGAAGCCCATATAACAACAATCGGGGTTCACCCTTTATACCGAGGCAAGCGATTGGGTGAGCTAATGCTGGTGGGCTTGATTGATATTGCCATGCAGTTGGGTTCAAGCTGGCTAACCCTTGAGGTACGAGTCAGCAATAACGTGGCGCAAAACCTCTATCGAAAATATTATTTCGATGTTAAGGGAGTGCGCCGCAAATATTACACCGATAACGATGAAGATGCCTATGTAATGTGGACTGATAATATTACTACCCCAGAATATCGGCAGCGTTATTACCAAACTAAACGCGAGCTTCTTGATTCACTGGCAAATCAAGGTGAAGTAACGCCTGTTCCAGATGCCTTTGCGCCGCTGGTAGACTCTCCTTCGCCCGCTTCGTAAAAAGCCGAGCGCGGGGCACAATCTTAAACTAAAGCACGCAACGACAAAGTAGCGATAAAGCTACCTGCTACCTTGCGATCTCCCGTAGCATCCACCGCTTGCACTTGCGCCTCAATATAGCCCTTACCCGCCTCTTCATATTTGCTAACCACATAACCGCTACAGGTTATTACATCGCCAAGGCGAGTCATGTTCTGAAAGCGCACCCGAAAGCGGCGCAAATTCGTTGGGTCACCCAGATAATCACTAACCATTTGACCTACAAAGCCCATAATCAGCATTCCATGTGCGATAGTACCGCCAATACCAACCGCCTTGCCAACATCCGAGTCGGTGTGGAGTGGGTTAAAATCGCCTGATGCGCCCGCATAGCGCACCAATTGAACATGAGTTACGGGCGCTTTGGTAAGAGAAGGAAGTTGATCGCCTATTTGCACATCCTCAAAATACAGTTTGTTCATGTGCTTTTCCCCCTAACGCGCCACTACCACCTGATGCCCATGTAAAACTTCTTCCCCACGCTGGTTAGTATGCACTACCTCGAAAAGGATTATTTCCAACTTGCCGGTATTGCCCTGTTTTTCCTCGACACTTTTCAGGGTGATAGTGCTGGTAATGGTATCCCCGGCGTACACCGGCGCAAGATAGGTATAATCTTCCTCGCCATGCAAAAGGCGCGGACTTGGCACACCCAACGCATCTGGAATAGAAAATCCTTCATTATTACCCCAGATATTTACCACGGTGGGAAAGGTGGGCGGCACCGGGATAGCAGGATAACCGGCGGCGTGTGCCGCTTCCTCGCTGCGATAAATAGGGTTGGGATCACCAATTGCGCTCACAAACTCACGAATTTTGCCCTTCTCAATCTCAAAGGTATAGGTAGACAGAACCTTACCGATTAACTCGCGATTAACCATTCTTCCTCCTTATTTTCCAAACAGGGGTATTTTTGATGGCACGAATGTTAGCAGAAGAGAAGGCAGGCTGCAAACTTGTATGAAATAAAAAAGGACCGGTATCGCCGGCCCGTTGGGAAACGTAGTTGGGTATCTGTCTGGTGAATAGTTCGTGTTGTGTATCACTGCACTATTGGTTCGAGCGTTGGAAACTTTTTATTTTTTCTTTCGCCCACTAACACTATAGCGCTGGAATGTTACGGGGGTTTTACGGGAGTTTTACAGGAGTGTGACGAAACTATAATGTTTATTACAAAATAGGGTTGTGTTATACTAATTAAAAAGCGTTACGCACATATTGGAGGAAAACACCATGTCTGAAAACCCGACCGATGTAGTGACCGAAGAAACTCCAAAACTCAATGTTGAACCTGGAAAACTAGTTACGATGATAGACCATACGTTGCTAAAGCCCCAAGCAACCGAAGCCGACATCAAACGACTATGTGAAGAAGCACGTTTCTACGCATTCGGCGCTGTATGTGTCAATCCCATCTATGTGAAGTTATGTGTAAGGGAATTGGCGGGTTCTAATGTAAAAGTTTGCACAGTAGCAGGTTTCCCATTGGGTGCAAACGTGGAAGCCATCAAAGTTTCCGAAGCGCAAACCGCTATAAATCATGGGGCTAAAGAAGTGGACATGGTTATCAATATCGGGTTGCTCAAGGCGGGTGAATTTGATCTGGTAAAGCGTGAAATTTCCAGCGTGGCGCACCATTGCCATACCGGACGCTCCATCTGCAAAGTCATAATTGAAGCCGCGCTATTGGAAGAAGCCGAGAAAATCAAAGCCTGTGAACTGGCAAAAGAAGCGGGCGCAGATTTTGTAAAAACCAGTACCGGTTTTGTACCGGGTGGCGGCGCGCGCGCAGTTGATGTACGCCTAATGCGCAACGTGGTAGGTCCGAAGATGGGTGTAAAAGCCTCTGGCGGTATCCGCAACCTTGATGATGTGTTAAAGCTCATCGCAGCGGGTGCAACTCGTCTCGGCACCAGTAGCAGCGTAAAAATTATGCAGGAATTGCTGCACCCTAGCGAACCCTCAGAAGAATAAAAATTTGGGCAAATAAAAGGGCGCACCTTGCGATGCGCCTTTATACTAATCTTGAGGTAGCGGTTAGCCAACCGCTTTTTTATTTCACCGGGAAGTGAATATAAATCGTGCTATTAGACTCGGTAGTTCCGGACTTGCTACCGCCCACCACACTCTTAAGATCGGTCAGTTTGCCACTGATTGCGGTTAACTGTTGCTGGTTTTTAGCATTATCGGGGGAGGATGGCATACTTGCCGCTACCGCAAAGGCTTGCTGCGCATCCACGAAGAAATAGCCTTTGTTGCTATCCGGCACGCTGGCTTTTACTTTGGTGAACTCGGCATAGCTTGCGCCCTTGCTAAAGTTCGTACCACCTGTAGCAGAAGTGATAGTCGCCTCAGTTTGGTCAGATGCGGTGCTGATAAAGACATAATTGCCCGCCACGCCCATTTCTAGAGTAGTAGATTTGCCGTTGTTTTTGGTGGTATCTTTAGGAGTCATCACGCCGGATTTATAGGTTACACCACCAAAAGTTTTCTGGTCGAACTTGACGGTTGCATCGGGCGATTTCTCAAGCGCCGCCGCCAATTTATCCAGCGAAGCCTGTGCCGAAGCCTTATCGGTCACCGCGGTCAAGAAACCAACGCCCACTTTCTGGTCAGTGGTAGAAGGCACGGCAAATACCGCGAATTCGCCCGCGAACAGCGGCGCAATATCCTTTTGGATACTCAACCCGGAGTTAGTTTCAAATTTGGTAAGTGCGTCGGTAATCTGTTTAGTCTGGTCGCTCGGCATCTGCGACAACATACTATTTAGCTGATCGTACGCGCTCTTGCCATCCTGCCCATTGGCAAAGAAGAAGGTCTTTTCTGGCAACGCCTCAAGAATTTTGCCAGACACAGCGGGTTTGCTCAACGAGGCTTTAATCTCAGGGGTGAGCTTGCTTTCGTCATAAGCCTCGTACACATCCACCTTCAAGCCCTCGTCGGCAGCAGAAAATGCCATGCCCATGCCCTTCAAGTAATCCTTATTCATTGAAGTCGTGCTCTGGGACATATTGGGTATCGCAGACATTGCGCTAGAGGCACTAGCGGCATCTGTGTACATAAAGCCGAGATTTGTGGTTGGCAATTTGGCAGCAACCGCTTTGTACTGAGCATTCGCGGAAAGGCTAGTTCCGGCAGTCTGGTCTATCGCATTTTTAGCAGCGGTAGAACCAAGCGTCAGGAAAAGCTTATCATTTCCTACCGCCACCGAAAGCTGGAGTACAAACAGGTTCAGATTGTAAATGGTGTAATCCTTATAAGTTTCGATAGTCGGTTTGATATTCAAACCGGAGGTATTGCCACCAAGCGCTGAACCGAGTAACTTGTTTACAAAGACATCGGCTTTAGCTTTATCTTTTACCTGCACTGCCACCATCAAAGGAATATCAAACGAAGCCATAGCCATATTGGGGGTCGGGGTCGGGCTGCTACTGGATTTTCCGGTCATACTGCCAAGACTACCGACGAGTTTCCCTAGCTTTTGCATATCGGTCACACCAATTGCGGCCTCATTGCCAAGCCATGGGCGTACATCTTTCTCAAAATCAATCTGCCCGGTAGTGGTGGAAGATGCCAGATTTAAACTCTTGAGCGAATCCTGAATCTCAGGAATTGCCGAAATATAATCTATCATCTTCTTTGCGCTTAGGGATTGTGCGCTATTCTGATCGGTGTTCAGACTGACAAAAAGCGAGGTAGTGCCGGGGAAGTTGGCAGCCAACGCGCTGTTATAGCCCAGATTGGAATTTTGAGCCGGACTGGTTTGGTTATTATCGCCGCAAGCTGCCAGTAGCAGACCGAGGCTTAGTAACGCGACCAGAAACAGGCTAAAGCGAGATGCTTTTCGGTAGGACATATCTTAATTCTCCCATTTCATTACGATTCATCTAATGTTCACAATCATGATATACGTTCGTGCAAGCCAAATCGTTTCTCATTTCTCTTTGATTTGCAAAACATTAATCTAGCTAACCGATTTGTGCTAATTGTCCTAAAATCACCGATTAATTTCTGTCAAAATGACAATTGTTATTAACAGTAGAAATTGTATATTCTTACCTTTAAGATTAATTTTGAAGCCTACTCCAAAATCCCAAAAGTTGTTTCAAAAAATCCTACTCAATATGAGCTTGTAATCAGGAATGAGTTGCCTGACACCTCCTGTTAAAGCTATATCTAACTTCCTAAAATTGTTCGGGTTATAAATTCAAGCTACACACTTTATATATCATATCAGGAATCAAGAATGAATAAACAAGACGATCGTAACGACCTCGAAATATTAGTAAGTGAAATGAAAGCCATCAAATCTCCCTTACGCCGCTATCTAAACGAATTGTATGCCAAATACAAAACCTTAGACGAGGGTAAAGTGGCAGATTATATACCCGAACTGGCTAAAGCTAAGCCAGATTGGTTTTCTATTTGTGTGGTAAAAACGAATGGGCAGGTTTTTGAGGTGGGTGATAGTCGCCAGGACTTTACTATCCAATCTATGTCCAAACCATTTATGTACGGGCTTGCGCTCGAACAACATGGGCGCGAATTTGTAAGCACGAAAGTAGGGGTTGAGCCTACCGGTGAAGCTTTCAACTCCATTATTTTAGATGAAGCCTCTAACCGACCTTTCAACCCGATGGTAAATGCCGGAGCAATTGCTACTGCGGCTCTTATCAGGGGCGAGGATCCGCCCACCCGGCTCAACAGGGTGCTTGATATGTTCGAACGCTATACCGGACGAAAAGCAAGTGTGGATATAGCAGTTTTCGCTTCGGAAAAGCAAACCGGGAATCGCAATCGAGCTATCGGTTATTTGATGCTTAACTTTGGAATGGTTCCGCCAAACCTAGATGAGTCACTAGACCTTTATTTCCAGCAATGCTCTTTATTGGTCAATTGCCGCGATATGGCTGTTATGGCTGCAACCCTAGCCAACAACGGGATTAATCCTACCACCGGGCAACGCGCTGTAGAAGCACAGTATATTCCTGATATTCTCAGTGTAATGTACACCAGTGGAATGTATAACTATGCCGGGCAATGGGCTTACAGTGTAGGTATTCCCGCAAAAAGCGGGGTAAGTGGAGGAATAATAGGGGTAGTACCGGGTAAATTAGGGATTGCCGTATTTTCACCGCTCCTTGACTCTCAGGGAAACAGCGTAAGAGGCATAAAGGTATGCGAACAATTATCTCGCGAACTGGGATTGCATATTTTTAATTTGAGCAACCAACAAAGCGAGCTACTGGATTAGAAATAGTGATAGGTTTAGGAACAGGAAAACATGGGTAAAATTATTTCGATTCACTCTTATCGGGGCGGCACCGGTAAATCAAATATAACTGCTAATCTGGCGGCTACAGTGGCTATGCAAAGGCAACGTGTTGCTATTATAGATACAGATATTCAATCGCCCGGAATACATATTCTTTTCGGTATGGACGAGGATGATTTATCGCCTTGTCTCAACGATTTTTTATATGGGAAATGTAGTATCAAAGAAGCGGCACACGATGTTACTTCTCGGTTAGTAGATTCGGAAGGGACTGATATATCAGGGGGTGGGAAGCTTTATCTATTGCCGTCCAGCATCAAGGCAGGCGATATTGCCCGAATATTGCGGGAAGGTTATAAGGCGCATTTGTTAAATGATGGGTTAATTGAGTTAATTGAGGTGCTTAACCTTGACTATCTATTCATTGATACGCATCCCGGCTTAAATGATGAAACCTTGCTGTCTATCGCCATTTCAGACGATTTGCTGCTAATTATGAGACCTGACCGACAAGACTATCAGGGAACTGCCGTTACTGTGGAAGTAGCCCGCAAATTGGATGTAGAAAATATGCTGATGGTGATAAACAAGGCGCTGCCAGAGATGGATTTTGACGGTCTAAAACATTCGGTTGAGGAGATTTATAAAGCAGAAGTAATCGCAGTATTACCCTCTTCGGATGACTTGATTCGAGCCGGTAGCGCTGGTCTGTTTAGTCTGAAGAATCCGCAGCATCCTTTCAGTCAAGGAATAACTGCTATTGCAGCGCGACTGATAAGGCAGTAAGGGGTTAGAAGTGGTAAAAACAACCGAAAAGATAGAATTTCTTCGGGGAGTGGGTATCTTTGGCGATGCTACCGATGAGATGCTCCAAGAGATGCTGAACCTACTGGTTGATGTGGAAGTGCCTATCGGGCAAACCATTTTCCAGAAAGGAGACCTCGGGGACTCCATGTTTATTGTTCGGGAAGGAATCATGCGAGTCCATATAGATGAACATACCCTCGGTATTGTCGAAAAGGGTAACTTTTTTGGTGAAATGGCGGTGTTGGACTCTGAAACCCGAAGCGCTTCTATTACCGCTATAACAAATACCCATCTTTGGTGTCTGAGCCAACAGAACCTATACTCCCTAATGTCCAAAAGGCAAGAGGTAGTACAAGGAATAATTCAATTGCTGTGTTCGCGCCTTCGCACCCGTATTAAAACCAGTTTTGATGACTTCCAGTATATGCAACAGTTTTCAAAGGTAATCAACGCTGCTATCGCCCTAGAAGATGGCAAATACCAACCTGAGATTCTTGATGGGGTAATTCAGCGCACCGACCCACTAGGACAGCTTGCCCGGATTTTTGGGCATATGGCACAGGAGGTATATAATCGTGAGCAAACTTTGAAACGACAGGTGCAAGAGCTAAAGATAGAAATCGATCAAGTGAAGTTAGCGCACCAAATCAGCCAGATTACCGATAACGATAATTTCAGCGATTTGCAAGCTCAAGCGCGCGACCTTCGCAAAAAAAGGTTCACTTCAAACAAACAACCCTTTGAAACCGATAGCCTGAGCGAGTTATAAAGACGCTGGTTACCAATCAATAAGGTTATTTTGCAGAATTATCCAAAAGAAGAAAGGCACATCGTCTGCTGGAGATGTGCCTTTCTTGTGTAACATTTAGTAAAAACGGTTAGATCAGGATATAATGGGAAAACTCTAGCAAAATCATAGTAGGACGAGCAGTAATGATTCCCGATGCTATTGTAAAGATTTTTGCTTTTGTTCTTTTCACTATCCTGATAGTGTTTTTTATTGCTATCTTTTTGATGCTCCTCGTTCTACCTTTTATCGCTACTGCATGGTTAACATTCGGAGTGGTCTGGCTCATCAAGGCTAAGCCCTCACGTACACGAACCACTCTACTGATATTGGGGTTGCCACTTTTGATAGTTGCTTTAAGCGGAATACTCTGGGTATTCTTTAATTTTACCCGCGTTATTATAACCGGACGTTAAATGTTGCCTATTCTAAACCGCCGATTTGATGGCTGCAACGCGAAATAAAAGCGTAAAGGTATTGCCTGTGAAATAGTTTTATGTTAAACTGACATTGCAATTATTACTTATGTTGAGTTACATTTCCCGTATTAAGCTCACAGGTACGCACCCTGATGAAATCTGGATATAATAATCCTCGCCGGGGTCCCCAAAAAAATAAATCAAAAAATAAATATGTACTGGCGTTTTTCTCACTGGTTGCGCTGGTGGGTATTTTGATACTCTGGAATTTCTCCTCAATCCCAGCCTTGCACCCTTACTCGGTAGATGCCGCTTACTTGCCTGAGCCAACCTATGGTCCGGTGCGCTATGAAATTGCGCCCGTCACTCCGCAAGCCCGCACCCAGAATCCGGTACAAGCGCAATCTGATCCAAACCAGAATCCGATTATCAAGCCCACGCAGAACTCGCAGCAGAGCTATTTACCCGCTTTGCCGACCTATGGCGTGCCACCCACTATTGCGCCGGGAGTGCCGATTAACCCCATTCCTACCGTTCCGGGTAGCAACAGTACGGTCGATTCTACCGCTTACCCTGTAATTTTTGACAAGCCGGTCTACACTCAGCCGGTTGCGCCGATTAGTGTCAAAAACGGGCAACTGGTGGATGGTATCGGGGCGCGCTTCTTCCTAGCAGGGGTTAATTACGAGGGAGCTACCGATCGCGCCTGGGTGATGTGGAATAATGACCGCTTCGACCCCGCCTTAATCCAGAAAGACTTCGCCGCAGCAACGGCAGGCGGCTACAATACTGTACGCATATTTGTGCAAACCCAATTGCGGGATGATATTCTCAAGGGCGATTTCTCCAAGTTGGATAAAGTGCTGGAATTGGCACGCTCTAATAATCTCTTTATTTTGCTCACCTTCGCCGACTATGACGAGATGGATTTGCGCAAACTATCAAAAGTAAATGCGCTGGTAGCCGAACGCTACGTGAATCAACCCTATATGCTCGGCTATGATCTGAAAAATGAGCCAAATTTTGTGCATATTGCCGGAGCAATTTATCCTGATAGCGTGCAGCCACCCTTCCAGACCGACTTGCTAATCAAGACTTACGGTGAGCGCATGAACCAAACTGCCGCCGATGCCTATCGCCGTACCAATGTAGGCTGGCATACTGTTGGGGCGGCACTCGATTCACGTCTGGGGTATTATGCCGCAAACGCCTATGTATTGTATGAAGAATATTTGGGAGATGCCTCAACGTGGGCGGTAAAAAACGGCACAACCACGCTTGATTATATGAGTTCGCCTGAAGCACAAGGCAAATGGAAAGTATTTCTTGATGCTGCTAATGGCACGTTGCAAGCTTGGTATGATTCGTTGCTCAACCCCATTCGCCAGTTTGACAAAAATAAGCCGGTAACTGCCGGGTTTAACAGCACTTTCTGGGCGCGTCTTTCCGCCGGAGATAGCCTGAGCTTTGTCTCGATCCACCGCTATGCTCCTTCCGGTACGGACGGCTTGAAAACCACCTTCGCAGTGATGGACGCGCTTAAACGAGCGTTTCCCGGTCGCCCAGTTTGCCTAGAAGAATTTGGCTATAGCAACTCGGATTATTCTGGACGTGCAACCTCTAGTTTGACTACCGCTGCACATGAAACCGCACTCTGGCTCTACATGTATGGCAAAGGCTTCGCCGGAGGCTACAAATGGATGTTGCGGAATTTCAGTATCGGCGCAAACGTCTATGAAAATAACTTCGGGTTGTCCGACGATAACAATAATCCCAAACCGGCGTTCTTTGCCGCGCGTGCCATTTTACGCATGACCGATGCGAACCGTGCGCCGAGTGGTGATTTTAACACCCTCGAAGATAGCGACAACGGCAATATCAATTACTTCTGGACTTCCGGCAATAGTTTCTTTGGAAATAGCGCCAGCTTTAAAAACAGCCGAGTGCAACTTGACCAGAAAGAACGTGCGCCTTGGGCGGTTTGGTGGCCTAGCAATGGATTGGGACAAGTCTATGTAATTACCAGTTCACCCGCCCACGTTACCCTAGATTTACGCGCCTTTTTCCCTAGCTGGAATCCAAAACTTGCCCCGGTTTTGCAGGTACAAGACGGGCAAGCGCCTTCAGTGGATCGCACCGCCGCCGGTTTGCTCTCCTTCGATGCTACCGCAGGAACGGTGTACACTGTCAGTCTGCCGGTGCCACCCGCTACCTTTGCACGCACCGAATCGCTAGGGGGTTCGAACACCCTCTATTTCAAAGAAACAGGACATAACCTCTCCAACTCCTTCAAGCGTTTCTGGGAACAACGCAGCGGTTCGACTCTACTAGGCATGCCCATCAGCGAGGAATTTCAGGAAGGCGGTCTCACAGTACAATACTTTGAACGCGCGCGACTTGAGTATCACCCCGAATACAGTGGCACCAGCGCCGAGGTACAGCTTGGTTTGCTCGGCAGGCTAGTTTCGGCGGGCAGACGTGAGTCAGACGCACCCTTCAAAACTATTGTAGCTTTCCCTAACTCAACCGATCGCATCTACTTTAAAGAGACCGGACATAGCCTGTCCACCGGGTTCAAGGTTTTCTGGGAAAAATACGGGGGGCTTACTCAGTTTGGCTACCCTATCAGCGAGGAATTTACCGAAATTAATCCGGTTGATGGCAAAACCTACAATGTTCAGTATTTTGAACGTGGCAGGCTGGAATACCACCCCGAAGCTAAAGGCACACCTTTTGAAATTCAGGTGGGCTTGCTTGGCATGCAGGTACTCAAAGCGCGAGGCTGGATTCAGTAAGCTTTAGTTATCAGTTATCTGGTTCTAGCCCATAGTTTCGAACCATTTCGAATTAAACTTGCTCTTGGAACACTCCCTGTAGAATCTTGCCAAGATCTACCAACCTATAGGGTTTAGCCAACCTTCCCACGAAACCATACTCTAAATAATTTGCCATTATTGGATCTTCTGAATAACCGCTAGATACTATTGCCTTTACTTTACAATCAATTTCTCGTAGCAATACTACAGCTTCCTTTCCGCCCATCCCGCCGGGTATAGTCAAGTCCATTATTACCGCTCCAAAGGGGTTCTCCTCTTTTAAAGCTGCCTGATAGCACTGAATTGCGGTAAGTCCATCTGCAACGATTTCTACTTGGTACCCCAACTTACTGAGTCCGGCTTTCAGTGCCTTCTGCACCAATACTTCATCTTCTAAAACCAGCACCCGCCCCTTCCCTTGTAAAATCGGTAAGGTTACTACTCCGGTTGGCGCTGAAATTTTAGCGGAAGAGGCGGGCAAATAGAGATGGAAGGTAGTACCTTTTCCCAATTCTGATTCCACCGTTATTTGTCCCTTGTGTTTCTTTAGTATTGAATAGCAAATGGCTAACCCAAGACCATGCCCTTGCCTTTTTGTTGTAAAGTACGGGTCGAATATCTTGGCTAAGTTCTCCTTGCTTATGCCTATACCATGATCTTTTATTATTATTTCCACATACTGACCTGCTTCAAGATGCAGAGCAGAAGCTGAAGGCAAGGTAAGATTATTCGCCTCTATCCTTAAAACCCCTCCGCCGGGCATAGCCTGAACCCCGTTGATAACCAGATTCTGAATCACTTGACCCAGTTGCCCCTTATCAGCCAGCACATGCCATAAATCTTCTGGGAGAGTAAAAACAGATTGCACATTGGAACCACGCAAAGCAAAACTAGACGAATCCCGAATAATCTCGATTAGGCTAGCAGTTTGGCGAATAGGCTCACCCCCTCTGGCAAAAGTAAGCAATTGATGTATCAGGTTTCTGGCTTGCACAGAAGCTTTTTCTGCTACTTCCATCGAAGTGTAAAGGTCACTTTCAGGCTCGGTTTCCAGCATTACCAACGAAATGCTGCTTAGAATTGCGGTCAAGAGGTTATTGAAATCGTGAGCAATACCACCCGCCAGTATTCCGAGACCTTCCAACTTTGAGGCTCGTTGCATTTCTTCCGCTTGTTTTTGCCTTTCCGTAACATCGCGGAGAACCATCACTGTACCAAAACTTTGGGGAAGAGGGGCAATGCTATACTCAATAAAACTTTCGACCCCTGCAGAAAAAATATGCAAAGGAGTTTGGCAAACTTTTCTCTCCCCGGTGTGTATTACTGCGTGGGACAAGTTTAGCAATGGTAACCATTCCGGTTCAGAAAATACATCCGATAAGGACAAATTCTTAAGCGCAAGGTCAGGCTTGTCTATGATACTTTCAGCGCTCTTATTGATCAGTAAGATCATCCCATTTAAATCAGTCTTTATTACGCCCTCATCGAGAGACTCAAGTGTAACAGCCAAACGGTCTTTTTCGGCAACGACTTTTTCTTCTGCTTCTCGGCGTTCTAGGTCTAGGGATAATGCCCCGGCGGCTGCCTGTAATAGCGCTACCTCCCACGGAGCATATTGCTCATCACTATCAAAGCCCATAAAACCATAAAACTTCCCATTTACAATCAGTGGTAAGGCTAGGATTGATACAAAACCCTGAGAATTTAAAATCTGACGTTCTGATTCAGGTAAGTTTTCTACCAAGCTTACAATTGGCTGCCCGCTTTTCAGAAGTTGTTCCCAGCGAGAAAACGAAGGAGCATAGTGCCCGTTTTGAAAAGAGCAAAGCGCTTTTTCAGTAGAACTGTCTTCAATGCCCCACTCGGCAACCTGTTTCAAAAAAAGCTGTCCCTTAGAATCTTGCAAGTTCCGAAAAATACAGGCTGTACGTGAGCCACAAGCTTTACCCAACCAAGCCAAAACTTTAGAAAGCTCAAGCTCATTATCATGGTGTGACAAAAGAAGACGTTGTACTTCAATCAAAGCTGTATGGTAGAGTTCGCGCTTTAGTAGAGCGTTTTCGGCTTCTTTACGAGGCGTAATATCTCTCAGAATAAACAAAGTGGCAGGATTGTCGTTATATTCTAAGAGCAGCGTTACAATTTCAAGGGCAAGCATCTTGCGGTCTAGGCGCATAAAACGTATTTCAAAAGTTTCGTGAGGAGTTTGCTTCTGTTGTATTTGTCGGGCTAATGCCTCTAGGGAATCTCTAGAATCGGGATGTGCCAGTTCCAACATTGTTTTACCAATGAGTTCTTGGTTATTTGTAAAATTGAAAATCTCGACTGCCGCTTTATTGGCAAAATTTATCCCATTTTGGCTCTGAATAATAATTCCGTCTGGTGAAAGCTCTACCAGTTGGCGATATCTTTGCTCACTATCTTTAAGCTCAGATTGGGAATATTCTAGGGCTTGAAAGGTTTGGTTGATAACCCTAGCAAAAGTTGAGAGTTCGTCCTTTCCTTTCACCTCAAGCCGAACCGATAAGTCGGCAAGCGCTCCAATTTTGCTAATGCTTTTGCTCAGGAGAGTTAAGCGGTTAAGGAAAAATCTTTTAACAAGCACAACCCCTAGCAACTCAAACATAGCCCCCAGCAGTATTAACGAAAAAAGGAGATATTTCAGGCTAGTTTGCCCCTCCATATAGATGTCTCTAGAAGTGGTGACCTTTAAGAGCAAACTGGAGTTATCATAAATATCTTTTTCCACAGAATAGACCGAGATAGTATTTTCAGTTAAAGTTTTATATATAACCTCTCCACTCCTGTTCGCAAGAATTTGTGGAATAAGGGCGCGGGCGTCAGAGGGTAGTTCTTGACTGTCAACCCTGTATAAGCTTAATCCAGCTTGAATCGTTTCCTCCATGTCCTTTAGCTCTATCAAATCCAGATATTTACCCATTATCAATGCGCCTCGCATAGGTCCCTCACCTTGGCTAGTCAAGATTGGTCTAGAAACAATAATAAGAGGAGAAAGACCGGGCAGCGAAAGGATACCTGACAAGCTATTCTGCTGGGCAGGTAAACTTAATAGCAAGTTATCAGGGTTGAGAAGTTTCAAAAAAGAATCTGGAACGGGAGTTTTCTGTTGACTATTCCTGTCAAAAGCTGTTCCGAATACTACCTGCCCATTGTTATTAACAAATACTAGCAAATTTATTTGCAGGTTTGTTAATTCCTGCTCTGTTAGATTTATTTGCTCATAAATGTGATTGCTATCTGCGATATACTCATAAGTATCGTCCCAATCTGACCATTCTCGATCTAGAAGATTTAGATTAGCGGCTAGGTGAGAAATAAAAGTCTGAGTTCTGGTAATATTTTCACGACTTTCCTGTTCTTCCAGCCGACTAAAGCCGCTCAGCATTATATTTGAAAGAATCAGGTATAGAGAAAAAACCAAGAGCAATAGGGTGGAGCTAATAATCAGAATGGTTTTAGAAGCAATAGACATGACGTTCCACACTCCGTTGTGAAGAAGGCAAGGTAACTAGGCGAAACCTATCTGTACGCCAGAGGTGGGCTGCGCTTGCGAATGAAAATCCGAAAAACTCCTTGCCAATTTAGATACCAGTCTCCCTATCCAACATCAAACGCACTTTCCTTACAAGATCTATAGATGAAAAAGGCTTCTGAATAAAATCCGCTTGTGGGAATAAACCTTCATTACAGACCAAATCAGCCGAGTAACCGGACATAAAAAGTATTTTCAGGTCGGGGGAATATTTTACCAATTCTAAAGAAAGCTCTCCTCCGCCCATTCTAGGCATTATCATATCACTGAGCAAAAGGTGAATTTTATCCTCATAAAGTCGGTATTTTTCCAGAGCGTCAAAACCGTTTTCTGCCTCTAATACCGTATAACCGTTCTTTCTTAATAGCGTTCCGGCTAATTTGCGAATGAGTTTCTCATCTTCCACTAAAAGTATTGTTTCGTAACCTTTAGTCGCTAGGCTTATCGTCGGTTGCGCAACTACCAGCGGCGTTGGAATTCCTTCCAATTTTGGCAAATAGATTTTGAAAATAGAACCCCATCCGGGTTCACTGTAAACCGAAATATAACCTTGGCTTTGCTGCACTATTCCATACACTGTGGAAAGCCCAAGACCAGTACCCTTTCCAAGCTCTTTAGTAGTAAAAAAAGGCTCGAAAATATGGCTTAGCGTTTCAGAATCCATCCCAAAGCCCGTATCGCTTACCTCTAGCAAAACATATTGTCCCGGTTTAACAGTTTGATAGTAGTATTGTTGTTCTTCATCCAACTGGATATTGGAAGTTTTCAACTTGAAAGTACCACCTACGGGCATTGCATCTCTGGCATTAACCGCCAAGTTTATTATTATTTGCTCTATCTGAACCGGATCAGCCAGAATTGCACTTACGTAGGGGGTAAGTTCACATACTAGCTCAACATTCTCACCAATCACGCGCCGCAACATTTTCTCAATATCTAATACCGAATTATTGAGATTTAGCACCTGTGGTTGAAGTACCTGACGACGACCCAAAGCCAGCAATTGGCTGGTTAGGGTGGCAGCTTTCTGCCCTGCTCTCTTAATCTCCTGCGCACTTTCAAGTAGTGGATCAGATACTTGCAACCCGTTTTCTATTATTTCGGCATAAGATTGAATTATGGTCAGAAGATTATTAAAATCGTGCGCCACGCCCCCTGCCAACCTGCCGACCATCTCCATTTTCTGGGAATGAAAAAGCTGCTCTTTGTGTCTGATTAACTCATTCTGTGTTTGTTTTAGTGAGGTGAAATCGCGGGTGATCGAGAGTAAAGATACGAGTTGACCTTCGACGTTATATTCTGGAACTATACGAGTCTGAAGGTAAAACACCTGACCGTATATAGTTATTTCATAATCCAGCGCCTGCTCTTGCCCAGTTTCAATTACTTTTAGCGCAAAATCCTGCCAAGGTTGGAAAATGTTTCGGTCTATTCCAAGCTCATCGGAAGGTTTTCCAAGTAAAGACTCCGCAGAAGCACCGTATAATTGGGATGCTGCTGGGTTAGCATATAGCACCTTAAGTTCTTTATCGTGCCTGACGATAAAGTCAGGAGAATTTTCCACCAACGCCTTAAAACGTGTATTGCTCTGGCGTAAAGCTTCCTCCCCCTGCTTGCGCTTGGTGATATTATGCAGCATTGTTAGCAAATATTTTTCGCCGTTCAACTCCAGTATCTCGGCGTAAGCAAGGCAGTGGAGAATCTCGCCCTTGGGTGTCTGGATTTTCAAATCTAATTCACTAACGAAGCCCTGCGCCTGCATGACCTTTAGCATTCTTTCCCGATCGCTTTGCTCAAACCAAAGACCCAACTCCACTGAAGTTCGCCCTATCATTTCTTCACGGGTACAACCCAGCATTTTTAAAACACTTTCGTTGACCTCACGATAACGACCATCCGCTACGGTAGAAATAGCCATTGCTATCGGACTAGCCTCGAAAATCTTGGCAAAGCGGTACTCAGATTGGAGGAAGGCTTCAGCAAGGTGCTTGTAGTTCAATGTCGGGTCTGAGATAGAGTGAAGGTAGATTGATAGCCTCTCCGGCGAAGGGTAAAGCTGAAATTGAAACCAGCTATTAAGGAGAGGATAAAACCACTCAAACTCCACCGCTGCGCCTGTTTCTACAGCCTTATGGAATTCCTCAAAAATAGCAGTTTCGGCTAAATCTGGATATTCTTCCCAAATATTTTTGCCTACCAGTTGGTTACTTTTCTTAAGAAAGAAAGAGTCAGCCTGCTGATCAATATAGAAAAGTGTCCAATCTGAATTCAGCGAAAAAAAAGCAGTGTTGAAGCGCTGCTGGTGGAGGGCTAACGAGGCAAGTTGCTTGCCCGTTTCAGTGAGGGGTAGAGGACTTTCAGGCGTAATCAACCGAGAATTTAAAGTTGAATCTTTAAGCTGCCCCTGTTCCGTAACGTAAGCTGAGTTGGCTGGATTATTCATTTTTCGATTCTAACAAAATAAGTTATACAACAATGGAACCCTTATATAAAAAATTATACTCTAAAAAGGATTTCAAATCACTACTATTAACCTAACATTTGTATAAAAATTCTTCTATTTTTATAGAATTCAATTTAGTTAGTATTAAGGGTAAATGAAAACGGGTAGATTGCATTAAAAAACCCGCGCCATAAGCGACGGGGTATTTTTCAAGTATTGAGCAAGACTGATACCAGACCTTACTCTGAAAGACCGCCTACAAATTGTACGATTCTTCTCAACTAATCACCGAACACCAATAACGGCGGGATACTCGTTTTCAAAGCAGTAATAGACGGTTTGGTAGGGTAGCCGAAACTCGGTTACTTCCTTTTCTACTGCCTCTGGCGCTTCACCACCCACTAATATCCGGGAGATGAACTCAGCCACTTGTTCCATCTCGGAAGCGCCCATGCCCAACCGTGCTACTTCGATTGTACCCATTCGCAAACCGCCCGGTCTATCCCAATCCTCCGGTTTATCGCCCGGTATCAGGTTCTTGTTGGTAATAAGGTTGGCGCGAGCCAAGCGGTGCGCTACCTCCAACCCTCCCCCAAACTGTCGCACATCGGCAATTACCTGATGGGTACGGGTGTAACCTTTGTGTGATGCCAGTACCGGAATGCCCCGCTTTTCCAACGCTGCCCCCAAGGCTTGTGCGTTTTCCACTATTCGTGCCATATAAACCTTGCCATATGCCAGCAATTCGGCGGCTGAAACCGCCAGAGCCGCCACCCGATTGACTTGGTGAGTAGCTGCCAACACCGGGAATACCGCGTGGGTCAAGGGTTCTGTCAGAGCCGAGTCATCCCACACCATCACCCCGCTTTGCGGTCCGCTAAAGGTTTTGCCGGCGGAACCGGTTACAATATCTGCGCCTTCTCGCAAGGGGTCTTGAAACTGCCCGCACGCCACCAACCCTAATTGGTGCGCCCCATCGAAAAAGATTTTGCCGCCCCACTCTGCCACAATCTCGCTCATTTCCCGTAACGGAAAAGGAAAGAGGGTCATGGAAGCGCCCAACGCGACCAATTTCGGGCGCACCTGTCGTGCTACCTGCCGAAATCTCTCCAAGTCCACAACCAGTTCTGCTTGGTCAAAAGGTACATCTACGATGTTAAGACCGCGCACCCCTGCCGGACCATCCGAGCGGTTAGAAGAATGTCCGCCGACAGGCTGAGATAGGCTCATGATGGTGTCGCCCGGTTGGGTGAGCGCAGTATAGACTGCCATATTGCCGATCATACTAGCACATAGGCGATGGTCGGCGTACTTGGCTTGAAAGAGTTTCTTTAAGAGTTCCACGCACAACGATTCTATTTCATCAATATGTTTTGTTCCGGCAAACCAGCGATTTACCGCCCCGATGTGACCTTCTGCTGCTCTAGTACCCACCTCCGCAGATAGCAAGGTGCGTACAGTGGGGCTGGTGGGCGCTTCGGGAGCAAGCAGATTAACACAACTTTTGCCACGCCACTGCTCGTTGCGCCTGACTGCCTCTAACACTTCCTGCGCCATTTCACGGGGAGAGTTGCAGCTATCTATTAGTTGCCGCGCCTGTTGCAAAATTGCGGGGTCGTGGACTTCAAAGGTTTCCTGTTCCAAGGTCATCTTGTTACTCCTTCAGCTAATATGTATTTCTCGGTTTAAAACCGCTACCAACAATTCTCCCGCCTCTTTGATATGAACCTGCAATAGCCCCAGCGCTTTTTCGCTATCCTGCTGACAGCAGGCTTCCAGCAATTCACGGTGTTCCTGCTGCGAGCGGTTCTGGTGCTCGATAGCAGAAAGTACCAATCGTAAAAAGCGGTCAGCTTCCTGATGTAGAGAATTGATTATGCTTAACAAGCGGGGGCGGGCACAAGGTTGGTAAAGCGCGAGGTGAAACTTGCGATTAAGTTCACCCCAGCGTCCGACCTCAGTTTCCCGCTCCAGTTCCTCCAGTATCAAAGCAGCCTGCTCTAAATCTTGGGAGGAGAGCGTGGGCAAGGCAAAACGAAGGGCAGCGGTTTCAAGCGCAACCCTGATTTCAAAAAGCTCTTGTACTTCGCGGGGGGATAATTCCAGCACTTGCGCTCCCCGGTTGGGATAAATGGCAATTAGCCCTTCCGCTTCCAACTTTCTGAGAGCTTCGCGAACGGGAATGCGACTGACCCCGAAAGCAGAGGCGAGTTCTTCCTGACGAAGGTAATCACCGCCTTTGATTTCGCCACTGAGGATGGCTTTGCGTAGGCTATCGGCAATCAGGTCAGGAGAGGTTTTGTATTGTTTGATTTCATCGAAAACAAATTTAGATGTAGCCATACAAGGATTGTATACATGTATACAATCCTTGTCAAGTAATTTGATACTTTTATAGTCTACTGATGGTCGCTGCCTACCTTATTCCAAAATTGCCATTTTAAAAGGAGGTTTTGCTTATATTTTCAAGCCAGCAGTATTCGCTGCTCCTTTAGGACGATATAGGGAAATCAAAATAGGACAGCGTATTTTCCTTCTGAGATGTCTTTGGCTATTGTGCTTTTATACCCTTTGCATATGCCAATAACAATCGCCCGGTAGAATCACATTCCACTTCCTGATAATCAGCTTGCTTCATAAGCACGGCATAATTTCGGACATCTGTTTGCGGCATGGCATGGCTACCCAACAAATGTTTGAGAAAACCGCCAACTACAGGTAAGGAAGGCAAGTCAAAGTCTACTACCAAGCATCTGCCTCCCGGCTTTAGTACCCTTTGTATCTCGTTCAACGCCTGACGCTTCAGGTCACCCGGTAAATGATGGAATACCAACCGACTAATTACTACATCAAAGGTAGCATCCGCAAAAGGTAATTCTTGCGCGTAGGATACCTGAAACCCTACTTCTACCCCTTTTTCAGCCGCCTTTTTGCGTGCCAATTCTATCATCTCTGGGGCGGCATCAATCCCGAATACCTTACCTGTTTTACCCACGTGAGCTTTAGCTTTTAAGGTGAGACTACCCGGACCACACCCCAAATCCAGTACTGTAGCGCCCGTTTTAATTTCAGCCAGTTCGATAACTCTGTCTTCGCTTCCACTCAACAAGTGCCCGAAAATCGCGTCATAACGCTTAGACCAGCGAACAAGATTGCCTTTCGAAGCTGTTTCATGGGTATGTGCCATCATAGAAATCCTCTTTCTCTTATTTTTATCTGGAACATCATAGCCAATATTGAACAAACTGTTCATTTACTATATAATACTAATTAGCCAATAAATCAATAACCAATTTTGTAAGATTTGTTCAATACTGAACGGGAGAGCTGAAATTGTATGGAAACTAAGCCGACACAGACCGAAACAGCCCACAAATCAGCAGATCGGCGTATCCAAAGAACCCGCAACCTATTGCAAGAAGCCCTAATTTCGCTTATTCAGGAAAAAGATTACGATGATATAACAGTTCAGGATTTGCTTGATCGCGCAAATGTAGGACGCTCTACCTTCTATTCCCACTTTCTGGATAAGGATGAATTATTGATGAGCGGGCTTGAAAAGTTACGAGTTAGCTTTGAGGAGCAACACCAAAAACTGGGGCTGGAGTTGGGATTGAAAAACTCGGAAAGGCAAGTAAGCCTAGCTTTTTTCAAACACGCTCAAAGTCACTACCAAGTTTATAAGGCAGTAGTGGGAAAACGTAGTGGAACGATGATTACCAAAACTTTCTATGAGTACCTGAAGGAGATGTTCAGGGGATATTTAGCAAAAAATGAGTCACCCGGAGGAGTGCCATTAGAACTGGTAGTGCAATTTCAAGCGAGTTCGCTTATGGCATTATTAACGTGGTGGTTCGACAATGACCTACCCTATTCTGCTGAACAAATGAATAACTGGTATCATCAGTTGGCAGGGCAGTTTTTAGCATAGGCTCAGGGTTTTCGCCTAAAACAGAAAGTAAAAAATCTGAAATAAAAACAAGGGGCGTAAACCCCTTGTCTGAATAACCTCTTCAAGCGAAAGTCTCAACTAGCGTAACTATCCGTAGATAATGTTCCCGGCACTATCCACCTTGACCGTATATTTCTTCAGAGCGGTACGCGCTGGCATCGATGATGGGTTACCGTTCTGAGTATCGAAAGATACATCGTGGCGTGGGCAGTAAAGAGATTGGGTTGTCTCATTAAATACTAGGTTAACCGGTTCATGCGTACAAACCCCCCCGAAACAACCCACCGAACCATCCTTACGATGCACTACAAAGGCTCTTTGGCTGGTATCAGGCGTAGTAAAGAGCAAAGCTTTGCCAGTTGCTAGGGTGGCTGTTGTCGCCAGAACGGTCACTCCAGAAGCTATGGCGGTGGTGGTGGCTGCCTTGGTAGTAGCGCTAGCCGCTGAAGTTGCTGCTGCACTCGTAGTAGTGACTGCTGCACTTGAAGTCGCCACTGAAGTTGTAGCTGCATTGGTAGAAGTTGCTATAGCAGTAGTGCCTGCCGCCGTGTTTTCAGCTACAGTCGCCGAAGCCGTTTTCCCCTGAGAAGTTCCCAACAGAGCTATTGCGCTACCAGCGGTAACTCCCGTTATAAAAGCCCCCGCCCCAATTTTCAAAAACTGGCGGCGTGCCATATTCGAGGCGGTGGTTGCCATTACAGGCTGAGTAGTCAGGCTGGTAAGCGGACTTACAGGGGCGTTAGTCATCTTGCGCTGACGATTACGCACTACAGTTATGGCAATACCGATTGATTGAGCTACCAATACTCCCAAAGTAGCGATAGCAGTACCTATACCGAACCAAGCTTCACGCACGTTGTAAAACTGGAAACCAATGGTGTGGATTAATCCAAAACCAAAGACCAGATAGGTCAGGCGTTGCAAACCCTTCCAACGCTTCCCCTTCATCAGTTTCAAGGAAATCTGGTTTGAAGTAAACAACACAGGCAGTAATATTAGAAAAGCTATCATACCAAGGTCATTACTAACCCCGAAAACGTCGGTGCGTACCCCACCTGCTTGAGTCAAGAAATAAAGTAAAATTAGCCCTTTCTGGAAAAGCTGAAAACTAAAGAAAACGTGAATTAAGGTATTAATACCTGCCCAGATACCAATATCTCGGCGTAGGTCGATATTTACAGGATTGCGGCGCTGGTGCAATAACTTGTAAGGACCGATTAGCAAGGTAATCGCCATTAACAAAAGCGCGTAGTAACCGGTACCGATTGATATAATTTCACTGATGTCCGCGTCTGGTCGATATATTGCGGCAAGAATACAGGCGAGTATACTTGTAACCAGCATGACCACATGAGTTACCGGACGATTCTGACCGGATTTTACTTTCTTATTTGCTGGTTTGATAGGTCGGACAGGCGCTTCCACCTTTTCTTCCATTATGACTGGCATAGTTTTGTTCCTTTTGTTTTAATAAAATAAGCGTTTTAGAATACTTTGTAATTTGCTTAACAATCTAACTGCTACCAATATAGCGACCTAAGCTTGTGAGTCCCTTATAAAAAACTGAGAGTTTACTTAAAGAAAATGGGCTTTTCAGACTGGAAAAACCCATTTCAAGTTGAATTTTGGTATATTTACGATAACTTTGAACCTGTTTCCAATAAGTTAGTAGGGGACCGGAACTGATTATGAGGTAATTTCTCAGCAAATTCTAAGCAAAGCAAATGATTGTCTTAAGCTTATGGATGTAAAATTAATAATAGATAAATACAGAAAATCACAGTGTAGGTAAGCAAGATGAAAGAAACTGGAAAAGATCCCGGCAAGTCCGGCAAACCTCGCGTGCTGGTGATTGATGATGAGCCTAGAATGGTAGATTTTATCAAGCTAGGGCTAGAATACGAGGGGTTTGAGGTTGAATGCGCCTTCGATGGTAAAACCGGTCTTAAGATGGCATTAGCCGAGCCACCAGATTTGATTATTCTTGACCTAATGCTTCCCGGCATGGATGGCTTTGAGGTGTGCCAGCGATTACGAACCACCCACGATGTGCCGGTTATTATGCTAACCGCTAGGGATGAACTGAACGATCGGGTGCATGGTCTTGATTTGGGCGCGGACGATTATTTGACCAAACCTTTCCAATTTAAGGAGTTGGCGGCTCGTATCCGGGCGGTTATGCGGCGGAAATCTTCCTTGCCTGTAGAGCAAACCGGCAATGTTAAATTGCTACAACTGAACGATGTTACCCTAGACCCTAACCTGCGAGAACTACGGCGTGGCGCACAGACCATTGAACTAAGCGCTCGTGAATTTGATTTACTCTCATTATTGATGAGCCACCCCAATCAAGTGTTGACCCGTGAGATTATTCTAGAGCGGGTGTGGGGTTACGATTTTATGGGGGAAGGCAACGTGATCGAAGTATATGTCCGCTATTTACGCCAGAAATTAGGAGAGCCTAATTTAATCTATACGGTGCGCGGGGTTGGCTATGTAATGCGCTCCAAACCAAAAGAAAGTTTGAAGAATGAAATGGATTAAAGCCGGGCTAGGGCGGTTTGGAACTTTGCGCTGGCGGCTAACGCTTTTTTACACTTTCCTAGTGGCAACGCTGGTGGTAGGGTTAGGCTGGTTTATCTATTTCAGGCTGGAAAGCTTTCTATATGATGGGTTGCAAAACCGGATGCAAGACTATGCTGTAACTCAAACCTTTCTTCCAGCACGCGGTGGAGGTAACAGCGGGGGCGGTAAGGGCAATTCCCAACCGCTCCCTACTCTCAGTGAACTGCTTGCCACCAAACCGATGGGTGAAATTCATCCGCTGGTATTAAACAATCTGGGTGAAGTTATCCAGCCTGCCAATACCCTATTCACCCTAGACCCAGTAAGCGCCTTGCCGGATGCCGCGCAATTAAGCCGGGCAACGGGCGGCGGTTTTTTCTTTACTACCACCCTAACCGCCAGCAATGAATCGGCACAGGCTTACCTATATCCAATCGCTGATAAGAATGGGATTGTATATAGCCAGCCCGGCGTACCTATGGGATATGTGCTGTTAACCGCTTCTCTGAAATCGGCGCAAGATTTGCTTAGCGAGACCAGATTTTTGTTGCTGGTCGGGCTTGTTGGAGTTGCTTTTCTGGCGGTTCTGGCAGGAAACCCGCTTGCCCGGTTGGGCTTGCGCCCGCTTAAAAAAATCACCGCGATTGCCCGCCATACCCGCAGCACCGATTTCAGTCAGCGGGTTCCCCTGCCTTCCGGTGTTTCAACTAAAGTAAGCAGCCGGGACGAGGTATGGCAACTGGCTACGGAGTTTAATGCTATGCTAGATAAAATTGAGGAAGCTTTTACCGCCCAACAACTGAGTGAAGCGCGTATGCGGCAGTTTGTCGCCGACGCCTCCCATGAATTGCGCTCCCCGCTTACCATAGTGGGTGGTTATTTAGAGGTGCTTTCGATGGGCGCTAAAAATGACCCGGAACGCGCCGAGCATATTATTGCTTCTATGCAAATGGAAATAGAGCGATTAAGCCACTTGGTGGTTGATCTGCTGTTACTAACCCGCTTGGAAGCGGACGGGGAATCTGTCTTAAAATTGGTCCCGGTTGAACTAGAAGAATTGCTAACTCGTACACTTGAAAATACGAAGATGCTTGCTGGGGAACGCAACCTGACACTAGAAGTTGACCCGAAAACCACTCCAGTGTGGGTCAGGGCTGACGCTGACCAACTCTACCGAGTGTTGGTAAATCTGATTGATAATGCCGTTCGTTATACCGAACCGCAGGGGCATATCAGGCTTGCTTTGGGACTTGAGAAAACGGCTACAAATGAGGAATGGGTTACTATTCGGGTGAGTGATGATGGTTGTGGGATAGCATCGGAGCAATTGTCGCACATATTTAACCGTTTCTACCGTGCGGATCAATCTCGCACACGCCAAACCGGTAATGCCGGACTGGGGTTGGCAATTAGTAAAGGGATAATAGAGGGGCACGGTGGTAAGATTAAGGTAGAAAGTACGATTGGAAAGGGCGCCAGCTTTATAATTTTACTGCCGCTGTTAGGGCTTGAATCCGAAACAGACAACGAGCAACCGAGCCTCTCCACGTTTTTGATTTGAGGAATAAAGCATCAGCCTTAAAAAGACCCCAACATCGGACACGCCGCGAACTTGAGTAAACCATGATAAAAGCACATGACTTTAAACTTTGGGTTAGTTCGAGCTAACTTAAGAATTCTTTTGTGTCAGAGATGGCTCTCGTTAATGACTATATCAATTAAAAGTACTATATATTAACTAGCCCCGCTATTTTTTAGCTTTTCCTACGTTCTTGATAATAACAACAAAATAATTTCAGTAGTCCGCTTCTCTAGACCTTAACCAACGCAAAGGAAATATCACATATTCTTTGAAGCAGTTTGAAGCGGCTGCCAATCTGAAAATTATTATAGAACAGGGAGTTATCTTATGATAGTATTGGAAAAATTCAAGGCAAAGTCGGGTGTGGATCTTCACACCCACACCACCGCTAGTGATGGAACTTGGTCGGCGCTAGAACTGATTAAAGCAGCCAGCGCTCAGAAAATACAGACCTTAAGCGTATGCGATCACGAAACCACCGCCAACGTGAAGACCCTTCAGTTACTAGCCCGAAGACATGGGATGCAATTTATTCCCGGAGTGGAAATTGCAGTTCAACATAAAAATAAAAATTACCACCTTCTGCTATATGGCTTTAATCCGGAAAGCGTGAAGCTACAAACGCTTCTAAAAGAATCAAGGCACAAGCTATTTGAAAAAAGGCAAATAATGACGCTGTCCTTGCTAAAAAAAGGATATAGCTTGGAGGAAGTAACAGGAATTCATTCTACTTCCCCGCTATATGAGTTAGCCAACGCACTGGTAAAGCAGAATCCTGCCCTTACCTTCAGACAAGCTTGGGACATCTGCCGTTCGGTCGAACCAGCGATGAAGGTGGCACAACCCCTTGAGAAGGCTTTGGAAGTCGGGCGGTGTGCAGGAGCAGTATCTATTCTGGCGCATCCAAGGCGCGGAGGAACTGAAACCGCTATTGCAACCGATGAGGTTCTGAAAGAAATGGTAGATCTGGGACTGGAAGGCATCGAAGGTTTTTACTCAGGGCACACCCAAGTAGAAACAGATCGTCTAAGTCAGCTTGGACGAAAGAGAAAGTTGTTGGTAAGTTGCGGGTCGGATAGTCACGATGAACGTAAAAAGCCTATTTCTTGGAACCCTGAGTTGTGCCGTGATTTGCTGGAAAAATTAGGAATAGGAGCAAGCGCTAACGCCGCTTGAAGAGAATGTTGGCGTAATCAAAGTATTGGAAAACCATTTACTCTATAAGACAAGGCATAATATGTCACTTACCAAACCATTTAATCAATTGACTGCTCAAGTCACAAAACTGCCCTTTCCAGATTACAGGCGAACCGGAAAGATAACTGAAACTATGCGCACTGCGCTTAATGCCTTAGCCATTATTGCTCCTGATTGGCTGTGCCAGCACGTAACTTCCGAATGGTTTGATCGATACTTTCCGCAGATTGAGGAATATGGTATTCCCAAAAGTGAAGAAGCCCGCAAAGTCTACATCCAAACGGTTGGAACTG
Organism: Candidatus Chlorohelix allophototropha; assembly: GCF_030389965.1. Classification (NCBI taxonomy): domain Bacteria; kingdom Bacillati; phylum Chloroflexota; class Chloroflexia; order Candidatus Chloroheliales; family Candidatus Chloroheliaceae; genus Candidatus Chlorohelix; species Candidatus Chlorohelix allophototropha. The sequence goes on from NZ_CP128399.1 coordinate 1,377,860, forward strand.
ATGGTATTAAGCTACTGCATGCGGTCTATTCCGATATTACGCCACTAGGCGAAAAACTACGAGCGGTGGAAGCAGTCGAGGCTTTAAAACGGTTCTGGGCGCAGCATTTTTACTTTGAAAAAGATCAGTTACATTGGCGAGAAATCAAAGATACACCTCCCGCAGCCGGGTCAGTTAGTGCTAATGAAGCATACAACAATAAGAAACGAGTCACTAACCTGCTAGACTACAAAATGCAGTTGCCAAAAGGGTATGACAGGCAGCAAGTACAATTGTATTCTTAATGAACTACTTTAAAAATTTCCCATTCGATAATACGCTACTACCAAATCTGCTTAATTGACTAAATTGAACTGAAATAATATTTAGAGGAGGAGCACTTCATGCAGACCCATAACCAGACCCTTCAGCAGCAAAGCTATTATCAACAAGCGCCACAAGGGTATCCCACCCAAGTGGATTCCCAAAAACCTTCCAAAATCCTACAAAAGGACATGCGTACAGGCGTATGGATAGGGTTAATGGTTGTACCTTTACTGGCGTTAGCCGGGCTTTTTGGAGTAATCAACATAATCTCATCGGACAATAACCAAGCAGCTATGAAGGTAACCATAAAGGCTTTGAATGCCACTATGGAGAAAGCAAGCACTACCATTTTTAAGGCAAAGCAGCTTGCTTCTACTCCAAAGGTTGTTGCCTTCGATGCTTACGCCGTAATCCCGGCAAACACGCAAGTATTTGATGCGCCCACCAGCGATAGTACGGTAATCGAAACCACAAAATCAAGCGGGGTTGTAGGGTGGCAGAATAAGACCGAGAATGGTAAATGGTTGGAGCGAAAAGGCGGGGGTTGGGTTGCTGCAAAAAATTATACGAATTATTCTAATTTGGATGAGGCGTTAGCAGCTTTAACCACATCTGCCCCAAGTACGACTAATGCTGCAAGTTGAAGCAAGAACTCCATTGAGGCTATAAGACTGTTTTGTGAAATCTGCAAAAACCTTGAGGATTGCAGATTTCACTGAGCTTTATTTATTTGGACAGCACCCTAGCTAAGGGTGATCCGATCAATTTCTTCCAGTTCTGCTGCACTAAACTCTAGGTTTTGAAGCGCTGCCACATTCTCCTCAATCTGGGTTACTTTTGAAGCTCCAATCAAAACACTGGTTACTGCGGGTAAACGCAGAATCCAAGCTAACGCCATTTGTGCCAAACTTTGACCACGATTTTGCGCCAATTGATTCAAAGCCAGCAGTTTGGTACGAATAATCTGGTCGGTTACCTCCTCCACCTTGCCTTTACCCCACCATTCAGCAGCCCGTGAATCGGTTGGGAGCGCCTCTTTTAGATACTTATCGGTCAAAAGCCCTTGCGCCAAAGGACTATAAGTTATTACCCCCGAACCGTTACTCAAAGTATAGTTAAACAAATCGGTTTCAGCACTACGATCTAACATATTATAACGGGGTTGATGGATTAAAATCGAGGTCAGCCCTTTTTGCTGGGTTATTTTCACCGCTTGCTCATAAGCTGCCCCTGAGTAATTACTAACTCCGGCATAAAGCGCTTTACCCTGTCTTACAATAAGGTCTAGGGTTTCCATAGTTTCTTCAAGAGGAGTATCAGGATCAAAACGGTGGCTGTAGAAAATATCTACATAATCCAGACCCAGCCGTTTAAGAGATTGGTCGAGACTAGCAACCAAATATTTCTTAGAAGACCACTCGCCGTAGGGACCTGCCCACATCCGGTAACCAGCCTTTGAGGAAATAATTAGCTCATCCCGAGGCATTTGGCGAATAACTTTACCTACCAGTATTTCAGCATTACCGGGAGGTCTACCATAATTATTAGCAAGATCAAAATGGGTGATACCCAGATCAAAGGCGCGAAACAGGCACTCTCTCGCCACTTCCTCGCCTCGATATCCCCCGAAAGTTTCCCAAGCCCCTAGCGAAATCATGGGCAATAAAAGCCCTGAACGACCGCAGCGGCGATACTGTAGACGATCATAACGATCTTCCGCAAAGCTCTCAATCTGGTCGATTTCTATATCTTTACTCACCTCAAATTATCCCTTCCTCAATTACATTAAACTTCTATACAAGCAAGGTCAAGGTGGATAATTTATCCTTTAAACCCTATTTAAAAGGTGCAGAGTCCTCAATGATTAGAACAGCATAGGAGTTGTTTAGAACCTTACTGTCCATATTACCTCCTAAAGTAACCCATATACTGCACAACAAGGTTTATTTCTGACATCGCCCTATCTTGTATTATATAATATACCCTGACTAAGTAATTGTTAAGACGAATCCAAACCGTCAATCGGGAATAACAAATCCGAAAAAAGTAGCGCTTATACGGGTTGATAGGCGCAATTAGTTTCCTCTTTTATTCATCAAAGAAAGAATTCCGGTTATGCCACGTAAAAGTTTCAAAGAATACCAACGAGAAGGTACACCCCGTTCTCGCATGCGTTACAAGGCGTGGCAGCAAACTCAGCTTACGTTGTGGTTCAACCAACGCCTTGAAACGCTCAGGAAAGAGGCAGTAGAGGCGTTTTGGGCGGCAAATTCTACAGGAGAGGGTGAGCCTATCCCTGCTGAACTTGTGGAAAAACTAGAGTCCATCGAGCAAAAAGCTGAGGCTATTGCTGGGCTAGAGGTTGAAATATTCCAAGCAAGCGAACACGGTTGTTCTGCTTGTGCCAGTCACGGGGCTGCCTTTGCTTGGGAGAATGAATCGTCACGTTGCGAAGAAATCGCGCAACGTATTTTAGCCGAACTCGGCGAATATTCTCCTGAAAAATAGTTGCAAAGAGAATGTTTTCACGATAGCAATTTGATAGCTGCCACTTTAGGTTTAGAAGTAGTGAAAAGCTTATTCAGCAGGTATAGCAATACCTAAGCGCCTAAAATAATGCTTATTTGTAATGCCCCTTGTAAAAACATTAATATTAGATTAAAATAATCCCAACCTCTGTAATACACATCCAAAACCTACACCAAACTACAAGTATTACTCTCAAGATTAATCCTGAACAAGCTTATTATCCCCCGCCAAACGTGCATGAGTTTGTTGGTTATTTATCTTTACACACTGTTGTGAAAGGAGATATAGACCGTGATGATAGGAAATTATAAACAAGTCAGACTATACAGGTTTATTGCTCTGTTCTTATTAGTTGCGTTGCTTACCACCGGCACAGGTTTAGCTTTCGCCGATGGAAGCACAGCGCAGGGAACACGGAAAGCCAGCCCAAACCTGAAGTCTAGTAACAAGCCTACCCACATTAACAACGGTACGCTTAAAACACTTCTCGGAATGGATAGCGACTCGGACACTACCGACTCCAACCTCAGCCTCTCGGCGCTTTGCCAGTCACTTATCGGTCAAACCAATCTTTACAAAAAGCCCTCCCCAAATGTTGACATGATCAACGGGGACACTATCGTACAAGCGGGCACGCAACTAGGTTGTAATAGCGCCCAGAACGAGACTACAATTGCGGTTAACCCTGAGAACCCCAAGAATTTGGTAGCCGGTACTAACGACTACCGGATTTTCAACACTCGCGAGGGCAGAAACGACGGTTCCGGTTGGGCTTACACCACTTTTGATGGTGGCGCAACTTGGAAGGATGTTCAATTACCGCATCTAACCTTCCAGACCGGCGCAACCGGGGCACTTTCCGATATGGACTCGGCGGGTGATCCGGCAATCGCATTTGGTCCAGATAACACAGTCTATTACGCCAATATCGTTTTTAGCCGCTTAAATGCCGGGGGCGGTATTACGATTAGTGTGTCACATAACGGGGGTCTTACTTGGGGTGAACCGGAAATCGTCCAACTTGATGGAGTCGATTCGGCAGGAAACCCCTTACCCACCGACTTTTTCAATGATAAAGAATGGGTGGGCGTTGACCCCGAAACTGGAACGGCTTACGTAAGCTGGACACGCTTTGGGCTAGTAGATTCCCCAATCGTGGTTTCCAAACGCGACCAGAGAACCGGGCAGTGGTCTCCTTTTGTACAAGTGAACCCAACCTTTACGCCCGGAGGCATAACTTCTTATAGCCAAGGTTCATATCCACAGGTAGGCAAACACGGAGAGCTTTACATTGCTTACGAAAGTGCAGTTTGCCAGAGCCTTAACTGCGACCAACCCACCGACCATGATGCAATTATTGTGGCTAAATCTACCAATGGGGGTAGAACTTTTACTAACACGGAAGCAGCCGTTGATTATGATTTCCCGTACAATCCTGATACTGGTCGCTCTACTCTCACCGGGGAAAACTTCCGAATTAACAGTTTCCCCTCGTTCGCGATTGACCCGCAAACAGGTCGCCTTTACATCACTTGGGCGGATGACCGTAACGGGCAATACGATAGCTTTGGCAATTCCATCAAAACCAATGGGGATGTTTTTGTGGCTACATCCGGCAATGGCAACAACTGGAATCTCTATCAACTCGGCACAAGCGCCGATGAAGTTTACCCGGCTATTGCCGCTTATGATAGCAAAATAGCAGTTACCTTCTACACACGCAGTTACGATCGAAACGGAACCGGGCTGGATTATGCCTATGTGAAGGCGAACGGTTTGGGTAATCTTAAGCAAAATGATGTCACCCGAATTACCACGCAAACCTCAGACCCCGGAATTCAATTTGTTGGTGTCGGCGCAGTTTCCGGTAAGATATTGCAGGGTATATTCATCGGTGACTATACGGCGGTGGCGATGGGCAGCGACTTGGTAATCCACCCCTGCTGGACTGATTTCCGGGGTATGCCGGGACTAACCAGCCCTAACCAAGATGCTTACACCCAAGCCATTCCCTTAAAATAAAATTGGGATAACGCTTGAATCGTAAATCCAAAACCGGGCGAATCATCGTTTTCTCCCGGTTTTTCTGTTTGTAAAATCTGGCTGTATTTGCCGAACTGGGCGTACCCGCTATCGAGCGCAACAGGACATGGTTTTACGCGAGTTGCTATAATATAAGTCCATCACAAAAAGTGAGGTGAACAAAGCGCTCTATGCTAACCAGACTCTGTTCAAACTAGACCGTACTGAAGGCGCAAAACCGATCTGGAAGTTGCACAACAGCTAACAATGCTATGTTTTGTAACCGGCAGCAACGATTTGATTTCCAAAAAATAACTTAAGAAGGAGACAACACGGTGGTTATTGCTGATTTACAGGTGCTACCGAATCCACTGACCAATGACCCGGCAGAACCTTATGGTTTTGTGGACAAAGCTATCGCAGTGATAGAGCAATCCGGTCTCAAATATCAGGTAGGGCCGCTGGGAACGTGGGTGCAGGGAGAGCTTGAAGCAGTGCTGGCGTTGGTTCCAGCAATGACTAAAGCTATGCGCCTCGCCGGAGCAAGCAAAGTTATTACAATAATCAAAATCGCCGACAGTGGAGAGGAAAGCGAAAACCCGCTCGGCTATATGGACAAGTGGTTCGGCAAAGAATAGTGCTTCCTAACTTACCACAAAACAAGCGGTTACTTGAGTGGGACGGCAACCTCGGCACAAAACCGAGATTGCCCCTTCCCAGACTTGAGGGTTTTAGTTATTGCGGCTTGCCCTTTGCTCAGAAGTGGAGATATGTAATCGCCGAGAAATTAAGATTTTCTTTTTCTTCCACCCAACTCGTGAGTTCGCGGAACAAGAAATTTTCCGCCCTGCCTTTCATCTCCTTTATCACTTGCTCAGAATAGGGGGTGGTTAGGCATAGCTTACTTTTCGCCCTTGTCATTGCCACATAGTAAACAAAACGTTCCTCTGCCAACCAGCGCTTCTTTTGGATCTCCTTGTAGCGGGCAAGGTTGCTGCCTTCAATTCTTCCGTCCTCACCTTGATACTTCAAGATAGCAAAGCCCCCCTCAAATTCATACTCTAAATCCGGTTCGTAACTGAATAAGCGGTTTTCCACCCGGTACTGGCTGGGCTTTATCCCTGCCACAAACACGCTGTCAAATTCCAACCCCTTGGAGAGGTGTACCGTCATTACTTGCACCACTCCCGGTTTGGGGTCTTCTGGTACTAACAATTCTTCCTGCTCAGGCAAATCAAATTCGATCCACAGGTTGAAATACTCCACCATGTCCTTTAAGGTAGCTGCCTCCGTCTGTGCTTTCTCAAATTCATTTGCCAGTCGCATAAGTTTGGAGAGGTTGGCTTCCACCCGCTCCCGCTCTCCTGCCCGCCGACTTTCAAAGTATTGGCTATACCGTTCGCCGCTAAGTATCCATTCCACCAACAGCGCGGGAGTGAGTTGTGCCGCTTCTTTGCGACACTCGGCGATAAAGGTTTGTAGTTCTCGCAATTCTTGAGGTACTTCCGCCAACTCCTCTATCCCTGCTTCAAAACTCCAGTTGCGTTCTTTGGTTACGGCTCGTGCCTTTAACGCTAGTTCATAAAGTAGCGCTTGCTCTAGTTTGAAAAGGGGTGAATGTGCCAGTCGGTAAAATGCCTGCCCATCAGAGGGGTCTTCTACCAGTCTCAAGATGGCAATGAGGTCTCTTACCTCTTGCCGATCGTAAAACCCTCCTGCGCCCCAAGTTACATACTCAATTCCCTCTGCCCTGAATATTTCTTCGTAGGGTCTGCTCTGGATTCGCACACTCCTGAGAAGCAGAGCGATAGTTTTATCCGGTTGCGTTTCCTTGAGTTTCTTTATCTCACTAGCAATAAAACGCGCCTCTGCTTTCAGCCCCTCTTCTTTTGACACGCTATCTTCTGGGCAAGCCAAAGTGACACAGCCTTGCGGACCACTCTTGTTATTAGCGGTAATAGTGAGTTCTTCGGGTAGGAAAAGCTGAGAATCCGCCAAGGGGAGGATTACTCTGGCAGCAATATCGAGGATTTCTTGGTAAGAACGGTAGTTAAGCGTCAGGGGAACTTGGATTGCTCCGGCAAGCTGCGGGTCATCGAAGTTTTCAGGGCGAGCGTTTCGCCAGCCGTAGATGGATTGTTTGCGGTCTCCTACCACCGTCACTCGGCTTAAGTCCGGGGAGAGGAGTTTTAGTAATTGTAGCTGACCCCGACTGGTATCCTGAAACTCATCTACCAGAATGTGATGAAATCGCTCTCGGTAGGTTTGGCAGAGGTCGGGATTATCTTTCAAGTGATAATATGCCTGATAGACCATTTCCGGGAAGTCCAATCGCGCCATTTCTGCCAGCTTTTCCCGGTAATAGCGGTAGAGTTCGGCGGTAAAGCCCATAATATCCCGCCGATAACCCTCTTCGCCTGAACTCCCGACAGGGTGGAGTTTTGCCAATATCTCCTCCGGAGTACAGTAAGAATCCCGCAGCCTTTCGATAGCGAGAAAAGCGGCATCAAAAAGAGCAGGGTGGTCGGCAAAATCCAGATGGGGATAGCTTTCCGACAAGTCAGGCAGTAATAGAATTTCACGAGATAGTTCTTGCCGTAGTTTCAGCCGCTCTAGCTCGGTCATTATGTGAGGACGGGTTATCTCTGTCTCCGCTTGTCCTCCCAGTATCCGGAGGCAAAAGCCGTGAAAGGTGCTAATCCAGTGCTGACTTAGGGTAAGCTTATTTTGCTGATAGAGTTGGCTGGCTCTTTCTACCATTTCCCCGGTGGCTTTTTCGGTAAAGGTCAGCGCTAGTACCCGCTCTGCCGGAAGCGAATTTCCCAGTGTCAGCGCAAGAAAACGTGCCACCAAGGTTTTGGTTTTCCCGGTGCCGGGTCCTGCTACAATCCGAAGCGACATTTCAGATGCGCTGGTTACTGCAATCCGCTGATTTTCGTTTAATTCTTCAATCAAAAACTCTTCTAGGTTCATACCGCTGCTCATTCTTCCTCACCTTCCTCTTCTCCCGCTCCCTCGCAAGCGAAGGTGTAGGGACACATCTGGCACTCCCGTACACTGGAGGGGTGCGTGGGGAAGTTCTGGTTCGCCTGATCCATTTCCTCAAGTACCTGAAGGAGAGCGGGAAGTATTTCTTCCATTTCCTCCTGATACAGATATTTGCGGTTACCCTTTAGCCGCTCTTCAGGAGTAGGCGCACCCGGTCTTATTTCAATCAGGGTAAGGCGAGGACCTTTGGAATGTTTGAGTTGGTAATGCCCGATATAGCGGGGAGGCGTGCCGGCTACCGCACTCCAGTAGAAGTAGTAGAGAGGCAACTGGTAATCGGTAGGCTGCCAAGTGGACTTTTGTGCTAGGTTGATAAAGTCCTTGATAAGCGCATTGTGACCTTTTTCCCCACTGCCGGTTTTGTAATCTATTATGGCGACTTCCCCACTTCCAAAGTAATCCACCCGGTCTATCCGTCCTGCTATTGGGAAGCGACCTAGATGAAAGTTTTGTTCAAAGGAGCTTTCGCTGGTGGTGCGGATGGGAACATCTGCGCCGATACGCTGAAACTCGACCTGCGTATAGCGCTTGAGGAGGCGTTGCGCCTTTTGTCGATAGGCTTTTTGAACTGCCGGGTAGATAAACCCCTTACCTGCTTCTTGCCAAACTTCCTCTAGGACTAGTTGGCTCTGGGCATTCGCATCTTCGTAAATGGGGCGAATGGGCTGTGCCCCTGCCCAGTTGTGCAGCTTTTCGAGTGTATCGTGAATGATTGTGCCGAATGAAGCGGTAGTGGAATAGGGCTGCGGCAGTCGTAGAAGGCTGGAGTAGTAAAACTTGCGGGGGCAGCGCAAATACTGGTTTATGGCAGACGCGCTAAAACGATAGCCTGCCACATCCGTTAAAACTATTGGTTTCATGCTTTCACGCCTTCCTGATTTGTACCGAGATTCCACTTGGTAGGGTCAAAACCGGAGAGAAGGGGAGAAGTGGTCTGGGCGGGAATCAGTATGAGTAAGGTTCGCATAGCGCGTGTCATTGCTACGTACATAGTGCGCCGTTCTACCGACAGGTATTCGGCTTTTTCATCTTCCTTTATATTGGGAGGTTGGTTTGGATAAGCAGTATCCTGAAAGCCTGCTAAGGCTACCACCGGAAATTCCAGACCTTTGGAGGATTTAAGGGTGATTACTTTTACTTCCCTTCTGGAAAGGTTCAATTCTTTGCCGGGCATAAAGGTGGCTTCCACACCTAGTTGGCGCAAACGGGCTGCCACAGACCTACCCGAATTTTCGGTTGGGCACAATACCGCACACGCACCGAGGCTCATACGCGCTTCTCGTGCTGCCTTTGGCAGAAATAGCGCCAGCAGTTGGGCTTCTTCTTCGGTATCTTCAACCGATCTTGCGCCGGGAGGTAGTCCCGTATTGATATATTCGCGTTGGGCTTCTTCAGCTTCAAGGCTACCATTGGAAAGGTAGGAGTGAGCCGCCTCCCCTATTTCACGGGTAGAGCGATAGTTGGTGCGTAACACTCCGGTGCGTCCCTGAAACCGTAGATCAGTATGCACATCTTGCCAACTGAACCCGCTTCCGTAGATGGATTGGTTGGCATCGGCGGTAACGAAAAAGCGGTTTGGGCTTTTACAGAGAGACACCAGTATGCGTAGGACACTTGGCTCTAGGTCTTGCGCCTCATCTACCACCACCGCGTCATAAGTTTCGCGGACAGAAGAAGTAGCCAGCATTTTTTGAGCATCGCTGCGGGCGTGGGAAAAAGTGGTCTTTTGTGCCTCTTTCAGCAGTTCCAACAAGGCTAAATGTACCTGCCAAACTCCTTTGCGTTGGTTGGCATTGAGCGACATCCTTCTACCGGGACGGGCTGCTTTCAGGTATTCTTCCAGAGTTTCAAGTTGCCTGCCTACGAGTAGTGTGCAGATTTCCTCTAAAAGGTAGTTCTCACTCATGCGGTCAAGCGCCAGTTCCTGCGAAGTTTTTTGAATAGCGTTCCCCTCTAAGTGGCTTTTCGCTCGCACTTTCGCTCTCCGCAGCAGCGCTTTTAACTCTTCGTCTGCGACAGGGTGGTGCTGTTTGCCTGCTTTTTGCAAAATTGACCAGACTAGGCTATCAGCGGTTTGCACCTCTACCAACTTGGCATCCTCGCCAAGCAGTTGTTCTAGAAGTTGGCGCGAGGAGGTTACAAGAGCGTTGGTGTAAGTGGTAAATAGAATACGGGGCGCAGTTACGCCCTGTGATTTAAGCGCCTTTAGCAGCGAGCGGATGCGGTAGAGCGCAATGGTGCTTTTTCCGGTGCCGGGACCGCCTTTTACCAGCGTTGGACCTGAGGCTTCTAGCGCCCAGTTTACATACTTTTCTTGGTCAGGGCTGAGTTTGAGCAGGAAGGAAACCAGTTCCCCTTCTTTAAAGCGCAGCAAGTCTTCAACTTCGCCCAGAAGGTAATCTGGCTGCTGGGTTACCTGTACGAGGGGACGCTCGAACATGTACTCGTCGAGTTTGAGGAGGTATTCGTCGGGAATGCCGGGGCAATCATACAGCGCATCGCGAGTGGTAAGTTGTATCAGACGGGCATGACATTCGGGAGGAATCCTTAACATATTCAGGAGTTCTGGGGTAATGGCTTCTGGCAACTTGGTCTTTTCCGGTTCGTGGGTTGCGAAAAACTTCTCCCAATCCGGCTGGGTTTTGGGGGTATCTCCTCCCAACTCAACATCCAAGCCACCGAGAAATTCCACATCATAATCTTCGTCGTAGGTGTCTTCGGCACGCTTTTTGAGAGCGAGAAGGCTCACATATTTCTGGTCAAAGGTGTAAAAGATGCGGTAATCTCCGCTCCGAATTCGATGCAACTTGCCGTCTAGATATTTAAGTTGTTTTTTAACCTTGGCATCGGGATGGGGGTCTTGTTCGAGGAGCTTGATTTTTTCAAGCACTTGGTGCAATTCTTTAGGCGGGAGTTTTAGCCAATCGGTGGTAAAGCTGGGTTTCATGGTTGTGAGCCAATTTGTAGCCAAAATGGGTTTCTCCGGTTTAAGTGTGCGATTAATTAGTAAGAAAAAACTGGATTTGGCAAAGATTTAGGGTGAAGTAAGGCAATCAAGGCTGTAACCGATCATTAGCTTTATGAACTTTCGTATGTCCAAATTATGCAGGCTCTTATTCGCCTATCGTTTGCATTGTAATTCCTCAATCGGAATTAGGCTCTATCCAAGGTAAATTGCTAATTTGTTCATCTCCATAATAGCACACGTTTCAATCCCTCAAGCAGCACAGTAGTAGGCTCTATCTGATAGGGGCTAAGGTCAAAACTTTGGTATCACCGATTTTAAGTTGACCATGCTTTTATGCCTAAAATTGTTTCATTAAGTCGTCAATATTCACAAAAGTTGTTATAATCCATTCGACATTCATGCTTTCCTCCGTTGCTAAAGCTGGTTTTGACGCACAAATCTTGCAACAACAGCACATAAACGGCAATTAGCTATCAAGATAGGATATATATCACTATGACCAATTCAAAATTCCTGAACGATACTTTCTCGATCGGTGGCGATTTAAAAGTACGCAGACTCGGTTTTGGCGCAATGCGTATCACCGGGCAGGGCATTTGGGGCGAACCGCAGGATAAAAATGAAGCTATTGCGGTTTTGCGCCGCACTATCGAACTTGGCATCAACTTTATAGATACTGCCGACTCTTACGGACCGGAAGTGAGCGAGCGGTTGATTGGCGAAGCGCTCTACCCATATCCGCAAGATTTGGTAATCGCTACCAAAGGTGGGTTGATGCGGGGCGGTCCTGATAATTGGTATCCCAACGGCCGCCCTGAACACTTGCGTGCCACACTGGAAGGTAGCCTCAAACGGTTGCGCCTTGAACGAATCGACCTTTACCAGTTGCACCGGATTGATCCCAATGTACCCGCTGAAGAAACGCTGGGAGTACTGGCAGATATGCAACAGGAAGGCAAAATTAGACATATCGGTCTCTCCGAAGTTAGCGTTGAACAATTGGAACAAGCACGCAAAATCGTCAAAGTGGTTAGCGTGCAGAACCTTTACAACCTGACCAACCGCAACTGGGAAAATATGGTAGATGCATGCGAAAAGGATGGAACAGGTTTTATACCATGGTTCCCACTGGCGGTGGGGCAGTTAGCGAAACCGGGCAGCAAGCTTGACCAAATAGCCCACAAATATAACGCTACCCCTTCGCAAGTGGCTTTGGCGTGGCTACTGCAACGTTCACCGGTAATGCTGCCTATCCCCGGCACAGGTTCGGTGGCACATCTAGAAGAAAATGTGCTGGGAGCGGAAATTGAGTTGAGTGCCGAGGATTTAGCGGAAATCTCCAAACAATAAGAGCTTTTATTGCGAAGGCGCAAAAAAAGAGAAGCTGGCTATGCTTCCGGCTTCTCTGGCAATTGAGTAGGATAACCCTGTTAAGTTATCAAAAATGGACATCGCTTTAGATCGCCCAAAAGGGTAAATTTCTAATTCTTATGAGTGTGTTTGTGGTTGGTTATATCATCCACTTTCTCTTTAACCGCATCTCCCACGTCTTTAACCGCATCTTTAACTTTTCCAACGGCATTTTGGGTTTTACCCTTATCAATGTTAGCTTCACCTTTGGCTTTAAGTTCATCATCACTCAGCACCTCGCCAAGCTTACGCTGAACATTGCCACCAATTTCTTTTGCTTTTCCTCTGGCGCGATCGTTTTTGCCATCTTTCATAATTAAATCCTCCATTATGATATTTTAGAAATCTTAGGTCACTATCAAAAACACAATGAATTTCTCTATTGCAATTCTTGTGCCATCGGTTTACCTAAAATCTAAGCTTGTAAAACTACTCTACCATTTTTACTGGAGTCAGCCTGATTAAAGTCTGTTGTACTTATCGGCTGCTCTACTTAGGAACAAATAAATCATAAAGTAACCTGACAATATCCTTTGAGGGTAATGGTTAGATTTATTGTTTAACAACTTTTTCTCGGCGAATGTGGAACGTTGGCAGGATTTTCTATTGTTATTTAGTCATTTTTCAAAGTTAGGCGTGTCTTGACAGGCTTAATAATTATTTCTTGGAAAAAGAAATAAAATCAAGTCGAGGCTAAAACGTATCATATCTAACCCCATGATAAACTGAAAAGATAAAGTCGTCTGTTTGTTACCACACTTATGGTAAAACTGGAGTAATCGTAATCTAACTGGTTTGAACTCTACTAAAGATTTTAAGTGCGGAGGCACAAAAAAAGAGAAGCTAGATATCTATCCGGCTTCTCTTATAAGCAAGTCTGGCAGACCTAGTTACTTCTTAAAACCGGGTTCTAATTCAATTTCCAACGCACTGGCAATGCGAGTAAACATATTGGCGGCAGCCACCGAAAAAACCAGTTCTACAAGCTCCTCATCATCGAAATAACTTCGCAAGCTATCAAAAGTAGCGGCAGAAAGTGCAGGAGTGCGGGTTAGTTCTTCCCCCATTTCAACAATTAGCCGTTCACGCGCATCAAAAGCCGGATCGCTGGAAATATTCCCTTCTCGTTGAAAAGCAGCGGCTTGCTCAGATGTCAAACCCGCTTTCATAGCAGCAGCAGTATGGCGCACTAGGCAATATTCGCATCCGTTAATTCGGCTGGCAGCGAGATAGGCAATTTGCTTATCTTTAGGCGGCACGCGGCTGGGCGCACCTATGAAAGCGGCAACATCAAAAGCCGAACTGAGCATGCCGTTGTTATAGCCAAGCGCCATAAACATATTTGGAACAGAGCCGCCACGCGCTTTTTCAATCGCTTCATAAGTAGCGGTTAGTTCGCCACTAGTTTCACTTTTCTGGACCAGTTTTACCCGATTCATTTTCTTATCCTCTTTCCGAAAAATAATCAAATCCCTTGCCCGATTGTGACCACCCTCAGCATATTGGTTTGCCCCGGCACGCCCACGGGCAAGCCTCCGGTTACTACTATCTTGTCACCGGGCTTAACTAACGAACGTTCTAGCAACCTCTGCTGCAAACGATTTACCACTTCGGAAGTGATAGAATAATGCTCGGTTTTGATCGCTTCCGTACCCCATACCAACGCGAGTCGGCGATAGGTGCGCTCCTCGGCGGTAGCTACCAGCAACGGCACTGAGGGGCGGCAGCGTGAAATCATTCGGGCAGTCGAACCACTGGAAGAAGTTGCCAATATCAAGCTGACACCCAACTCCAAAGATATATCCACCACCGATTGACTGATAGCATCAGTAATATTGGTAGCATAGCCGTAATGGATACGGGTGTGATACGAACTAAACAACCATTCGCGTTCGATGGTTTCCGCAATGCGGCTCATTACCCGCACCGCTTCGATTGGGTAAAGCCCGCTGGCAGTTTCGCCGGAAAGCATTGTAGCATCTGAACCATCGATAATCGCATTAGCCACGTCCGAAGCTTCGGCACGAGTAGGGCGCGGATTACGAGTCATTGAGTCGAGCATCTGGGTGGCGGTAATTACAGTTTTGCCCGCATCGTTGCATTTGCGAATAATCCGCTTTTGTAGCACCGGTATCTGCTCGGTGGGTAATTCCACTCCTAAATCCCCACGTGCTACCATTATCCCATCTGCTGCTGCCAAAATCGCATCGAAGTTAGCAATTGCTTCATGCTTCTCGATTTTAGCAATAATTAGCGGCAAATGTAACGGGTCGTCCGTTCCAGCATATTTCTGAATCAGTTGGCGTAATTGGATAACATCTTCGGCTTGGCGTACAAAGCTCAACGCTACATAGTCCACATCCTGTTCAATACCAAAACGCAGGTCTTCTTTATCCTTATCGGTTATCGTTGGTACGCCTAGTGTTACGCCCGGCACATTGATACCCTTATGGCTACCAAGCAATCCGCCCTCAATCACTACACAATGCACGGCATCAGCAGTAGTATGCAAAACCTGTAACTTAAAAAGCCCATCTTCAATCAGAAGCAAATCACCTGACTTCACATCAAGCGATAACCCGGCGTAATCCACCCCGATCATATCCGGCGAAGTTGCTACAAAATCAGGCTGAGTGGTAAGAACTACTTCTTTTCCCTGTTCTAGTTGGATTTTTTCTGCCACCTTGCCGGTGCGAATTCGCGGTCCCTGCAAATCCTGCAAAATAGCTACATTGCGCTCGTTTTCATTGGCTAAGCGACGCACCAGTGCGATAGTTTCAGCCGCTTTGTTGTGTTCTGCATGTGAAAAGTTCAGCCGCACCACGTCCAACCCCTCTTCAATAAGGCGGTGCAACACCGGTTCGTCCCATGAGGCAGGTCCAATGGTTCCCACGATTTTTGTCCGTCGCGTCATATTGCTCCTTAGCTTTATCTTTCTCTCGGTAAATATAATGGCATATTATACACTAAACCCTGCTAAGCAAAATGAGAAGGGGCTGAACTATCCCTATACATTATCAAAAGCAAAGACACTTCAAACACAATAAAGAACGAAGCTTTAAACATTGTTATCCTTCTTGACAGCTATACCGTCCAGACGGTACAGTATTTGTGTGGGTAGCATATGATATTCGCCGTATAGGCATATGAATTATGTTAAAGCAGATAAACAATAAATGGTTAGTCAAAGGATAAGTAGAATTTGAGATGAATAATAATAACAAAAGTACCTTGATAATCGAAGGGGCTTTCCGATTGGTGGAACGCGAGGGGACGGAAAAGCTGACCCTTGAAGCGGTAGCACAAGAAGCCGGTATTAGCAAAGGCGGATTGCTATATCATTTCCCCTCCAAAGAAGCACTTGTAAGCGGGATGTTGCGTTATATGGGAGAGCAGTTCGAGCAGAAAATAGAATTAGCAGTGGCGAATGACCCAGAACCACAAGGACGCTGGCTGCGGGGCTATATTCGCGCCAGCCTTGAGCCGGATGAAACACCACAAGCAGTATATATGGCAATTACCGCAGCGGTTGCCACTAACCGCACACTACTGGAGCCGTTGCAAAAAGCTAATACCGAATGGCAAAAACGCATTGAGGAAAGCAGCGGCGACCGTGCTACTGCAACCCTCCTGAGAATGGCGGCAGACGGGTTCTGGTACACCGAAGCGTTGGGGTTTGGGGCAATGTCTCCTGAACTAAAACAAGAGATTATGGAATTAATGTTGAAATTATCGAAGCAGAATAGCAGCACAGAAAACGGGGAGAATTAGTATGGGGCTGGTATTGCTGGGCAGCGCAATTGTATTGGAAGTGTGCGGTACAACCTGCCTAAAATTGAGCGAAGGCTTTAGCAAACCGCTGTTTGGGGCACTAATGTTCGTTTTCTACGGCGGTTCTTTCACCGTAATGTCCTTTGCTCTGAAAGAAATAGATGTAAGCGTGGCTTATGCTATCTGGAGTGCGATGGGTACGGCGATGATTGCCACTATCGGTATCCTTTGGTTCAACGAACCGCTAAACGCCCTCAAGCTAATTTCGCTGGTGTTGATTATTGCAGGGGTAGTGGGCTTGAATCTGAGCGGGACAAGCCACAGTTAGCATAACAAAAGGTAAAAGGCGCGGTTGAAATTAGCACCATCCGCGCCTTTTGAGTCGGCTAAAGGACGAGAATATCAGGGCGGCGTATGTCGCCCAACCCTTCGATTTCAACGTTGGTGCTAGGCCATTTCGAGTTGGGAGACTGGGTTAAAATCTCCATGCCCTTTTCATTGCTCACCAAAATAGTATCTTCGCTTTTAGTGCCTGTTATGGAGGGATTCCAAGCAAACGCCTGCCAATCTAGCGCGGTTTCAGAGCTATCAGGTGTACCAACATAATCGCGGGCTTCGTAGCCTGCCGCACCGCCCTGATGATGCAATTGCCATTCGTCCGGGAAACCTTCGCGGGCATATTGCGCCAAACCCTGCTTGAAAACCTCACTAATAGCTGCGCCCGGTTTTGTAGCTAGATTAAAGACCGCATCAATACGCTGAACTGCTGCATGGCGCTTTGCCAGTTCCGGCGCAAGCGCACCAAAATGTACCAACCGGGTGCAACTGGCGATAAGACCACCGCTGCGGGCGCATACCACCAGCATGGCGTATTTCTCCAGCTTCTTCGAAGTTGGTACAGGATGGCGATATTGCCAAATACGTTCGTCCGTAGCTACCAACGTAACCGGAGCCAACAGAGAACGGCTAAAACACTCTTGTGCCAGCCTTCCCGCAATCTCCCATTCGCTCATACCGGGCTTAACCTCTGCCGTAGCGATTTCTAAAGCTTCGCATGCCAATCTACCAAGTTCCCGGAAACGCTGCGCCTCATGCGAGGTCAAACTCCAACGTTCGCGCGCTAATAATGGGGCAAGATTTTCTGCTCCTTCGAGCGGGAAATCCGCGCCAACTTTTGCACCTTCTCCACTTAACAACGCTTCCAAAACTACTTGTTTGGCGGAGTTCCCTTCCCACCAACGATGCGGTACAACCTCAAAGCCCAGTTCTTTCAAACCTTCTTCATTTTCAAAGCGAAGAACTTCAATATTCTGAGTAAGGGCGTAAGCCTTACCAGAAGCAGTATAAACCAACGAGGCTGCGCCAAGATCCGTAGCGGTATTCACCCAATTCACCCCGCCTCCTGTAGCCCACGCAAAGTTGTTTTGTCGCCCTAAAACCAGCGCCCCCAACCCGTTTCGCGCCATAAAAGCGCGGATACGAGTATGTTTTTCCTGTGCCTCCAACTTTTGTGCTTCACCAATTGCCATCTTTCTAATCTCCTCTCTGTGAGGGTATAAAATATTAATATCTTTTCTCAATTGTTTGATTTTTTTAGCCGTGCTATAATTCGCAGCAAATATCCGTCGTAGAATTGGTTTACATTATTATACTGCTCAGGCAAACATTAATATGAGCAGCCAGAACGTTATCTGACAGGTGATCAGATTTGTTAACCAGCAGTTTTACCGGGACACTAAGCTCTATTCGAGCTAATAATGAGCAAGAACCTCAATTTGCTATTATTCTTTATGCCCCTACAGAGGTTTCTACCGCACTGGATTATGTCAGATTTAGATATGATCCGGGCTTCAAGATGAAAATACCCCCTCATATTACCTTAAAACGACCAGCTTCAATCGGTAAGCAACCTAATTTATCCGCCCATTTTCACACTGTATGCCGCGCTATAGAAGAAATAACCCCTACTATTAATCCATTTGCGGTTGCGCTATCGGGCTATGATGTTTTCAGGAAACCGGATTGTAATGTGGTTTTTCTGAAAATTGCGGATGCCTCGCCTCTGTGGCATTTGCACCAGAAATTGATTGAAGTGCTTTCACGCTTCTATCCCGATGGAGCAGCAGATTCTCTCGAAGGTGCAAAATACCACCCGCACCTAACAATTGGCAACAAATTAAGCGATATAGAACTGGCTGTGCTTCAACATGAGTTGGATACCGGTAGCTACAAACTTGATTTCCGTTTTATTGCGGAGGAGATGGGCTTACTGGCGCAGTTACCTATAGCGGATGATCGCTTTGATTGGCGCACCATTTCTCATTTCAAATTTGGGTCAATTCCCGCTGCAAAATAAAAGGCGGCTGATTGCGCCGCCTCTACAGTTCGTATTGTAATACTACAGCTTATTCCTTGCTGCGTTTTTCCGGATACAGCTTAGCAAGCTTGGCACGTGCCGCTGCCTTATCGCTGAAGTAAAGCTTATTAATGCCGATGAACGCATTCCACTTATCCGGCACTTCTTCTTCCGCAAAAATCGCAGAAACAGGGCACTCTGGTTCGCACGCGCCACAGTCAATGCATTCATCCGGGTTAATAAAAAGCGAGCGGTCTTCCTCATCATTATAGATGCAATCAACCGGACAAACGTTGACGCAGGATTTATCCATTACATCCACGCAAGGCTCGGTTATAATGTAAGCCATCTCTTGTCTCCTCTTTTCTAGTTTCTATTACGCCCAATCGGGCAAATCATTTGTGGATACCAACCTAAGAGCCTAGTTAGCGATTGGTGGCAGTAGCAGAGGTTCACTTCAGCATATGGCACTTTAAGATCAACTCTTTGTGAATGCAAAAGTGTATATAACCGGAAATTTGTGAAATCATACCACTTTCTAGTATGGTTGACAAGTGCGTTTTTGCACAAGCTTCACACAAAAAAAGATGGGCCAGGTGGGAGTCGAACCCACACGAGTTTCCTCAAGCGATTTTAAGTCGCTCGCGTCTGCCATTCCGCCACTAGCCCACGCAGCTTTTGATGTTCTAAAGTATAGCAGAAAGCTAGCGACATGTCATGTCGTGCTTATACAAAAACGCAGATTCAAAGCAGAAATATTAAAATGTGTACCATCTCTTTAAGGCTAAGAGAACGGTACACTAATGTTTCAGGAGAGCAGCATCCTTACCCCTATTAAGCAGTTACCAAACCTTCTCTAAGGGCGAATCGCACTATCCCTGTAATATCAGTAACGCCGATTATTTTCATTATCTTGGAGCGGTACAAATCTGCTGTTTTAGGACTCAGGTGTAATTTTTCGGCAATCTGCTTACTGGTTTTACCTTCTGCAATCAGCTTCAAGGTTTCGCGCTGTTCGGGTGTCATCAGGGCAAGCAAGCTAGGGCAAGATTTCACCGCTTTTAAATAATCCTTGATGAGACCACTCGATACGCGAGGGCTGATGAAGGTTTGTCCGGCAGCTAGAGCATCCAACGCAATTTGCAGTTCTTCCTTGCTAAAACCCGCCAAGAGAATTCCGGCAGCGCCTTTTTGCAGCAGCGACCAGAGAGATGATTGGTCATCCTGCTCTGAGATAACCAGAATGCGATGATTAGGACTTTGGTTCAACTCACCGATCATATTGAAATTGTGAGTAGAGGGCTTAGCCAACCCACAAATAATGGTAACAGGTTCGCTTTCAACGGGGAGTTCCTTTGTAGTGCTAACCTCTTTGAAAAGCGAATAATTACGAAGTTGGTTTAGGATTCCAACAACGCGCATTTTATTTTCACGGCTTAAATCAAACAAAATTATTTTGCTCACAAGCTTACTCTATTTATTTCAATGTAATTGTTTTATTCACAATGATTGAATTATAGTAAACTACGCGCCGATTTACAAGATGTATTTCATTACTCATCGTTAATGATACAAGGTCATTATACTTACATTTTATTAACAGCAATAATCTTCCATAAGCACTTATTAAATCTAGTTTCCTAGAATTGATTTATTATATTATTTATCTATATATAATATAATTATAATCTATATGATAGCTTCGGCTAGTTCTATTCACCTCTTTTATCGATTATTAGATAGTTCGCCGAGATTTGAGAATAAGAGGAAACTTACTTTTAGAATTATCTGTAATGATTCCTTAAAAATAGATTAGGAAAACACCTGATGCATTCCCAAAATAGGTTTGGTATCTTAGTAGTATAGAATTTCTGATGTTGGGAAAACCTTATTTCCCACCTAGCACTTTGTTCTTGTAGAAGATCGTGGAAACTCATGCTTTAGCCTCCCAGTGATCAGTTGAGGTCTATTTGTTCTAAGCAGCATTTTGGGATAGGGGTGCTAAGTATGAGATACTTAAATATATTACTGGCAAGTGCTTCACCTGAATTCCTGATATCGTCCAAACATTTTATCTCGTCCTTACCGGCAGTTGATTATGTAACCAGTGTAGTGGCAGCCAGTTCGATATTTGAAAAGCTGGCTGTAAAAGACTTTGACCTTATCGTATTAGACGCTAGGTTACCGGATATGACCGGTATCGATGTAGCAAGATTAGTAAAACTACAAGCGATGCCACCAAAAATAGCGTTAGTTGCTTCTAATGATTACGAGTTTTATCTAGATACAAATACATCCACTAATATAGACGGTTTTATTGACCGGACTGAGTTCGTAACACAGTTTCAATCTTTACTCGAATCTCTCTTCCTTCTGGAGAAAATGGAAGGGGATGACAATTAACTCAAAGACATTGGACAAATAAAATTTAAACGAGGCTGACTATGTGCAGTTTATCGCGCCTAGTCGGTAGCATTGTTTAGTTTACCCTCCGAGTGTGGCGGATAGGGAGAGTTTATTTTGCCTCTTACTATTTCCATACCCACTAGATAATTTTTGGCTGTCATTTTTGGTTTACCCATACTCCGGTTTAATTACCTTAAGTTAGTCGTGCCTATCAGAAAATTCCCTTAAGCTGAGGATCATTCTTCAGAATGACGCAGGCTTACTAATAACAGTAGATTTTCTACGAATACATTGGTCGTAGTTGTCTTAGGTTTGCTTTATTTCTCGGGGAAATTTTCCCCGGGAGATAAATGCATGCCGTAGTTCTTCGATTCGAAGGAGTAAAAATGAGACGAAGAAGAAATCCCAAAATCTTGTTGAGGCTCGCGCTGATAGCAGTGATGATAATTACTGCGATGCCTGCCCTGCCATTCGACAATATAGTTAGTGTTGCAGATGCTGCCAACACTAGAATCCTGAAATTACAGGTAATCAGCGCGCGCGACGAGCCAAATTGGAAAAACGCCGCTGGTACTGTGGTGGGAGTCCATCAAGGCGATATCGTCCCCAACTATAAATTTATTATTAACCAAGATACGTCCGGCAATCCGTTGCAGGCGCGTTATCCCAATTGTTCGCCATTTACCGACGCGACCAATACTACAATCAATACTAACTATCCGAATAATTGTAATTGGCCCTCGATTCATCAAAACGACGCATATAATCCGATTGTAGCGCAAGGCACGCAAGCCAACTTGAACGCTACCACCGGGTTGAACTTGACGGGTTTACCCAACGGAAATTACCTAATTTCGGTTTGGGCAGATGGCTACAAGATCGATGGCACAAATTTCAGTCTTCCTCTGACAGGCGCTTCAGGACCTACCCTTGGGCTAGTAACAGTAGCAGCACAACCCTACCCGCTACCTCTCGCCGCTATCAAACTCCAAACCTTTGAAGACTGCAACACTGTAAACGGGCAATTCGACTCGCCGGGTGAGGAATCTACGCCGGGCGTGGTTACTTGCACTTCAGATCAATTCAAACTTGACCTGCCTAATTTCAAAGGGAAACTTTTTGATGTATTGGGCGAAGTAACTACCGATTGGTTCGGCAATCCGCTCTGTACAGTGTACGCCGCAGATGCAGCTAACACCATTCCGGCGCAAAATCCCACCAATGGTAATCTCCCTGTTTACCTTGACCCCACCAGCGGCAGACCTATCGTATTCAAGTTAGGCGCAGGTTGCCACCCCGATACCGATGGGGTAATCACTTTCAACAACATGGGACCTAACCGCTATACTTCTCAGGTAGTGCCACCGGACGGCAGCAATTATATCCAGACTACGACTCTAGAAGGTAACCATGACTACGACGTATGGACTCAGGAAGGCGCGACCGGTTTCGACACCGAAATGATCGGTCCCGGCGGCGAGCCTGTGCCTCCCACGCCTTTTGGTTATGTTTCTCCTACCAACAATCCTACGCTAGTTAAGGCCCCTACCACCGGAACCGCCGCAGACCTCGGTTCTATTAAAGGCTGGATACGCGGCTCCAAAACCTACATCCCGCAGCAAGGCGGCTTGCCTTATAACGGTCAAAACGGTGGCGTAGGTGCCAGCGGTACCAAAATTGACCCTAAACCGATAACCGACGCAGTAATAGCCTTATCTGCTTTGCAGGGGGGCGACCGCCCGGTTTATATTGGAATGGCAAACACCGATGGTACATTCCAGATTAACAATGTGCCAAACGGCGACTACTCGCTGACTTATTGGGATAAATCCCAAGAGTTCTTGCTGGACACCTTGAACGTCACCGTTGCTAACGGACAAGTCGCCGATACGGGAACTTTGTTGTTAGCGGGTTGGTGGACTACCTTCGAGGGAAGAGTCTGCATTGACCAGAACGGCAATGGCAAATGCGAAGCAAACGAACCGGGCATCCCCAACGCTCCTGTACAATTACTCTCTCGCGCTAATAATACGTTGGAACGCGGTATTTCCGCTGTATCCACCGATAACAACGGCAACTATATTTTCCGCGAAGCCTACCCGATGACCTTCTGGTTAGTCGAGCAGGTTTATATGGATCGTTTCAAGACGGTAGGTGTCACCTATCAGGCCGATAATGACCCGAATGAGCATACCATTCTGGGAGTTGGTCCGGACGTGAGCGTTTTCCCGGTTATCGGCTTGAGTGGTCGTATGGACTGGGCATTACAGCCGTATAACCTCGCTACTCTGGAAAACGGCGGTATTGTGGGTACGGTTACTTACGATAGCACCCGCAACGAGCTAAACGCACGCGAGGCTGTTACCGAAATCTACCAACCCGGTATTCCCAACATCCCTGTGCGACTCTATGCCACTACTTCCTGCACACCTAATCCCGCGCTTACCAGCGACCCTACTTGTACCTCTCCTAATGGTGACGGTAAGTTTTACCTGACCAATGCCACTACCGGCGCATTAGTTAAGGGACATCAACTCAACGAGTATATTTCGGAACAATGGCAACGCCCAACAGATTGTACGCCGCTGGATGTCAACGGCGCTCCGGTGGTTCAATTGGTAACCCCACGCACTACCGGTAAAGATTGCCTAGAAGCGCCTTTCATGGGCACTCAATTCCAGACCGGGTTCTCCACAGTGGACGGCAACTATGGCTTTAGCACCGTTTGGCGTTACAACAGTAACGGTAACCCGGTTATGTTAAACGGCAAACATGTCGAAGACCCGATGCCAATTGGAGATTACATCGTGGATGTAAATATACCCAATGACAAATTTAACAAACCCCAGTACGAAGTTACCAAAGAAGAAGATGTCAATATCTTCACCGGCGATGCCTATACCCCCCAGGTACTGAATCCACCTTGCGTAGGACCTTTGCATGTGGTTGACGTAAAAGGAATCCTACCAGATGGTGCGAACGCAGTAGATAATCCGGCTTTTGCAGCGGGTGGCGGTAGCCCCTTCGAAGGCAAGAATATGCCGCTTTGCGATGCAAGGTTATTTCAGGTGAAACCCGGTAAAGCCGCTTCTGGTAACTTTAACCTGTTCACCCAAGTGCCTATACCGGGCAAGCTATGGGGGTTGATTAATGATGACTTGAACCTTTCGACCAATCCTCAAGACATCATGTTTGGTGAAAAACGTGGGTTGGCGAACGTACCGGTCGGCATCTACGACTACAGCAACCGCCTGATCACCACCGTAATGTCGGACCCGAACGGCTTCTACGAAGTCATTCTACCTTCGACCAGCACCTATAACTGTCCGCTTCCGGCAGGTCCCTGCCCGAACGTTTACCGTCTGGTAGGCAATGACCCCGGTCAACCCGGTAACCTGAACCCATACTACAACCCGCAATACCGCACCATTTCGGCTTCCTTTGAAGTGTGGCCCGGTCTGGTAATTCCTGCCGACCACGCGCCGATAGCAATTGGTTCGATGATTGCAACTCCCGGTTCGCAGAATAACCAACCTGCTCAATGCAAGTTGGATACCACTACACCACAGATATTGGCGGTTGAGAAACCTTACATTCGCTTGACCGATACGGCAGCTAGCAAACGTATTACCATTAACGGTACTGGCTTTGGCACTACTGCCGGACAGGTATTGCTTGACGGTGTTGCTGTACCGATTGTTGCCGGATCGTGGCAGGATGGGCGCGTTGTCATGAACCTTGCCAATTACAACACTCCGGGCACACATCAGCTAGTGATTAAAGATAGCAACGGGCAGTCAACCGTTACTAACCTAACCTTCCACGTACTCGGTACAGTTGGTCCTAACAGCTACACTCCTACGTTATACGAAGTTGGATATGGAACGCAGTACGGCAAGTACAACTTAAATAATTACACCTTCCCTTATACCAACACTGCTGGTAAAGGACCAATCCAAACCGCCTTGGATGACGCTGCCACCAAAACACAAGCCTTGGTAGTGGTGTATCCGGGAACGGGGAAAATTCCTACCAACCGGAACGGCAATAGCTTGTTCAATGCCAACGGCGCTTACTTTGAGAACCTCGTGATCCATTCCAATGTTAAGTTGCAGGGTGTGGGACCCGGCGGTTTCCGCAACCCCAACAGCATTTTGAATACAACGGTCAACGGTACGGTAATTGACGGTCTCGCTTTCGGCGACGAAACCTATGGCGACACCTGGCGCACCAATTATTCGGGGTTGGCAGGTGCAACACCGCTAGGTGAAGGCTCAGTTATTACCGTAATCGGCAATAACAGCTTTAACAGTACAACTTGGAAAGCCTCTATTGATGGTCTCCTTATCACCGGTGGCGATCAGATGGGACAGAATAGTAAAGCTAATTCAGTACCCGGTGGTGTAGTAGTGACGCAGGGCGGCGGTATCTTCGCCTACAACAACGCCAATAATCTGCAAATTACCAATAACATAATTCGCAGCAACGGCGGCGCATACGGCGGCGGTCTCCGGGTAGGTACACCTTTTGCTAATAGCAGCAACGCCAACCTGAAGGTTTCCTACAACCGGATTATCTCCAGCGGTGGTACTAATCTAGCGGGTGGTATCGGTCTCTTTAACGGTTCCAACGGCTACGAAATTGACCACAACGATGTTTGCGGCAACTATTCGGGAGAATACGGCGGTGGTATCAGTCAGTATGGCTACAGCCCTAACGGCAAGATTCACGACAACCGTATCTACTTCAACACCTCCTTCGACGAAGGTGGCGGCATATTCCTTGCCGGAGAATTACCGGCTAATCCGCTAGCTTTGTCGGCTGGCACAGGTCCGGTTGATGTTTACAACAACCTGATCCAAGCTAACTTGGCGAATGATGATGGTGGTGGTATCCGCTTGTTGATGGTGGAAAACTTCCCGATCAACCTCTACAACAACATGATTGTGAACAACGTCTCAACCCATGAGGGTGGCGGTATCGCAATGGATGATGCGCCAAACACTCGTATCTATAACAACACTATCATGAAAAACCTAACCACCGCAACGGCTGCTACCAGCAACGGACAACCGGCACCCGCAGGTATCTCTACTACCGGTAACAGTTCCATATTGCAGGCAACTTTGCCAATCGGTTCACCCACTTTCAGCAACCCGCTGTTGTTCAACAACATCCTGTGGGACAACCGGGCAGGTCAGTGGAACCACACTACCCTGCAATTGCAAGGCATCGGTCTCACTGGCGACACTAGCCCAATCAACTACTGGGATATGGGAGTAGCGGACGGTTCTGGACAGTTGTCACCTACCAATTCAATATTGCAACCGACAACTAATCCGGGTGTAATCGCTAGCCCTACCAACATTTTGTCTGACCCGTTGGTAGTGGACAGCACTTACAACGTGAGCGTGGCGGTCTTCCCGTGGCGCACCAACCCCACTTTTACCGGTGCAACTGTTGTAGCGCTAGATTTGCCAGTTAACCTGATGGGCAACTATCACCTATCGGCTACTTCTCCGGCGCTCAATCTGGGTGCCGCAAGCAAAGTAATTCCTTCTTACCAAGTGGTGAATGGGGTTACTAACCTGGCTGCGCCAGCCTTCGATATTGATAACCAAGCACGCCCATTAAACGGCGGGTTCGACGCAGGTGCAGACGAACGCTAGTAAGCAGGAACCAACTTCTCTTCGCTCGCTTCCTACGGGAAGTGAGCGGGGAGGGGTGAGGTATAAAAAGGAGATGAATGTAACATGAAAAATTACAAGCCTCTACGCAATGTCTCCCGGCGCCGGTTCCTGGCTCTGGGTGGTGGCGCGATGGCAGCAGCAGCGGGCTTAAGCGCATTGCCCGTCAATAGAGTTTTAGCCTATAACGATTTACTTGCACCCAATCAGGCAACCTTGCCTTTAACCTTCGATATGGTGGCAACCGATGGTTGGATTGCCCTGCCCGGCTCGCTTAACCCTATTCCGGGCGTAACAACCTCATACTATCCCGACCCTTACGCCGCCGCGAACGGCAACCAGCAAGGGCAAACCACCTATATCTTCGGTTTTCGGCAAGTTCCGACAGGTACTGACCCGCTAAGCCTTAAAGGACAGGCGCAAGCCAGCGCCCCTTTACTCTATGTGAATGAGAATACCGATGTAACCATCCGTTTGACCAATGCCGGATTACAGCAACGCCCTGACTTAGTTGACTCGCATACGATACATTGGCATGGCTTCCGCAACGCCATTCCCCTGTTCGATGGTGTACCGGAAATGTCGATTTCTGTACCGATCGGGCAAAATTTCACCTATTACTATAAACCCATCAATCCGGGTACATATATGTACCATTGCCATTTTGAAGACGTAGAACACGTGCATATGGGCATGACCGGTGTAATTTTCGTTCGCGCTCTCCAAAACACTGGGATGATGCGATCAAATCCGGCAGACCCGATCAACAGCACCCTAGTCCCGGCTGTAGATTCCACCAATACGCCTATTCCGTTAGCGCGTCTTGCGGGGGGTCCTGCTAGTTCACCACTCGGTTATGTCTACAACGATGGGCTTCAGCCGACCGACCCTAACTCATCCGCTTACGACCGTGAGTTTACGATTTTCCTTTCAGAGGTATGGGCAAAAGCACACTATAACGACGCTCATATCCAACCAACCGATTGGAGCGAGTACGCTCCCGATTTCTGGCTGATGAACGGGCGTTGCTATCCCGATACGCTCGCACCTAGTAGCAATCCACTCGTAGCTCCTAGCGACCCAAGACTCCAGTTCCAACCGATTTCGTCACTGGTTACGGCGAATGAAGGGGAAAAAGTGCTGCTACGCGCGGTTTCACTGGGTTACCAGCAATCTTCATTGAATATAACCGGAATAGATTTGCGATTAGTGGGCAAAGATGCGGTATTCCTCCGATCAAATACCGATGAAGCCCTTCGTACCGGCATCCCGCGTATCAACCCGGTTAATACCGAGTTCAGCACCAACACTATTTATATCGGACCCGGTGAATCAGTTGATGCAATATTTATCGCGCCTACTTTCAGTGGTGGAACAGGAACTAGTGGGTTGGGCTATGACACCTACCTGTTCTACAACCGAAATTTTGCCAACTCAACCAGCGGCAGTTCATCGAGTTACGGTGGGCAAATGACCGAAATTCGAATCTACCCGGCGGGTACTTTACAGTCTCAGACTGCCCCTAACTATTAGTATTTCAGGTTTCCGGTCTCGGCTTTCAAAGCCGCAATTTGAAACTGATTAAGGAGATTAAACGATGCGTCTAGCGCAGAACAAGATAAATCTTAAAAGGGTGAGCCTGGGGCTAGTGCTGTTGATGGTTGCGATGCTGGTAGCGACCGTGCCAACCGGTAGCGCAGAAGTCAAGGCTGCCACCACACCACCCAAAACCGGGTTGATATGTACCACCGGTACATCACCTAACCCTACCTTTAGTCTCACCGCTCAATCCGGTTATATTACTTTACCGGATGGCAACATTTCGTTTATGTGGAGTTACGCCCCCACCGGAGGTACTTTCCAGTTGCCCGGTCCGTTCCTGTGCGTCAATGAGGGCGATCTGGTAACAATTGTACTAAATAACAAGTTGCCGGAAGATACCTCAATCGTTATTCCGGGTATGGAAGGGGTAATGGCAAACGGCGTGGCTGCCCAACCCCAGTTCGATACAACCAACACGCTGACTTCGCTGACCAACGTAGCGAAAGCTAACGGCGGTAGCATCACTTATACCTTCACTGCCGGCATGCCGGGTACTTACCTGTATGAGAGCGGTACTGACGAAGGCAAACAGGTCAATATGGGCTTGTTCGGCGCTTTGATAGTACGACCGAAAGCCACGGGTTTACCTGTTATCCCCGGAACCGCCTACGCCTACAACCGGGCTGACAGCATTTACAACGCAGGTAACGAGTATGTGATGATTACTTCCGAGCTTGACCCTGCTCTGCACCAAGCGGTGGAAAACGGGCAGGCTTACGACATTACCCAAAACCACCCGCGCTACTGGATGATCAACGGGCGCAGCTTCCCGGATACGATTGCCGATAATGGGGCGGCTTGGCTTACCACTCAGCCTTACGGGGCGATGGTACACATGCAACCGTATGACCCTAGCGCCACTTCCGCTTACCATTATCCGGCGATGGTGCACTATTTAAACGTGGGTATGCTAAATCACCCCTTCCACCCCCACGGCAATCACGGTCGTGTAATCGGACGTGATGCCCGCCCGTTGGCTTCGCCAGCTGGGGACGACCTATCCTATGAAAAGTTTTTGATCTTGCTGGGTTCGGGTCAAACTTGGGACGTGCTGTACCAATGGTCGGATGAGTACCACTGGAATGCTGCTACCAATCCGATTCCGGTAACTGTACCACAGTTGCAGAACCTGACTTTCAAAGGTGGCATTACATGGTATAGCGGTAGCCCCTATCTAGGTGTTCAGGATGGTCTGCCAACTGGCACAACTTCTTACAACCAGTGCGGTGAGTACTATCAGGTCTGGCACAGCCATGCTTTGAACGAAGCAGCAAACTATGACCTAGGCTTTGGCGGTATGTTCACCCTTCAGCGAATTGACCCACCGATGGCGCAACAGGTGAGTAACAATCGCCTGTGCAATTAGGAAGGATTTTGAAGAAGATGCAAATAAATTTCAAGCAAATTCTGAGGGCGGGTATGTCGCTGTTGCTGGGAATCGCGGCTTTGTCAGGGGCATTCGCTCTGACAGCCTTTAACCAAGCAAGCGCGGCTCCCGGAGAGGCAAATTTCGGGGTGATACGTAACCCACTGCCTCTGGCGGCAACATTGCCACCTGCAAGTTGTACCTTGACCGGTACGGTACGTGCCTGCGACCTGTGGGCTACAACCGGAACAATTAATGTACCCGGATTAGCTACACCGATTAACATCTGGGGGTATTCAACTACTCAGACAAGCGCAGCTACCTTACCGGGTCCCACTATTATTGCTAATCAGGGTGAAACGCTCCAGATTACCTTGCACAACACCCTGCCCTACATTACCAGCCTCTCTTTACCGATGATGTTGGGCGCGCCCGACCTGAACGGTATCGGAGCGGGTAATGTTACGCCAACCAGCAAAACCTATACCTTTAACAACCTGAAACCCGGCACCAGTCTGTATGAAGCCGGATTGGCTAAAGGTGCAAACGGTAATGTACAGGTAGCGATGGGTATGTTTGGCGGTTTAATTGTGCGCCCTACCGGGCAACCGCTTCAGGCTTATGACGCAAACAGCACGTTTACCGATGAAGCCTTGCTGGTTTTCAGCGATATTGACCCGGCGTTGAACGCAGCCCCTACCACCTTCGACCTACACACCTACGCGCCCAAGTACTGGTTGATTAACGGGCAGGCTTACCCGAACACTGCGACTATTAGCAGCGCAGCGGGCAACAATGTTTTGTTGCGTTACCTAAACGCGGGTCTGCGCGACCATGCTATCGGCACTATGGGTCTCCATAGTTGGGTCTATGGGGTGGACGGTAAAGCCCTGAAATACCCCTATCAGGTGGTAGTAGAAACCATTGCCTCTGGTCAGAGCATGGATTTGATTACTACCATTCCGGCAACTGCTCCGGCAGGCAGCAATTTCGCCCTGTATAACGCGGCTAACCACCTCGACAATAGTGGGGCGCGTACCAGCACAACAGTAGCAACCAGCCCAATCAAGTATGGTGGCATGCTTACCTTTATCAATGTGAGCGGTACTCCAAGTGGCGGTACTAGCGGTCCGGTGGTCAGCAACGCTACCGTTAATCCGAGTACGGCTAACGGTTCGGTTAATGTCGTGCTAAGCGCCAGCATCGCGCCTGCCTTTGCCAGCGCCGAATACTTCATTGACACGATTGGCACTAACGGAGCGGGTATTGCTATGAACACTACCGGCTGCCCTACCGGAGCCAATGCTTGCGCTACTATTACTACCGCTACACTGGCAACCCTTTCTAACGGTAATCACACTTTCTATATCCACGCCTTAGGAACAGGCACTACCGGAGTATATGGCGGGTTTGGTTCGGCAACCCTGAACTTGTCGAAAACCGGTCCGGTTGTAAGCGGTACTGTGTTGCCTACTCCTGCCAACGGTAGCGTTGACGTAAACATTAATGTTCACGCCGATAGCACCAGCACCAGCAACCTGAATGTAACAGCAGGTGAATACTTCCTTGATCCGGTCGGCACACCTGCTACAACTACTCGCGGTACAGCGCTTACCCTTGGTCCTGCCGGAGCAGCGCCGATCACAACCTTGACCGGTGCAATTCCTGCGGCTACTGTTACTGCTTTGAGCAACGGGACACATACCGTAGCAGTACGCGCTCAGGATGCGAACGGTTCATGGGGCAACTTCGCCAATATCACGGTGACGGTGGATAAGATTGGTCCGACAACCAGCGCAGTGACAGCCTTGCCCTCACCAAACAACGGTACGGTAATGTTCGACCCTAACACTCCGTTCAAGGTAACTGCAACGGTTTCAGATACCGCTGGTGGTAATTCAAACATCGTAGCAGCAGAAGCCTATGTGGACAATACCACC
This sequence comes from Candidatus Chlorohelix allophototropha, assembly GCF_030389965.1. Classification (NCBI taxonomy): domain Bacteria; kingdom Bacillati; phylum Chloroflexota; class Chloroflexia; order Candidatus Chloroheliales; family Candidatus Chloroheliaceae; genus Candidatus Chlorohelix; species Candidatus Chlorohelix allophototropha. The sequence goes on from NZ_CP128399.1 coordinate 1,409,271, forward strand.
AATCCGGCGGCTTCAATCCCGATGCTTCCCGTCACCGGGTTCAACTTCGGTAGTTCTGCAAGCGTGAATGTGTACATCACTATCGCGCTTAACGACATCAAGCAACTGGGTCAAGGGCAACACACGCTTTTTGTGCGGGGGCAGGATGCTGCCGGTAACTGGAGCGCGTTTGCTTCGAAAACCTTTATTGTTGATGTGACTTCGCCTACTGTTACTGGATTAACTGCTACAGCAGTCACGAATAGAAGAATCAGACTGAACTTTACAGCCACCGACCCGGTCAATACAGCCAAGGCACCAGCAACTGTTTCAGCGCCTGCTTCCAATATCGTGGCAGCAGAATACTTTGAAGGCACCGACCCCGGCGCAGGCAAAGGTACTGCAATCACCCTGCCAGCAGCAGGAACAACCTCTAAAACCGTAAGCTTTACTACAACTCAACAGTTCAGCCGTGGCACGCATACTCTGTATATCAGAGTTAAGGACGCAGCGGGTAACTGGAGCGTAGTGTACTCAGTAAGGGTTACCGTTTAACGGCAAAAGGGACGGGACTCGTTGAGCCTGTCCCTGAATTGGATTACAACAAACAGTTCCAAGTAACAAGTTCCGGGCTTAGGTCCAAGCCTGAGCCTGGAACTCCATTAAGCCAAATCAGGCAACTTGGAAGGTAAGATTTGGCATTTGGAACTCATAACAATGTAGTGAATAAAATAGAATTTGGAACTTGAAAGGGATTTTACAGAAATGGAAAAAGTAACCGGAAATAGCATCAAAAGCCGTCCAAATTTCGCGCTTTTTACTCGAATCGGCGCAGTGGCGCTGTTGGTTTTTATAGTTGCGGGTGCGCTATTTGTCATAATGAACCAGCAAAGCCCCAAACCAACACAAACAAACGTGCCACCTATGCCAACTAACCCCCAAATTGAAGAGAAGTGGGGCATACGAGTCACTCAGATTGGCGTAACAGCGGATGGGGGTATGGTAGATTTCCGCTTTATGGTGATAGACCCTGAAAAAGCTTTGAATATGATGTCCGTACCGGATAACTTGCCTATTTTGGCGGCGGAAGATTCTGGGATATATGTAAACTCGGCTGCAATAATGTCCACTCGCCACGATTTAAATGCCGGTGGAATCTATTTTATGCTGTTCCGCAATACGCAAGGGGCAATCAAACCCGGCGGTAAGGTAGTAGTGCTATTCCCTGACGAACAAAAGCTTGAACATGTGGTTGCTCGCTAGCAATAAGAGGCGTAACTCTTGTAATTCGAGGAATTGAAATGTCAAAGCAGCAAATTAGAGCAATATCAGCATTACTGGCTTTTAGTTTCGCATTGTTTTTCGGCAATATGGCGAGTGCATCGGCGCACGCGATTTTAATTCGTACTGACCCGCAGGATGGGGCAAATCTAGCAGAGACACCAAAGCAAGCGCACTTGTGGTTTAACGACCTAATCATTATGGATTTTACGAGCGTCGAATTGGTGAATGATGAGGGGCAGCATCTTCCGGCAAAAGCGTTGCGACTCAATACCGAAATGACCGCCGCTGCCGTCAAAGAATACGACAACCCGAAAATTATGGTACTGGAGGTGGATTTACCTGAATTAACCCCCCACGCTTATCGTCTGGACTGGAAATCGCGCAGCGCGGACGACCTACATACCATAACCGGCACAGTTATTTTCGGAGTGCAACACTCGATAGCGCCGGAAACCCGAAAAGTTACTGAAACTACGCCACCTCCGCTAGAAGTTTTTATGCGTTGGCTCAGCTTTGGCGGGATTTCGGGGCTTGCCGGGGCGTTTACCTTAAGCCTGACCATCCTACCCAAAGCTCGAAAAAAATTAGAGCAAGAGGGAGAGTTCGCAATTCCAGTACGCGCCAGATTAATGAAATTGGCAGGTTGGTCGGGATTGTTAGCCTTTGTAGCCGGATTAGGGCTTTTATTGGTGCAAGGCTTTGCCGGAGAAGGCGGAGTGGACGGTTGGTGGGTGATAATTTCGCGTACCGCCTATGGGTTGCGCTGGCTAATCAGTCAAAGTTTGTTACTAATACTGGCGGTTTTATTCCTGAAAGCAGTGAAGCCTGAGAAATTCAGCCAGTCTGTTGTCCGGGTAGCAGTAATAGCCTTGACATTGGCTTTGCTGGTAGTTGAAGCTTTGAACGGACACGCCCCTGCTGAAGGGGTTTCGGGGCTGAGCCTGAGCATAGATGTAATTCATCTATTGTCCAGTGGAATGTGGGTAGGCGGATTGTTCGCGTTGGTAGTAGCGGTAGTGCCGCTCCTACACAAGAATCAGGCGGGAAGAGCCACCGCAATTGCGATGCTAAAACGGTTCAGCGGAGTTGCCGCCGTAAGTCTAATTGCGGTAATTGCCAGTGGGCTTTACAAAAGCGGTAAGCAGGTTGCCTCTATCGATGCGCTGCTGGTTACTTTGTACGGGCAGGCGTTGATGCTAAAAGTATATTTGGTGCTTTTTATGGCGCTGCTAGGGCTGGTAAATACTGCCGTGCTACACCCGCGAGTGGGAGCTTTTCTGGGCAAACTTTTGCGAAAACCGCAAGACTGGAAACCCACTTCTTCACGCTTATTGCGCCGAACTATTCTAGTAGAAGCGGGAGTTGCCACACTGGTGTTACTGCTGGCAGCATTGATCGGAACTTCGCAACCGGCGCGCGGTCCTGAGTTCGAGCCACTCTTTACAGGTGAGGCATCGAGTAGCCTAACCGCAAACGCCAACGATCTAATATTCAATCTATCCATTAAACCTAATCGTCCGGGGCAGAATTTTATCTCTATAGGGATTTTCAATTCGCGCCGTCCCGCCCCTGCCCCAATAGAATCGGTAGCTGTAAAGCTGGATTCACCGGGACAACAAGGCAGTGGTATTACCGTAAATGCGGAATCTTTAGGCAACGGACGTTATCAAATTGCGGGCGGCTATCTAAATAAAGCCGGGATTTGGAATTTAGCGTTGGTGGTTAACCGTCCCGGTATGGAAGAGACAAAATTGAGCGTACCATGGACGGTTGCCGCCGGAGAAGATGCCAGCGAGAAGCGTCCTGTAATTGTATCAAACCAATCTATTGGGAGTTTACTGGACTGGGCAGCCGCGTTGGTAGCGTTGCTAGCGTTCACCGGGCTAGGCGGTTGGCGGCTCAGTAAGAAATTATCTTGGAATTTTAATAGTTTTCTGTTATTCAAAACTTTGAGACAAACCCGCTCAGAGCGAAGGGAGTAAATATGAGAAAAGTAAAAACTACTTTGGTTAGAGGAGTCCTATGCTTCTGGCTGGTTTTCGGGCTTGCCTTGAGCCTTTTCGGGTCATTAGCTTTCACCAGCAACAACGTGGCTGAGGCAGCTTTCAAGCCTGTTTACGTAGAAGATAGTATTCTAGTAGGCTATCGTGCCGGGGTTAATGATACCGAAAAAGATAATATTGAACATAACGAAGGGGGCGTTCGCGATAAAGTAGTGGGCGCTAAACAAACCCACGTTGTAAAAGTTCCTAAAGGTCAAGTAGCAAATAAAATTGCGAGCTTCAAAAAATATGGGGCAGTTGCCTATGCCGAACCAAATTATATAATTACCGCCGCGGACGTACCTAACGACTCCTATTACAACCAACTCTGGGCGATGAAGAACACCGGGCAAGCGGTGAGCGGGATTAGCGGCACCGCCGGAGTGGACATCCAAGCCGAGGCAGCTTGGGCTGTTACAAAAGGCAGCCAATCCATTGTAGTAGGTATTGTAGATACAGGCATCGACTACACTCACCCGGATTTGGCAACTAACGTTTGGAGTAATCCCGGTGGAGTGGGTGGGTGTGCAGTGGGCACACACGGCTTTAATGCCCTCACCAACACCTGCGACCCAATGGATGATAATGACCATGGCTCGCACGTATCGGGAACTATCGGTGCGACTGGAAACAACGCAACAGGAGTGACCGGAATCAACTGGAATGTCAGCTTGATGGGCTTGAAATTCCTGAATTCTACTGGTTCAGGCAACACCGCCGGGGCAATTGCTGCGATTGATTTCGCAGTGAAAGCCAAGCAAGCGGGTGTAAATATCCGGGTTCTGAACAATTCGTGGGGCGGTGGTGGCTTCAGCCAAGCATTGCTAGACGAAATTAATCTCGCTAATTCCAATGATATTTTATTCGTAGCGGCGGCTGGTAACTCTTCTCTCAATCTTGACTCAACCCCAAGTTACCCCGCTAGCTATAACGCGCCCAACATCGTGGCAGTAGCTGCCACCACCCAAACCGATGGACTGGCAGGCTTTTCCAATTACGGCGCTACGTCAGTACATCTGGGCGCACCCGGCGTGAATATTCTTTCTACCACCCGCTATAGCAGTTATTCCTACTTCGACGGTACTTCGATGGCTACGCCACATGTGGCAGGGGCTGCTGCGCTGGTACTTTCTACCGGCTCTTTTACAACGGCGCAGCTTAAAGACAAATTGCTGAGCAACGTGGATACCGACCCCGCATTGGTAGGTAAAACTGTTACAGGCGGTCGTTTGAACTTGTGTAAAGCGGTAAACGGTAGCTGTGGAGTGGTAGTAGCGCCTGACTTCACGCTGAGCGCGTCTCCTGCTTCCCAAACCATTAGCGCTGGTTCATCCGCCAATTACAATGTGACACCTACCGCAATTAACGGTTTCAGCAGCGCAATTAGTTATTCCGTGAGTGGACTTCCGAACGGGGTTACTGCAACATTCTCACCTAATCCGTCGACAGGTACAACTACCCTAACCGTTTCAACCGCCAGCAGCGTTGCTGCCGGAACTTCTACCTTGACTATCAGTGGTACAAGCGGAAGTTTGTCGCACACTGCTAATGTGAGCTTGACTATAAGCATACCAAAAGCAGATTTTAGTCTGAGCGCGTCGCCTGCTTCTCAAACTGTCAAGCGTGGTTCGACTGTTGCCTATACCGTGACACCTACCGCAATTAACGGTTTCAGTAGCACAATTAGTTATTCCGTGAGTGGGCTTCCGAGCGGAGTTACTGCAACATTCTCGCCCAATCCGACGACTGGCGTTAGTACCCTTAGCGTAAAAACCACTAGCAACACCCGAACCGGCACTTACACCCTGACCATTAAAGGTATTAGCAGCAGTCTATCACATACCACTACCGTAACATTAACAGTTACTCGGTAAGATACTTTTCCTCAGTTCTATAACTATCAAGTACTCAACAAACCCGGCTAGCTATTTCTGAAATAACTAGCCGGACTTTTATTCCCACAATACTGCGTAGCCATCGATACTAACATTTTTGCCTCTTTACACCATAATGGTAACTATTGTGATAAACTCTATTCGTAGCTCCCAATGATATATGATGGACAATATGGTAGCAGTTTTGGAGAGAACAAGATGAAACGTTTGGTAATTCTTGGAGCAGGATACGGTGGGCTGACGTTGGCTCAAAAGCTGGACTCTTTAAGTAAAGGACACAATAACTGGAAAGTGACTCTGGTTGACCATAGAGATTATCACCTTATTCAGGTACGTATTCACGAAGTTGCAGCGAATAGTGTCCCAGCGTCTCAGATAAAAATCCCACTTTCCCAACTTCTAAATGGTCATAAAGTTGAATCAATTCAAGCAAAGGTATTAAAAATTGACCCAGTGGGGCGAACGGTGGAGACTACCTCCGGCACTATCAACTATGATCGGTTGGTGATAGCGTTGGGAAGTGTTACCGATTTTCATAATATCCCCGGCTTGCAAGAGCATGCCTTCGCCATGAAAACGCTGGAAGATGCGATTTCATATCGAAAAGCGGTTATCGAGGCTTTCCGCAACGCCACAGCAACAGGTGCAGAGCCTTTGCGCAAAAATGACCCGCGCCTAACTTTTGCGATCATTGGGGGAGGGTTGACAGGCACAGAATTAGCGGGAGAGATGGTAGATTTCTGCAATGATCTGTGCAAGAAAGTTCCGGCAGCCCGCCACGCCTACCGAATAGTGCTGGCAGAGTTAGCGCCACGCTTGTTACCAGAGTTGGAGCCGGAGAGTGGCGAGTATGCCATGAACGACCTGCGTCGTAAAAATGTAGCGATTCTCACCAACAGCGGCATCGACCAAGTTGTGCCCGGAAGTGTTCATCTGATGAATGGGAAAACAATCAAAAGCAATGTAATTTGCTGGGCAGGTGGAATAAAAGCGCAACCATTGATTAAGGAAAGCGGCTTCAATACTACTAGAGACGGTCGTGTTGAGGTAAATCATTATCTGCGCAGCAAACAGTTCGAATCGGTTTATGTCATCGGTGATAGCGCCTTTATCCACGATGGACGTAACGGCAAGCCAGTTCCTCAAACCGGACAATATGCCGAGCTTCAGGCGGGGTATCTGGCAAAATGTTTCGCCAACGAACAACCGGATGTCAAACCCGAACCTTACGTACCTTTCTCGATGGGTATTTCAATTTCGCTTGGACGTGGAGAAGCCCTTAGCTTGAGCGGTCCGTTAAAGCTGACCGGAATACCGGGGCGGGTAGTAAAAGACCTTTCCTACACCAAACACGAACTAGGGGTACGCAATGTGTTACCGGAAGTGAGGCTCGGTTAGGGTCTGTTTCTTGTTTCATTTGCAATCGCCGACCTCATGCCTTGAGTGTGAGGTCGGTTTTGATTCGATTGTCTTTTACGTAGTAAGAAGTTCAGTCTCACCAGCAGACTTTCGGTACTTTTCCCCAAGTAGTTGGTTATAGTTAGCCAATCCTAGCTCTATGATAAAATTTGCCAATAGCAATAATTGTGTAAGCAGACGGAAGAATGTATTGTTTATTTGCTAGTTCGGTTGGACAGGTGAGAATACATAGATAATCAAATAGGTTACAGTCTGACCGACAAGTATCATAGTCAGCCGCGCTTGAGCCAGCGATAAACGATTGTGTATTACCAACAATGCGGCAAGCGCCAGCGGCGTGTGGTACTTATCTGCGATTTTTTTCACTCGGAAAGCGAGTTATAGTGGTATAACTAATATAATCATATGATAGTGGGTTAACGGAAGAGGAGTATTATCTGGTGAATCCAATAAAAATTAGTTCCTTTAGACGCACAATGCGGCTTTTCGCCTTGATTATTGCTGAAATAATCGTGTTGAGTCTATTTATGTTCGGGCAAACCCCGGAAGCAGCCCAAGCTTATGGCGGCAGAACTCCCGGCTCGGTGGTGGCTTTTTACTATCCATGGTACGATCAACGCGACCCAAAGGTGTGGAATCGGGGCTTGATGAGCAGCCTCCCCAGCCCAATCTACGATAGCCGCGATGCTAACGCCTTGCGCGGGCATATGGATAAGGCGCGGGCGGCGGGTATCGATGCTTTCGCTGTGACTTGGAACGGCTCAACCGGAGATTGGGCGGATCGTTTCAAAACCATGCTCAATTCTGCCAGTGGCGGCTTCAAACTGACAGTTCATTATGAAACGACCCTTTCGGATACGTCAGTCAACGGTACTATTAATAACCTACGCTTCATTCGCGATAATTATATGAGCAGCCTCAATTATCTGCGCTACGAAGGCAAGCCGGTATTATTCTTCTGGCGACCCGATGCGGTAGGTGACATGAGTGTATGGCAGAATATTCGCAATCAGGTTGACCCCAATCATGAGCAACTTTGGTCAACCGATGCGATTGATACCACGCCGCTCTCAGTGTTCGATGGCATACACTTGTTCAGCGCAGCAAAGTGGGATAACAACCCGGTCGGGAAAGATCAGCAGTTCCGCAACGATGTGAACAATTATCAGGCACGTACCGGACAGCGACGCTATTGGTTGGCGGGAGTAACTCCCGGTTACGATGACCGCAAGTTGCGCTCTCCCGGCGAGTTTCGCGACCGCGAGGGTGGCTCATATTACCAACGCAGTTGGCAAGCCGCCATTAGCAGCACTCCCGATTTGATTACGATTAGTACTTGGAACGAATGGTACGAGGGCAGTTCCATCGAACCCGGTGAGCAGTGGGGCAATCAATATGTTGATATGACCCGACAATATGCGCAGCAATATAAAGGCACGCTCAAGATGTTCGGCGAAAGCAGCATCATGAAAGTGTGGAGTCACACCGACCTGTTGGTGGACAACGGGGCAGTGCCACGCACATGGCTGTGGGGACCTGAAAACTTTGCGATGTACCGCGAACCTTACAATGAGGGACCGGGCGGTTCACGCATAGTTTATTACTTCGACAAGAGCCGTATGGAAATTACGCGCCCTACCACCGACCCAAACGGGCAATGGTTCGTCACCAATGGCTTGCTGGTGCGCGAAATGATGCGGGGCAAAATTCAGGTGGGCGATAACCCCAACGCCGAGCAGAATAAGGGCGCAGCTAATATTCCGGTGGCGGGGGATTTCCAGAACAACCCGAATAGTCCCACTTTTGCCAGCATGGCGGGAGTCGCTTCATTGGCTGCCGACAAGCGCGTGGATAACAAGAACGGACAATTGGTGCTTTCGACTATGGCTGCCAACGGACAGGTGGGCGAAAACGCAGGTTTCACTCAGTATAACGTGCGTTATAACGCTTATGTGAACGAAACCGGGCATAACATCGCCTCGCCCTTCTGGGATTTCTTCCAGCAGAGCGGACCAATTTGGGAGAACGCCAGAGTCACAAATGCCAATGTGATTGATTGGGTTTTCGCGATGGGCTTCCCAATCTCCGAAGCCTACTGGACTACCATCAAAGTAGGCGGCAAAGATATGAAGGTGCTGGTGCAAGCTTTTGAACGCCGTATAATGACCTTCACGCCTGATAACCCGGACGGCTTCAAGGTGGAGATGGGCAACGTCGGTCGCCAATATCACCTGTGGCGCTACGGGAAGTAGCCTATTCTTAATAGAAATGGAAGTCAGCAAGGGGCGGGTTTTGAACTCGCTCTTTTTATTCTTTATGCCAAGCAAATCCTCACAAAATTGTGGTAAAATTTTGCAAAGAATGTTACCTGATAATAGCGCCACAACCTACTCAAATATAGATTAATAAGGTGAGTTTTATAATATAAAGGTTAGAAAAGAGGTCGCTCTTGGGTGCGCTCGACCGGATTAAAATAAGTGGATATAAATCTATTCGGGAAGCTGATATAAAGCTTGGCGCATTAAATGTGCTTATCGGCGCGAACGGGGCGGGCAAAACCAATTTTATATCTGTATTCAAGTTGCTCAACCAAATAGTAGAGGAAAATTTACAGAGGTATGCTGGGGAGGTAGGAGGCGCAGAGTCTCTTTTATACTTCGGGCAAAAAGTTACTGGTGGCATTTCTATAGGATTACAGTTTAACGTAAATGGTTATCAGGTCGAATTAGTACCTGCAAGTAGCGATACTCTCATCTTCGGTGAAGAAATTTGCTGGTTTCACAACAAACGGTATCCAATTCCTTATAGAATCAGCCTTGGCAAAGGTCATAAAGAAACATTATTGATTGAGGAATCCTTGAAAAAAGGGGGAAATATTCCAAGATATGTTCTTGAGAGTTTAAAAAGCTGGCAAGTTTATCACTTTCACGATACCAGCGATAGCGCAAAGATTAAAAAAACGGGTGATATTGGCGATAATCGTATTCTAAGGGCAGATGCCTCAAACCTAGCAGCCTTTCTTTATCTTCTTGAAAAAAGACACCGTGAGAATTACGATAACATTGTCAGAACTATTCGTATGGTTGCGCCTTTCTTTAGAGATTTCAACCTAAAACCGAACTTGCTTAATCCTGACAAAATACAACTAGAATGGCGAGAGGTAAGCGCGGATACTTACTTCAACGCAAATTCTTTATCAGATGGTACATTACGCTTTATCTGTCTGGCAACGTTACTGCTGCAACCCACTTTACCGTCAACTATTCTAATAGATGAGCCAGAGTTGGGGCTACACCCTTACGCCATAACAATTTTAGCGGGGTTGTTAAAAAGTGCGGCTACTAAAACACAGGTTATTGTTTCAACACAATCAGTTCCGCTGGTAAACCAACTTTCACCGGAAGATATTATTGTGGTTGACCGGGAAGATAACCAATCGGTATTCAAAAGATTGGATCAACAAAACGTAGAGGAGTGGTTGGAAGATTACGGCTTGGGAGAACTTTGGGAAAAAAACATTCTGGGTGGCAGACCGCATAGATGAAAAAGGCGCTTATTCTAGTAGAGGGTCAGACGGAAGAAACCTTTGTGCGTGAGATTCTTGACCCCTTTTTAAATGAGAAGGGGATTTTTATAATACCGAGCCTAGTTGTAACCAAAAGGGTTAAGAGCGGGTCGAATTTTAAGGGCGGTATAGTTTCCTATGATAAAGTTAAAAATGACCTCTTAAAGTTATTGAAAGACTCAAGCGCCGCCATAGTAACTACGATGATTGATTTTTACGGATTACCAAATGATTTTCCCGGAAAAGCCACCTTACCGACAGGAAATTGTTACCAGAAAGTTGAATACCTCGAAGGAGAGTTCAGCAAGAATATAAGTAACCCCAAATTTCTCCCTTACTTTTCCATACACGAGCTTGAAGCATTGGTGTTCGTTGAACCAGCCCAAATTGCGCGCGCTTTTCCTAACTCAACAAAACTTTCAGACCTTGAAAAGATAAAAGCCGCTTTTAACTCACCGGAAGAAATAAACGACAATCCGCAAACTGCCCCCTCAAAACGGCTTTTGACCGCTTTTCCTGAATACCAAAAGGCTTTATATACTCCGCTTATCCTTCTTGATATTGCTTTGGATAAAATCAGGCAAGAATGTCCCCACTTTAATGCTTGGGTTTCCAGTATTGAGAAAATAGTGGCAAACTAACCGAATTCTTTCTAATTGACAAACAGAAAATTTGTTTCTATTATTTAAACGGCACTCCCTCTATGGTGACCTTTATTGAAAGAGTGTGAGTAATTATGTCAAGTGAAGCAGGGCTTTTACTGGATAAATTGAGACAACTTAATGCAGAGGTAGTACAGCTTGTAGAGAGCATCTCGCCGGAAGATTGGCAAGGGCAGCACACTGGGGAGAACTGGACGCTCGGCATTGCAGCGCATCATATTGCGCTGGGCTACGACTACGGCATGAGCTGGATTGAAAATGCCAGCAGCGGACAGCCCATTACCACAACTCCGAACGGTATTGATGCGCTTAACGCTGAAGGGGTTACGCTCTATGCCAACCTTAGTCAAGGCGAAGTGGTGGCACGCTTGAACCAAAATTTGGCGACACTGGAAAAAATGGTACTTGGTTTGAGCGAAACAGGCCTGAACCGCAACGTGCTATGGGTTACTTTTGGGCGAGAGGTTAACGCCCTCTACCTAATGCGAACTACGATTCGCCACACCACTAACCATCTGGAGAGCCTTAAACAGGCGCTAAATTCACAGAGTGTATAGAGCGATGGATACAATTTTCTTTCAAACCGAAGCGGAATTTCGAGAATGGCTAGAGCAGCAACACGCTCAAATGCAAGAGCTTTGGGTTGGTTTTTACAAAAAGAGCACAGCTAAACCCGGCATCTCCTACGGGCAAGCGGTGGATCAGGCGCTTTGCTTTGGCTGGATTGACGGTATCCGCAAAACCATAGATGTGGAAAGCTATATGATTCGCTTTACGCCTCGCAAGCCCAGAAGCATCTGGAGTGCGGTGAATCTCAAGCGGGCGGGGGAATTGGTTGAACTCGGCTTGATGCATGCCTCCGGGCTTAAAACCTATCAGGAGCGCGACCCAGATAAAGCTCAGCTTTATTCTTATGAAAACGATAAGCGCGCCCTTGTGGATTCATATGAGGCACAATTCCGCGAGAATCCCGCCGCGTGGGATTTCTTTCAGGCGCAACCGCCCTATTATAAAAAGGTTGCCAGCTTCTGGGTGATGAGCGCAAAAAAGGAAGAAACGCGCTTAAAAAGGCTTGCCACTTTGATAGAGGATTCGGCGCAGGGGCGCAGGTTAGCGCAAGTGACTTACCAAGCCGCTAAAAACGCTACCTCTGAAAATGGCGAAGATTCTCGCTGATTACCGCACCTCGCTAACTGTTATTCAGAAACTTTACAATTATTTTGGACTTTTTTAACCTCAATATCACTCCCCGCTGATTTAATTCAACTATACTGTAGCAGGGTTGCTCGAATCGGGTGTTATGGTTTTAGCACAATTTAGCCCTATCTAGTTGGATGAACTTCATTAAGGATATAAAATTTGCTGCGTTTTTTTAGATTATCATATCTATTTTTGATATTGCTAGCGCTTAGCCTGTTGTTGGCAGCTTGTGGAGATAGTACCGCTACTCCGATGCAAACTACCGCTGCTGCAACCCCCACCCTTCAACCTGTAGCGACTACCGCGCCCACGCTTACAACTGCTGAACCTTTCACGGTGGCGCTAGACCCTGGTCATGGAGGGAATGATTGGGGAGCAGGTCACTTCGACTCTAACGATCAGCCCGATTTGCTAGAAAAGGATTTGACTTTACAATTGAGCATGGCTACCGCGACACTACTGCGCCAAAGCGGTTTCAAGGTGGTGCTAACCCGTAGCGGGGACACGCTTGCCAACAATCCGCCTCAAGACCTTAACGGGGACGATGAAATCAACGAATTGGATGATTTGCAAGCCCGTTTAAATCTTGCCAATAATAGCAAAGCCGATTTATTGCTATCCTTGCATATAAACAGCAGTACGCCGGGTGACGGAGCGGGCGGATTTGAGACATGGTATTGCGCCGACCGTTCTTTCGAAGATCGCAACAAGCTATTTGCGCAACTAATCCAGCAAGAGAGCGTGGCAAGCATGTCCTCTCTCGGCTATGAGGCGCAAGATCGCCGGGTTGCGGACGACCTTGAAATTGATTGGAACGGGAATCACCTATTTATGTTTGGACCACCCACGCCCACCCGCAAGATTGCCACCGCCATGCCCGGTGCATTGACCGAGGCATTATTTATTACCAACGATACCGAGGCAAATTTACTGAGGGATAACAAAACTATTAAGGCTTTGGCGGAGGGCTACACACGGGCGATTCAGCAATACTTCGCCCGTTACAAGGTTTAAGCGCCTCCCTTGTAGCCAGCCTTCGATAAAGTTCAGCGGTTTTCGCAAGCGTATAATTTCCTTTAGCTTTTGCTACAAACCCGGCTACTTCACCCAGAAAACGCGCTCTACCCCAATGGCGCGTGCCAACGGTTGGGGATTCTTCAGGTCGGGCGCGCTGCCCCAGATGGTGTTGTTCTGGTAAAACGCTAGAATCGGTTGGGAGGGCGACCAATCGAAAAAGCGCGAACGGAAAGCGTAATAGGGGGGGTTATTAAGTTCCAAATCATATTGCTGCCCGTTGCTAAGCTGAATTACGGTTACGCGCTGCGAATATTGGGACGAGATTGCGCCGTTTCGGGTTATATCATAGCGCGAATAAACCGCCACATACTGCCCGGTAGCATCTATTTGCGCGCCGCTGCCGGGTCCATACATGCGCCAGTTGCCGGTGGCAAGATTTAGCACCTGCAAATCGTTGTTCTGGCTGTAGTTGGCAGTGGTGGCGACCAATCGAGTACTATCGGGGCTGAAAGCGTTGATACGATTTATTACACTACCCCCGGTTATCTCTGTAACCTGACCTTCAGGAGTTACCAGCCAAGTGGTAAAGCGCGAATAGGTGCTACTTCCGGTTATCGCGATGGTTTTGCCGTTCGGCGACCACAATAAGCCCTTGCCAAGCGCCGAATAATTCGAGTTAACCGCTCCCACTTTTGCCACAAGGCGATTGTTAGAGCGGGGTGCATCCACTTGCGAAAGGTAAAGCTCGTATTGTGTTTTGTCTAGCTTGTATGCCAGCGTGCGCCCATCGTTTGACCAATCGAAAGCCGATACCGACTCCGTGGTAATTAGGCTGGGAACAGGGGTTTCGTTACCGCTTTGTTCCAGCGACAACACGTACAAACCCGCCACCAAACGCGGGTCGTTGCCAAGCGCTTGATATGCCACCCGCTTGCCATCCGGCGACCAGCGCACCGATTGAGTCAGATCGTCCGGTTCGCCCACGCCTTCGCTCAATTTCACCCGTTGCTTGCCGTCAAGACTACTAACCCACAGCGTCCCGGTGTATTGATCACCCACTTCCAGATAAGCTAAGCGTCCGCCTGTCGGTGCAACGCTTGCATCCAGACCGCGGAACGCGCCGCTACTGATTACGGTGCGCTGCCCTGTTTCAAGGTCAACCACGCTTAGATACTGCGTACCTACTCCACCCAATAACACCAGCTTACCACTCGGCTTGAGGTCGTTTATAGTCGGAACTGTGACAGGACGCGCGGCAGGAGTGGCAGGAGTAGAACCTACACCCAACGCATCGGTTCCACAACAACTCGCCCCGATAAAGCTGCCATTTACACCGAGCGAAGTAATCGACTTGTTAGCAGTATCCAACACTTCCAGATTTTCATCGAACCAATCAAAGATATAATTATTCGCTTGAGTAATCAAAGCGTTGCGCCCCGCCCCGGCGCGCTCAAAAGCGATACGGCGATTGTCGGGCAGCCAGCTAACCGATAACACCGCATCTTTGTCCTGCCCGATAGCGGCAGAACCAACCGGAAAGGTGCGAGAGTTGCCCGTATCCACTTCGCTCACGGTAATACGCGGGCTGGCATCGGCAAAAGTTATATAACGGCTGTTAAACGACCAGACCGGAGCAGCCTTGAGGCGCGGTGCAGGGCTGTAGTAATCGGCATACGCCCATACCAAGCTATAAAACTCGCGTCCGCTTCCGGCGTAATCGGTCAAGCGACGAAAGGTAGTACCTTCCGGGCTGGCTTTGTACAACGAAACCTTGTCACGTTGCGCATCAACGGCAGTAAAGGCGAGACTTGAGCCATCCGGTGACCAGCTAACGAACAGCACATCCAACCCGCTCAGCTTCAGCTTGTCGCTCAGATTCACCCGATTCGAGCCGTCCACGTTGATCAGATATAAACTACGGGGTTGGTCGATCAGGTTATTGCCGCTTATATAAGCAATGCGCTTGCCATCCGGCGACCACACCCCGTATAGGGCGCGATCTGCCAACAAAGTTCCGGCATCCTTGCCAGAAGCGCTACCATCGGCGGGAATTATATAAAGCGCAGATTTCTGCTTGACCTCAGTTGGAATAGGCAAAGGCACGGAAGGACGCAAAAAACGGGTAGAGGATGAGGGAGTCGGAGAGGGCGTTGTATTGGGCGCGTCAGGGTCGGATACGGTGCGAGTGAATAACACACGGACGCTATCGGGCGACCACTGTGGGTTAAAGCCATCTGCGCTTACTATCTTGCGATTTTTGCCGTCAGAGTCCATGCTTACAAGTTGGTGGGTGCGGTTATATTCCCCCGCTGCCTGATCGCCGTTAAGTGCGCTAAAAATCACATGCTTGCCGTCCGACGACCAATTTGCCCCGAACTCTGCCTCGGCGCTTTCGGTGAGCCGCCCCGACACCTTGCTGCCCGGTTCAACAGTATACAGATCAGGCCAACCATCCGCATTACTCAGATACATCAGACGGTCTTTTGGTAAATCTTTTTCAGGGTTAGCGGTGGGGTTCTCATCGCCACAAGCTGCCAGCAGCAAAGTTACCAGCAGCAAGCAAGCAAAAACCGGGCGGATAAACTTGTACGCACTCACCTGACAACAGCCCCTTTCACCTTAAACAAACAGCGAAGCTATTTTCAGCCGTTCCGACATAATATGCATCTCTACCAATGAGGGTTGTTCCACCGGGTCGGCGGCAGCTTTCAAGACTTTGGGCAAAATGTTAATGTCGCCAATGGTGTTCAGAAAAATACCGGGGCGTGATAGCGCCCAACTTACCATTGTATTAATATCATCCTGCTCTTCTAACGGCTCATACCATGTAGCGCAGGTGCGTTCTTGCTCTCCCCATGGGCGGCGGCAAAGCGATTTGATAGTTTGTATCGCCACATTTCGATTCTGGCAAAATGCCGTCACTGTACTAAAATCGGCGGCATAGGCTGAGTTCTGCATCAGGATATAATTGTATGGCAGTAATACCGAGTCGAAATCGAAAAGGGAGAGGCTACGCAAATGCATCGCGGCAATGCCCAACCCATGCCCGGTAACACCGATGTAGGAAACGAGATTCTGCTCGCGGGCTTCGATAAGCGCTTCGAGTGCGCCGCCCGGTCCCATCGCAATGCGCCATTCTTCCGGGTCTGCCAGATTGTGGAGTTGCAGCAAATCCACTCGCTCTACTTGCAACCGCTCTAGAGAACGATGAATTTCGTCACGGGCAGCCTGATAAGTGCGTTCGCCCGTTTTGGTGGCGAGAAAGAAATTTTGGCGATGTTCCCGCATCCACGGACCGATTCGCAATTCAGCTTCGCCATAGCTAGCAGCAGTATCTATGTGGTTTATGCCATATTCCAGCAGTAATTCAAGGGTGCGATCGGCATCGTCCTGGCTTACCTGACCAAGCGCTGCCGCTCCAAAAATTGTGCGGGTGCTAAGGTGTCCAGTTCTACCAAAAGGTATTTTCTCAATCATAAGTTATAATCTTTCCGATATCTTCTTTATATCCTTCAGGATTGTCGCTTTTTGAAAGGTTTCGAGCAGTCATTTTGTATAATTATTTTACAATAATGATAGGCAGCAGTCCTGATTTTTCTCCAGTAATTCTGGTACTATTATGTAACATAATTGCTATTTTTCATATCCATTAGGGTGATGTATAATTAAGGGCAAATGGAATACAACGGGAAGAATAAAATTGTAACATTGTGCGGTGGAGTGGGAGGCGCGAAGTTGGCGCTCGGTCTCTACCGCTGTCTTAAAGAGCGGGGGCGCGCCAATGACCTTGCCATTATCGGCAATACGGGCGACGACCTCGATATGTTTGGGCTACATGTTTCCCCCGATTTGGACACGGTGATGTACACGTTGGCAGGGTTGTCAAACCCTCAGCAGGGGTGGGGCATCGCGGACGATACCTACCGCGTCCTCGATTTGTTTAAACGCTATGGCGAGGATACTTGGTTTTTGCTGGGCGATCAGGATTTTGCCACGCATATTCTACGCACCCGTATGCTCAAAGAGGGCGTTAGCCTCACCGAAATAACCGCCACTTTGACCGTTTCACTTGGTTTGGATTGCGCCCTATTGCCCATGTCCGATTCCCCCGTGTGCACTTATGTAGAGACTCTCGAAGTGGGCGAAATCCCTTTTCAGGAATATTTCGTGCGGCGGGGCGCTACCGATACGGTGGTGGGTATCCGCTACGATGGAATCGAGCAAGCCGAAATAACCGCACCTATCGCGGCAGCAATCTGGCAATCGGAGTTGGTCATAATCGCACCTTCCAACCCTTACCTGAGTATAGAGCCGATTTTGCAAGTTAAAGGCATGGAGCAAGCTCTTTTACAATGCAATTCTCCGGTGGTGGTGGTCAGCCCGATTGTGGGCGGGAAAGCCCTCAAGGGACCTGCCGCCGATATTATGCGCAGCTTCGATGGGGTAGAACCTTCCGCGCTGGGTGTCGCCAAATATTATCAGGGCTTGGTAGGGGGCTTTGTGCTGGATGTAAGCGATGATGCGCTAGCAGAAGAAATCGCCGCGATGGGTTATCAGGTGCTGGTCACGCAAACTGTCATGCAGACCAATGAGGATAAGCAGTTACTCGCCGAGCATATTCTGGAGGAATTCCTGCCACGATGAGTCAGGTTCAGCTAATAGCGCTTGAGCATGTCCCACTGATCAATCAGGGTGCTGATCTTGCTGCACTACTATTTGATTGCCTTCTACAACAAGGGCTGCACTTCGAGGACGGCGATATACTGGCGCTGGCGCAGAAGATTGTGAGCAAGAGCGAAGGACGGCTGGTAAATTTAAAACAGGTAGTACCATCCGAGCGCGCCCTTACCATCGCCGTCGTTTACGGCAAAGACCCCCGCCATGTTCAGGTGATTTTGGATGAGAGTCGCGAGGTTATCTGGGTCAGTCCCGGCATCTTCGTAGTAGAAACGCAGCAAGGCTATGTTTGCGCTAACGCCGGAGTAGATCGTTCTAATATCGAGCAACCGGGGGCGGCGCAAGGTGACGAATGGCTGGCGCTTCTGCCCGAAAACCCCGATCGCAGCGCCGCTAATCTGCGCCAACGGTTGCTGGAACTAAGCGGCAAAGAGATAGCGGTAATCATAAATGATACACATGGTCGCCCCTTTCGCATGGGCGGCATAGGGGTTTGCCTCGGTTCTGCCGGGCTAGAAACTCTGGTGGACAAACGCGGTGAGAGGGATATGTTCGGCTATGTACTGCAAGGTACGCAAGTGGCAACGGGCGATGAGCTTGCGGCTGCCGCTTCACTGATAATGGGACAGAGCAGCGAAGCCGTTCCGGCGGTGCTAATCAGAGGTTATCACTATCGCCCCGCATCCGATTCCGGCGCTGCCCCACTGGTGCGCCCCGCTGCTACTGATGTTTTTCGCTATCCGGCAAACCGTAAGTTATTTTAAGCAGGAGTTTATGCCACTTACCAGCGATAATGCGCTGAATATGCCGCTGTTCAAGTTCGAAACCTTGAGCGGCTTTCCCCATCTTAAACACGGAATCAGCACCCGCTACGCCCCCGCCAACCCTATATTTCAGGAAGCGCAACCCGAACGCCCCGATGATTACAAAATGGGCGGCGTAAATGCGGGTCTGTCGGATGAGGTTATGAATTTGCGGCGCAGCGAGTTCATCGAGGCGGTGGGCGGCGATTGGCGTGAGCATTTTCCCAACCTGACCAGCGGCTACCAACAGCATACCGCTAACGTGGCGGTGGTGGACGAAAAATTCTACGGGGCAGGGCGCAACTGGCGCAATTCCATTCCCGCTACCGATGCGCTGGTGACAAATTTATCAGGCATCCCTCTACTTACCGGACACGCCGATTGTCCACCCATCTTGTTCTACGACCCGATTAAAGGGGTGATTGCTGCCGCCCATAGCGGTTGGCGCGGTACGGTGCAAAAAATCGCTGCGGAGACGGTGCAAGTGATGCAAGCACGCTTCGGCTGCGACCCAACCGATATTCTGGCGGGTATTGGTCCCTCGATTGGGGGCTGCTGCTACACTGTGAACGAAGCGGTAGCATATGAGGTGTTTGCAGCTTTCGGTGAGGAAGAAACGCGCGGCTTTCTGTCGCTGCGTGAAGATGGGTTATACCTCTTTAACTTGTGGTCAGCAATTGAACATACTTTACGGATAGCGGGCATTAAACCCGCTCACATCGAACATAGCGAATTGTGCAGCCTGTGCCACCATGATACCTTTTTCAGCTACCGCGCCCAACCCCCCGAACTGAAAGGCAAGCAGGGCAACTACGGCGCGCTGATTATGCTGGACTAGCCGCGTTGGTTTTCGCTTCTAACTGTCACCCAATTTTTAACGAACTAGATATAGAAGAAATCAAAGCAAATATACATATTACAGTTAGGTACTACTCAACAGCCAGGACTCAAGTAAAATCGTCACAGGCTTGAATCTTGTTGCCATTTTACTTAAATATTAACTTCGAGAGAGCTTTTATAATTTATACCTTAAACTTATTCTTTTGTAATATTCTATTCTGAAATCAACCCCGCATTTAAAAGGGCAGAATAGAATTGGTCAGCGTAAAGGTGTATAATACAATATTGGTAAGCTCTATTACTGGATTTTACTTTGATTTCTCCGCTAACCTTTAAATTTTTGTTCACGTCATTATGTTTCCAATTATTTAAAATATCCTTATATTTGCTATCTTTCTGTTCGTCATCCGCACAATCTCTCAGTGCTCTAATTGTTGCTATTTGGACACGAAGTAATTGATTACTTAGATCAATGAGTGCATTTGGAAAAAGTAAGTTTATTATCTCGTAAAGATCACACAAAGCGTTTAAACATTGCTTACTATTTATAGTCAGTGGCAATGAGTTTGGGTCGTGAAAAAAGCTATTGCGTGTATTTCTTCGATCTTTTATACGATGGAGGATAGAATGTATGAGTTGATTCGCAGGTAATAGATGACGGTTTTTAACCTCCTCTACAATTTGGCTGAAGCTTTTAAACTTACCTGCTGATATATCTGCGGACCAATCTTCAAGATAAGGATAATCAGTAAGAATCTTATCTAACTTTTCTATTTGACTAGCTTTACTTTCAATTTCCAAATCGTTTTTAAATGTAGCTAAACCGTTATCAATGTTTTTGCAATATTCCTTAAAAGCATTCTGGTGTTTTTTAGTTATAATCAATTTAGCATTTTTCAGTTCTATTAAACATTGTTGCTGATAATCACCACTGTCCTTAATTAACCAACTCTTCAATGTCAACTCACAAAGATCATCAATTTGAATAAAAACAGATTTTACGTGACGTTCAGGATTAACATTCAGGAGATAGATTTCGTTAGTAGTTTGAATTAATTCTATCAAATCATCAATATGAGACATTAATAGGATGCTCCATTAACTATCATATCTTCTATTTGTTGCTTGGCAGTTTCTAAAAGTCGTACCGCATCCTCTTCAGCATTTCGTGATTGGGTTAATTTCTCTTGGATTTTAGCACTTAATCTTTTCATTAATTCGTTGTCGAAAAGTGGAATAAGGATTTGACGCAAATTGCTTAACCCCAAAAATGGGTTAATTTGTCCAGTAGAGAGTTGCTTTGCTAATAATTTTCCTGCTTCAGAATTTAAGAAGCCAACAATAAAATAAGAATAAGGGTTAAATTCAGGTTTTAATCGAAGTAAAGCTATATCCTGGTTTATATTTATTGGACTAGGTAAATTAGTTACCAATACAGCATTACCGATACGTCCTTTGATGGTGACTAACAGATCACCTTCATGTAATTGAGTTCGTTTTAATTCATTTTGGTGATGTTCAAGGGTAATGCGATTTTCTGTATTAAAATTAATACGGAAATCATAAATATTTTCAGCAGTTAAAAAGGGGATTTCACCTATAGACAAATTATGTCGCAAAGGCGTATGCCCATTAGTTAGGACATCTAATAAATCCCCTAAAGGAACTAACTGTTTTGGTTTAAGGGTTCTAATAGAATCGATTAATTGATAATATTTTAATCTGAAAAACTCAGCATCAAGACGTTGAGAATCCATAACTTCGTTAGAATTAGCTATATAAGTTAATTGTGAGGAAAGGTCTTTAATGTTAAGATCTAATTCCTTAATTAGTAGGTTTTCGGCTTCAACATAAAAAGCTTTTGCTGTATGCCTTAATTCACGCGATTGTGAAACATATGAGGCAATTTCTTCCTCAAAACGAGAATCTAATTTTGGAATTGGAATTGAAGCTAAATCATCAGGATAAATTTCAATTTGCCCTGAAGACCCACGCTGTCTCTGCTCAATTAAAGCAAGCCCAACTTTTGATTGAAGGAACACGCTTATAAATCTCGGGTCTCTTTGAGTAATACCCCTCAATATAGATATATGACCATCAGCGAAAAATGGAGTGTTTTCATCTACATATGTTACACGCCCTAAAGTTCCTACACCCGTAGAAGTAATTAAAATATCAAGGTTATAAACTTGACCACGAGGATTTTGTTGGTAAAAATCTTCATTTACGTATTCTTGACGTGTATCACTGAATCCTTCTTCTCGAATATTTACTGTTCTTAAAACTGGTATGCTTCCATCCCCATTATATACTGGTTGTAGCCCTCTTTTTATGTATTGTGCCACTTTACCAAGAGGGGTCCATTCAAAACCTTTGACTTTTTTCTCAATATCTGCATAATCCTGTCTAAAATATTCAGAATCTAATCTATGATTTTCATATGTTTCTACAATACTTCTAACACTCCATAGAGCCAAAATTAACACTCCTCGTTCTATGAATATATGAATTGAAAATTGTTAGCTTTGGCAAATTCAATAAAAGCTTCGGCAATAGTAGGGCGTATAGGGATATAATTGAGAAGTTCTTCGCAACGTTTCTTATGATCTTCAAGCCTTTTAGGGTTTGTTTTATCACGTTTTAACAAATTAGCTAGCTGCTGTTTGAGAACATAATGTATATCAAATAAATCCTGGTCAATTATCTTGTGGTTATAAAGATCGAGCAGAGGTTGCCCAGTCTTATCTTTAAGATAAATATATTCCCCAGAGTTATCTTTGCCTGGATGTTGGCTGACAGCAAAAAAGATAGGATAATCTGAGAGGGGAAGACAAAGTGGTCCTACTTCAATATCTTTATTCCACTTTTGTAAAAATAAAACACTAGTTTTTGTGCCAGTATGCGGCTTAAAAGTGTTAACATCCAAACCGACAACTGCGAGAATACGGCAATGCTCAGAGATAAAGCGACGAATGCGCTCATCACCAATATTATTTAAACGACCTTGAGGAAGTACGATAGCCATTCGTCCACCGGGTTTAAGGAATTCTAAATTACGCTCGATAAAAAGTATATCCCGACCAACGCTATTCTGCCATTTGCCTTTACCTTGACGAGCAAGATCATATTGATAAATTATACGGGTATCTTTAATGTCTCCTGCAAAAGGAGGATTTGTAAGAATAACATCAAAGTCGAAATAACGAGGAAAGTTATAATTGTCTTCATCCTGTTGAGGATTTTCCAAAAATCGGCGGCGGCGTTCACGCATGTGAACACGAGCTTCATCACTCCATGATTGAGGATCTAAAGTATTCACTCTGAAAACATGAGTGCGACCATCTCCAGCAATCATGTTAATTGCTTTTGCGATTTTTACACTTCGAGCATCAAAGTCCAAACCATATACTTTTTCGCTAGCATATTTACGCTGCCATTCTTCTGGTTTTTGAGCAGTAAGTTCTCCACCCCAAACATGAAAGATACTGTGAACAGTAAAACCACAACTTCCTGAAGCTGTATCTATAACATACTCTTCAAAACGGGGATTTAACATTTTGACTGCCATATCAATAACGGGACGAGGAGTAAAGTATTGACCTTTAGCACCTTTAGCAACCTGAGTAACAAGGTATTCAAAGGCTTCATCAATAATTTGAAGATTAGCATTAAATAGTTTTAAATCCTGTAAGAAAGAAACGCAACTAGCCAAGTGGGCAGGAGTTAGATCGATCTTTTCACCCGGCAAGAAAACACCCGGCCATTCCCTCTGAGCTAAAATAAAAAGATTGTTGATTCGAGTGTAAACTTCCTGATAAGTACCTCCAAGCCGAAATGTTACAACACGATGTCGGTTCGGGTTATTTTCAGCCATTGATTCATCATAGAGCTTTGCATAAATAAGTTTAAAAACCTCCTCAAAACCATCTACACCAGCATTGGCTAAAACAAGATTCTCCATAGTTGTAATGACATCGCGCAGAGAGACTTTTTCAGTAACAAGTTTGTTACGTTCAGCTAACTCATCAATGGTTACTTTTTCATTAATAATGTCGTTTAGGGATTGATCAATACGTGGTAGATCGCTAATGCTAAGATAGATATTAGGTTCATCTCTACGCCATACTTCCTTTTGTCTACCATTTGTCCAAACAGCTATCGGCGCGCCTTGAGCGTTGCAATAGGACTTTAGTTGCTCCTCGCCGTCTTTACGCTTGGGTTTTTTGACTTCTACAATAATATAAGAAGTGTTTGGGTGGTCTTTTTCACAAATCCAGATATCAGCACGTTTATCAGCTATTGTAGAACCGAATTGTACAGGTTTTTCAAGAGTGATTCGGCTAGGTGGGTATCCATATTTATGTATAAGCTGGTAAAGAAATAATTGTCGTACTATCTCTTCAGGGGTAGCGAGTCGCTCTTTATTACCAGAGAAATCACGCAGATAAAGTTTATCGTTTTTTTCGATAAATTCAAGTGCCTCGATTTCATTCTTGTCAAAAATATCAATTGAATGGTCGCTGGTGCGAAAAATATCAGCTAATATATTACTATTGGTAGTAGCCAAGCTATTCTCTATCCTCTCTAGATTCAACAAATCTATGATGTCAATTCCAGTAAATCTAGCAATATATTAATGCGTTTTATAAAAGATAATCAAACTATTGGGAAATTACACTCTATAATACACGATCTTTTAGTGGGGAATTTAGGTTCTATTGCTGTCGATAATAACATAAAAATCCCCAAAAGAACATGTAATTAACTACAATCCCATAAATTGCAAGGAGATGTAAAATTAAAACCATAAAGCAAATAATTGACAAGTGATGCTTGCCAACTACTTGAAAAAGCGTACTATGTTACGTACGGGAAACCGCGCAATTGCTGAACTACTCTACGAGAACTATTCCTCTGCGTGGGGCGTTTCCTGTAGCAACAATACCACTTGCCGGATGCGCACTCCTTCCATTTTCTCTACTGTAATGGTGATGGTTACATTTACGAAAGTGATTTCATCCGAGTCAGGGTCGGGGTCGGGCATAGGACGCACCTGCGACAAGCTAATGACATCACCGGAGGCGGCAATACGCCCCAGATGTTTCAGCACTAACCCGCTGATCGTTTCCACTTCTTCTTCTTCCACTTGCAAATCGAGTGCCTCGTTCAACTCGTTCAGGGTAGTTGCGCCATCCACCAGAAAACGCCCATCGCCTTCCGACTTGATGCGGCTCTCCTCCATGTCGTACTCGTCCTGAATATCGCCCACGATTTCCTCAATGCAATCTTCGAGAGTTACAATTCCCGCCAACCCGCCATACTCGTCTATCACAATCGCCATCTGGGTACGGCTTTTCTGCAACTCCGCCAACAAATCGCCTACCCGCTTGGATTCGGGAATGAAATAGGGCTTCCGCAGTATATGACTTACCGGTTCATTAGGCTGATTTTCTATCAGATGCTTTAGAATATCTTTGGCGTATGCCACCCCGATTATATGCTCGCGATTTCCAGACTTATGCACCGGATAGCGCGAATAGCCCGAATTTACAATCTCATGGGCGGCGGAATGAATGGTTACAGCCACATCCAGCATCAGCACATCCATACGCGGAATCATAATCTCGCGCACCTGTCGATCGGTAAACTCAAAGACCCGATTGATAATATCGCTTTCTTGCTTCTCTAGCACCCCTTCTTCTTGCCCGGTTTCCACCATCGAAACGATTTCTTCTTGACTGACCGAGGGCATATTTGCTTTGCGCCGTCCGCCCAAAAGACGTACAAAGAAATTGGTGATTCCGGTAAGCATCGCCACCAGCGGATTGGCTACCTTTGAGATAAACTCAATGGGATGGGCTACAAACAGCGCTACCTTTTCTGAGGATTCCACCGCCAAGGTTTTTGGCACAAGTTCGCCGAATATCAACGAGATAAAAGCGATGAGTACCGTCACGAGGATAAAGGCGAGGGTAGAAGCAGCGGCGCGCACAAAATCAAGTGGTACGGCTTTGAACCAGCTCTCAAATATTTTGGTCAGGCTCACTGCCCCAAAAGCGGAAGCGAAAAACCCTGCCAACGTGACCCCAATCTGGATGGTGGAAAGAAAACGCCCGGTGTTGTCGGTAAGGCGCAAGATACTACGGGCTGAACCGTTGCCCTCGTCCGCTAGTTGCTTAACCCGCGATTTTCGGACAGTAACCAACGCAATTTCGCTAGCAGCAAAAAAAGCGTTAAGCAGCACCAAAACCAAAATAGCCAGATATTCTAACAAACTGGTGTCCAAATATTATAATCTCCCAAGAAATACCTTTTGATTTTTACCTATGATTTTTCAGCGTATCAGGGGCTTTTGCACTACCAACCCACCACGAAACTGTGCAAATGCCTCACTACAGTTAATTATAATACCATTATGTGACCTTAAAATGTGGTAAAATGTTTAAATCAAAGAAGAAATAACCCAATGTCGGTTTATTTGTAACCTGACAAAGATAGGGCTTCCCAAGATTCACATTACCGGAGGAACTGATAATAATGACCCTCATGCGGGAAGAGATCTTTGACCAACCGGCTGCGCTGGAACGTGCCTGGAAACAAAACAGGATATTGGTGCGAGAAGTCGCGCGCAAACTAACTTCCTTCAAGCCTGAATTGGTCATGATTGCGGCACGCGGTAGTTCTGACAACGCTGCTATATATGCTCGCTACATTTTTGAAGCTTATGCCAGTTTACCGGTTTCGTTGGCGGCTCCGTCACTTTTCACACTGTACCGCCGCCCACCGAACCTGAAAAGGGCGTGGGTTATCGGTATTAGCCAATCGGGTACTTCGCCCGATATTGTAGAAGTCATCAGCGAGTCGGCGGCGCAAGGCGCATTCACACTCGCCATTACCAACGACCCTGAATCGGCACTGGCACATGCAGCCTCAATAGTTATGCCGTTGCATGCCGGGTCTGAAAAATCGGTAGCTGCTACCAAAACTTACACCAACGAGCTGATGTTGATGGCGATGCTTGCCGCCGAATTGGGCGATGATAACGGGCTACGAGTTGGGTTGGAGAGACTACCCGAAGCAATTAGCTCTGCGCTCAAGCTCGAAGATAAGATTACCAAAATAGCGCAACAACCGATATACCACGAGGCGAAGGATTATCTGGTGCTGGGACGTGGTTATAACTTCCCTACTGCTCTTGAAATCGCCCTCAAGCTGAAAGAATCGGCTTATATTTTCGCAGAACCCTACTCCTCCGCGGATTTTCTACACGGACCTTTCGCTTTGGCGCAGAAAAGTCTGCCTGCTCTGTTGGTAGGCGCAAGTGGTCCCGCCGTACCGGGTTTATTGGATCTGGCGCGAAAGCTGATTGAGCGCGGGGTAGAGATTACAGCGGTAGGAGACGACCAGACTCTATTGCGTACCGCCACCCCTAACGGCGCCGCTTTACCTGTCAATTTGCAGGGCATACCGGAAGCTTTAAGCCCGATTCCATGTGTAGTGCCGGGACAATTGCTGGCGTTACATCTGGCGCTTGCCCGAAACCTTGACCCTGATAAACCGCGCGGCTTGAATAAAGTCACGCAAACCTACTAGAAGTCGACCCCCTTCTTTCTAAAAATTGAAGGGGGATTTTTTACCCCGCGATTTCAGCCTACTTTGAGCTAATGGACCTCAGCTATACAGGATTCCATTAATTAAATTTTATGAATTTTTTAGGTGGAAGCCCTTTCAAGATTAAGCTACATTATAAAATCTTTAGGGTTTTGTAAACAAAAGTTTATAAATATGTGGTGTGAAGTCATGATACAATTCTATTAGATAGTGATAACTCTATGAGGACATACAAACGATGAATTATTACGACACAGAAATAAGCAAATCGGCAATTTCTAGTGCCGTAGTCGTTACAAGTAGTCTGATCTATAGAGTGGGTACTTGAAAATACGTGGGTTTTCAAAACACTAGTTGGTATGTAACTGCCTGAGGTGAATAAGCTTAAAACTATTAACCCATAAGGAAGTTAGCGATGAAAAATAATTCACAAGGGCAGAATATCTACTTGAATGGGGCTGATTCAATGCTTTATGCACCACAAGCCAGAAAAATAAATGTGCGAGGAAATCTTTTTCACGCTCATACCGTGGGTGATAGCACAAGTTACCCACAGACAAGCAGCATTAACCACCTGATTGATTCGCTACGGCATGAAGATTGGGGAGTGCGCCAGAATTCTGCGAAAAAACTAGGGGAGCTTGCAAATAAGCATGCCCTTGAACCGCTTATAAAAACCTTGCGTGACGATAAGGATAGTTTTGTGCGATACCGCGCCGCCGAGGCGCTAGGTAAAATCGCAAACAAGCGCGCTGTGGATGTCCTGATAAATGCTTTGTACGACCCGGATTTATTTGTGCGCCGCACCGCCATCGAAGCGCTGAGCATAATCAAAGATTCACGCGCTATCAAGCCCTTGCTGTGCAAAATCAGCGGTGATGAGGAATGTAGCGTGTGCGAATCTGCTGCCGAGGCGTTGGCTAAAATCGGGGACCCGCGTACCTTGCCGGGATTAGAACAAATTATCAACAGCGATATTGATGAGGGGCGGAGAGCATTAGCCATCCATACCTTTGAAGTAATTAAAGCACGAAGATAATCCGGCAAAATCACAACATTGGCATGGGGGTCTTTGCCCCCCTTTTCTTTTTCATACGATTTAAGCGTTACCTACTGCACCCGGATGGTAACGTTGGTGTAACCTCGCTTTTTTATAAGCGATTAATCTTTCCTTTAATGTTAGTGTGCTATTATTGATAGTAAATTATCAGTTTTAAATATATCAGTTTAATCTTGAAGCACATGGACGAGCAAATTTTCAACCACGCCATCGCAATAGCCAAACACGGGTTTAAAGCCGAAGCTCATTCTATTTTGCTCAAATTGGCGCAAGCCAACCCCAACGACATCAACCTGTTGTTATGGCTGGCTTACACCGCCGATGATTTTGCCACTTCCAAAAATTACATTGAATCTGCTGTTCGGCTAGAACCAGAAAACCCGCTGATTTCACTGGCTGAATTGTGGCTGACCGATGCTCAAAAGAATGAGTTAAATCGAACAGCTATCCCTGACGAAGCAAAAGCAATAATTCAGGCGCAATCCGCAGAAGCAGAAGAACTTGCGCGAAAAAAAGTAGAACTGGCAGAACTGGAATCACGGTTGGTGCAACTTGAGCAAGACCTCGCTACTATTGAAGCCGAGTTGCGCGAGTTTGAAAACCTGTATTTAAGCATAGTCGGTAAAAAGCTGGCGGAACTTGACGCGCTTACCGCCCAGATTGCCGAAATAGTGGCGCGGCAACAGCCCTTTAACCCAGTTGCCACCGAAACGGCAGAACAAGCGCGTGCCAAAGCGCAAGAATCGGCGCAAGCTACCGAAGAAGCGCAGGAACGAGTTGAAAAGCAACCGAAGTTCCAGCCTAGCGAAGATATTAAACAGTTATATCGCAAGGCTGCCAAGCTGATTCATCCTGACCTTGCCGATAATGAGTCAGAGCGGGAGAAGCGCACTCGACTTATGGCGGAAGTTAATCGCTGTTACGCGGAAGGGAACGCTGCCGGATTGCAGCAAATACTAGAACACTGGCAAGATAGCGCGGAATCTGTGCCAGGCGCAGTAACAAAGGCAGAGTTGGAGCGCATTCTTCGCAAGATAGCGCATGTCAAAAACCGGATTGCGGAAATCGAAACCACCCTATCGCAACTAAAGGAAAGTGAAATCTACACGCTGAAATTGCAGTCGGAAGCAGCAAAAGCGGAAGGCATTGACCTGCTGCAAGTAATGGCAGAGCAGCTAAGCGTTGAGATTGAACAGGCGCGAATACAGCTAACCCAATTGCAGGAGGCAGAAGATGAGCGATAAACCGGACGAGCGAAATGACATAATCCCCTCTGTCCCGGCAGGACGCTATGTAGTACGCTCGGAGAGACTTATCGGGCGCGGGCTGGAACTGGCTAACTCCATTCTCAACAAACCCGCCCGCCCCGCTATACTGGACGAAATTGACCGCTTGATTGCCCAAATCCCAAAAGATCGTTGCGAGTGTCGGCAACTCAGCTTTGATTTCTGTGATGATGGTAAATATAACCGTTCCGTTGTTGAAGCATTGGTCGAAATTGGTGAATCATCTGTGTTGCCTCTCATCAACGCCCTCAACGATGAGGATAGCTTTGTGCGTGGAAAGGCTGCCGAAGCGTTAGGTAAAATAGGAGACCCTCGCGCGGTAGAACCACTTATCCTTGCCCTTAACGATGAGGATAGCTTTGTGCATTACCTTGCTGCCATAGCGTTGGGCGAAATTGGCGACCAGCGTGCTGTGCCGCCGCTTATTGCCGATCTAATTGAGAGCGGGAATACAGAGGAAAGTGCTGCTGCCGAAGCACTAGGTAAATTCGGCGAACCAGTTATGCTGCTTCTTACCCATACCCTTAAGGATGAGGATAGTAGTATGCGTTACTGGGCTGCTTGGACTTTGGGTAAAATTAAGAACCCTCGTGCCATAGAACCACTTATCTATACACTCAGCGATGAGAATTTTGAAGTGATTGAAGCTGCTGCCGATGCATTAGCCGGTTTCGGTGAATTATCTGTGCTACCCCTTATTAACGCTCTCAAGATTAACAATATCGGGATATATTCCTGGTCAGCCCGTGCGTTGGGTAGAATCAAAGATCCTCGTGCTGTACCACCCCTTATCGCCGCACTTAGAGATGAGGAGGATAGCAACGTGCGTTACCGGATTACCTGGGCGCTGGGCGAGATTGGTGATCGCCGTGCTGTCGAGCATCTTATTCTCGCTCTTAACGATGAAGATAGCGAGGTATGTTTTGCCGCAGCCGGAGCGTTGGTTAAAATCGGGGACTCGCGTGCCTTGCCGGAACTGCAACAAATTATCAACAGCGATATTGATGAGAGGCGGAGAGCATTAGCCCTCCATACCTTTGAAGTAATTAAAGCTCACCGCTTAAATTAATCCCCTATCCCGTAGCGACTTGAGCAAAAGCGGCTCGATTTGCGCCCGAATGGCAGCGTTGGCGTATCCCACCCAACTAACGTCCGTCTCCACATTCAGGGGCGGATTGAGCGACTGACCATACTCGTCCGTAATAATTACGCCCATCTCACGCGCTATCAACTCGGTACACACATCGTAAGGATGGCAGCAAATGCCAAGCCGAAAGCCCTTTTTCAGCACGACTTGCTCTAAGAGGGGACGAATATCGGCAGTAAAGCGATCATGCCCGGAGAGCAATTCGTAAAACTGCCCCGCGCTAGAGGTGTACTGATCCTCGAAACAGTGAGTCTTGCCAGGAAGGGGCGCACCGAGCGCCGCGAACACAATCTCATCGTCAATTGCTGCCAACTCCGCGCGAGTGCCGGGGAAAAAGCGCACCACCTGAGCGTAACCATGCCGAATAGTAGCGCTATGGCTAGGGCGCAAAGTTATCGGCTGTACCTCTCCGCTCAAGCGGTTGTAGCGTTGCGCGAAATAGCCGTCGCCTCGGATAGCCCATAGCTCATCGCAAAGGTGCTGCTTTACCAACGGCAATTCCGTTTGAACGGCGAACTCGATGTCCTGCAAGCGTGTATCCTCGCCCAAGTTCGGAGCAACCCCGGTCAGAACCCATGCGCTGCGCTTTTGGTACATGATACAGCGCGTTCCGTCTATCGGGTCAACGATGATACGCACTTCCGCCTGTTCGGGCGTGATGCCACGCGGCAGAGGCAAACGCCCTTCACCAAAGCCTGTATCGTGCAAACCTTCCGCAATCAGTAGCATGGGGCGTTCGGGCGCAACTACACGCTCGAAAAACTCCACCAGCTTTTCCTCACTCACCCGGTCAATCGCGAAAATTGTATCGCCTTCGTAAGCGTGGTCGTCACCCTCCACTGCGGAAAGCTGCTCTAAGGCAACCGCTTCGGTTTGCGCCACCACCGCCGCCCTGATTTGCCGATGCAACTCACGAATCTGCTCCAGCAAATGCGCTCTATCTCGAATCATGTTTAGGCTCCGTATAAATAAAAATAGGCTCCGGCATGACACCGAAGCCTATCATAATGGTTTTACGTTTCAAACGCTACTTAACTATATAGAGTTTGCCATCGCTGTTACCGATGTAAACCCGACCATTCGCGACTACTGGCGAGTTGTTGCCGAAACCGCTCAGCCCATTGACCAACTGGTTTGCATTGGCAGAGTTTGCCGCTTCCACCTGATACAATATGCCGTTGCTGGTGCCGAAGTAGATAAACCCATCTACTAACGCAATAGCTCCGGCAGGGTTGCCGCTCGCCCCAAAGACGAAGCGATTAACATCCCCCAAATTTGAAGCGTTAATACCATAAACCTTGTTTGCGGTGTCCACCCCAAAGTAAACCTTATCCGCCGTCACTGCCGGTACTGAGCTAATCGTGCCATCTAGCGTCACATCTTTGATGGTAGTGCCGGAACTATTCAAGGCAGTTAGGGTAGCGCCATTTGGCACGTACAACGTGTTATTGGCGTAAGCCATCGTCAAAATTATGGGGTTCAGGGCTGGCTTAGTCCAAGTGGCAACTTCGCTGCCGTTCGAGGTCTGGAAAGCATAAACCTTGCCATTAGTAGAACCAACGAAGAGATTGCCGCCATAGGCAAAGATCGGACCACTTGCCAAAACACCCAGAGGAACAGATTGCCAGACCTGTACACCATCTGACAAACGGATTGCTAGCAAGCGACCACTGGCAGTATTGAAGTAGAGGTTAGTACCATCGGTAATTGCTGCACCTACCACTGCACCAAAAGACGCGCCGGCATTGCTGGGGGTTGTCCAAACAGAAGTACCATCAGCCAACTTGATGGCATGCATATTGCCATTGTCATCTCCGATGTAAACCACGCCATTGTACAGGATCGGAGTAGCAAAGGAGATAGGCGGAACAGTGCCGGAAGCGGGGTAAATCCACTTCTGGGTCAGGTCATTCAGGCTAGCAGTTAGGTTCAACGCCACTACGCCCTTATTATTAGTAGCGTACACCGCGATACTTTGGTCGCTGTTCACTACCGGCGAACTAGCAGAGATACCGGCTGCGCCCACCGAATAACCTCGGAAGTTCGCAATACCACCGGGCGAACCGCCCACCGGTTTAGCGCCGGTTTTATGGTAAGGGGCGCGGAACTGGCTGAAGTCCTGCGGGAAAGGTTGGGGCGCAGGAGTCGGAGTAGCGGTAGGGGTTGGTGTAGGGGTTGGAGTACCGCCGCCGCCACCCAATACATAACGCCACTTGTAATAATGCTGCCCTACGTTACCCATTTCTACTTCAAATCCGGCTGCATTTCCGGGGGTATAGGTCAGTACACGACGCTCAAATAACTGTACTAGTACCGGCTTGGTAACGCCACCGACAACCGCCTGAACCCAGTAAGCTTCAGAAACAGGTCGTCCGGTAACATACACTGAATTGCCGAAGAAAACTGCCCCATCTACAAACGCGCTGCCGTTCCAAATTTTACCGTTGCGATTGCCGAAATTCACGAACACATCGGCAATATTGTGACGGGTAGTGTCATCATAGCCGCTATAGGTGCGTTGTTCGGGCGGGGTATAAGTACCAACGTTTCCGGCTTTATCGATCTGGGTGTTGATAAGACCACCATTAGCCCTATCTTTGCCGTTCTCGCTGCCGTTGAAAGTTACCACATTCTTGAAGCTGGCATAGGTAGGGGCAACCGAGTTCTGCCCACCATCATTAGGATCACCGGCAACTTGCACAGTGCTAGGAGTAAACTGAGTAAAGTCAGTATCGCTAATCTGTTGCTTTCCGGTGACAAGCTCTTTAACCAGCAAGCCGGTGGTCACATAGAACAAGTCGCTCGGATTAGCGGAGGGGTTGTTCACTTCCATACGAGCTTTATCGAAATATTGCACCTTGCGAGTTGCGCCACCGTAAGGCTCGTTGGTTATAGCCGCAGCACCTAACACGATAGGACCCCACGTAAAGCCACGTCCTACTCCGGGGATTTCATCCACGGGCTTGTCAATCCGATTCCAAGTATTACTAAAGCCGGGGTCATTAAAGCTGATGTTCATAGCCGAACTGCTAACAGCAGGCAACAATGTAGCTAGAATAGCTGCCAGTAAAACGACAAGTGACAGGAACAAATACTTCTTTTTCACTAAAGAGGTCTCCTTCCTTTTCATTTGCAGAATAAATAAACGCCACTTCACTTGCATAATAAGATAACGAATTAACATGCAAATGGTTTTATTTTGGACTATTCGGAAATAATATGCTAGTGTTAACATTATACATATAATTATTTGAATTAGTGTCAATCATCCAAGCAATTCTGTCAGATACCACTAGCAGGGGTGAAAGCTCGAATCGGTCGATTTTTAATGTTCAAGGCTGAATATTATGTATTGACTACAAAATTGTAATATAAAATTATAATAACCCTACCAAAATACTATCGTTACAATACAGAACCTCTGATAAACTATTAGAAGTAATATGGGTTCTTATAGTATTCAGGGTTTTTCACTAATATGTAAAAAACCAGGCAAGGATACATCTGCTTGCCAGTAAATTACCCATCAAGTGAAAATTCTGATGATTTTAATTAATTAGATGTCAAAACAAAGAACAACCGGGCACGTTACATCTTTCGTTTTACAGAATCCGGATATTGTTAAAACGAGTCGAAATCTAATAGATGGTATAACCCCGAGTAGTGATGGAATAGCTCGAACACGTAGCCAAATCATTTCGGTTGTAATTCCCACACGCAACCGGATAGACCAGATTGAACATGCGCTCGCCTCAATCTTGGAGGGCACACGACTGCCCCTTGAAATTATTGTAGTAGATCAAAGTAATCCTGAGCTTGTTCCGGCTTTAGCAGAGGTGGTACAGTCTGTAACTCGGCAACACGGTTTTAGCTTACTTGCCGAAACAGAGTGCTTTCCGCTGGTCAGATTTATTCACAGCGATACGGTTGGCGCAGGTACAAACCGTAATCTGGGGGCAGCAGCAGCACATGGCGAGATTATCCTTTTTATGGATGATGATTGCCTAGCCGGCAACGACTGGATTGAGATGGTAGAGCAGGAATATAGTCAGCATGCTGACATACAAGCGGTTTACGGACGAATTTTGCCTCCGATGACTATTAAACGCAACGGCACTGAAATTGGAAGACGCAGCACCGAACGTCGAGTATTTGATCGCCCGGTTAAGCCTTGGCATATCGGCAGCGGTGGAAATATGAGTTTCCGGCGTGAGGCTTTCTTGAAGTGCGGCGGCTTCGACGAAGTTATGAATATCGGCGGCGCACTGGGAACCTTTGAAGACCTCGATATTGGCTACCGACTGTTGCGCAGGGGCTTGAAAATAGTTTATACCGGCAAGTCGCTGGTTTACCACGATAGCAAAAAAGATTTCGAGCAACAAATACGAACTGAAAAAAGCTATGGCAAAGGGGTGGGCGCAGCAACCGCCAAATATTTGCGGTGCGGTTGGGTTAGCGCACTGCTGGTACTTTGGCAATGGTATTGGCACATGGCGATACGGCGCACATTTGCCGGGATACTAAAGTGGCATAGCATTAAGGTAGTACGGTTAGCGCTTCTGCAATTCTGGTATCCTTTTGTTGGATTAATTGAAGGGTTGACATGGCCGCTTGACCGTGTACATCATCTGTATCAACCCAAAGTAAGCGATTCTTGATGGTTCATGCGGCGAGGAGTACACTCTCAAAGATTAGTACGGTATCTCCAAGAGTAATAGTATCACCTGATTTCAGCGGGCGAGCCTCCCGATCAAACGCTTTCCCGTTCAGCAAAATAGCGCCGTTTGGAGAAGTATCACGGATAGCAAAACCACCATCTATTCTTTTGAGAACATACGCGCTTAGTTCAGAGCCTTTCACATCGTTGATCTCAAAATCCGAGCGCAAACCACCACAACGCCCAATTCGATAAAGCGATTTGCTATCAAGTTTCAGATTCATACCGCTATTTGAACCGCTACATATTCGCAACCGATAGTGCAAAAACAGGTCGGGTTGAAGCGAATGAGCGCGAACCTGTGGCGCTATCACCGGAGGCAAAGAAAGCAAAGGCACTTGCGCA
Organism: Candidatus Chlorohelix allophototropha; assembly: GCF_030389965.1. Classification (NCBI taxonomy): domain Bacteria; kingdom Bacillati; phylum Chloroflexota; class Chloroflexia; order Candidatus Chloroheliales; family Candidatus Chloroheliaceae; genus Candidatus Chlorohelix; species Candidatus Chlorohelix allophototropha. Next base: position 1,444,820 of record NZ_CP128399.1, read on the forward strand.
GGGCGTTTCGCTTGCACAGGTAGGGCAGTAAGCTCTAAACCAAGCCTGAACTGCATTTTCACGTAGCCAAGTTGTACTTCGTTACCGGGCATAAGGGCAACATCACCGGTAACACGCTTACCGGATACAAACACTCCGTTAGTACTGCCCAAATCGCAAATGTAATATAGCCCGTTTGTATATTTTATTTCAGCATGGCGACGCGAAACCGAACTATCAGCTATCAGATAATCTACTCCTGCGGCACGCCCCATCACAATCTTACCTACAGGACGCAAAGGGAGGACACGTTCACCCCAACGTAGATGCGCTTCAGGACCGAGCAGCATCATTCCATTTGCATTTATTGTCGCGCTGATCTGTTCCATACTGTTTACTCCTAGTTCCTAATTAACATCACCGAATAATTATCTTCACCATAATAAACGTAAGACTTTTATTTTTTTTAATAACAGTGTCACACTTAATATAGTAATATTTTGTGCTGCTTTTAGCTCATTTTTCAGCAACAGCGAAGTTTTAGCATAGCGGCTTATGTTATAATTATCACGGATAGGTTAGTAATCCCCATTTAAAAAGGAGAGTTGGATTGAGCTTCACTACGCAAAGTGGGCAAGCAGTGATGATGGACGGCAAGGCGCTGGCGAAAGAGGAACGCGAACGCTTGAAAGCCGAAGTTGCTACCTTTACTGAAAAACATGGATTTGCGCCGGGCTTGGCGGTAGTGCTGGTCGGTAATGACCCCGCCTCGATTGACTATAGCGGGGTATTGGTACGGCACGCTCGCGAATATGGGATGCACGCCCTTCATCATGTGCTACCTTCTGGAATCAGCTTCGAGCAGTTCACGGAGGAAATTGCCGGATTGAATGCCGATAAGTCTATACACGGCATTTCAATCCAATGGCCTGTGCCGGGTATTGATCAATCACACGCCACCCTAACGCTCGAACCGCGCAAAGATGTGGAGGGTTACCATCCTATTTCTACTGGCAAGCTCTTCAGTGGAAGCGATACTTTTATTCCGGCTACGCCCCTCGGCGGGTTGCGCTTGCTGGAACACTACGGCTACAAACTGTACGGCAAGCTCTGTCTGGTGGTAGGCTTTGGCGTTACGGTTGGGCGACCGCTCACTGCTTTATTGATTGCAGCAGGCGCAACCCCCGTTGTAACGCATTTGCCAACCCCGCGTGAGACTTTGGTTAAGCTGGGGCGGGAAGCGGATTTTATCTTTGGGGCAGCAGGAGCGGCACACCTCATCACTGGAGAGATGGTCAAGCCCGGCGCAGTGGTGGTGGATTTTGGCATGAGCTTCATTGATGGCAAGATGTACGGTGATGTAGAAGTGGAAAGCGTAAGACAGGTAGCGCAGGCAGTTACTACCTCGCCTTCGGTAAGCGGTCGCCTGACTTCAATTGCGCTGCTGGAAAATGTGCTGAAAGCGGCGCGACAGCAAACGGAACAGTTATGAGTGAACTTTTAAGCGATAAGACGGTAAGCGATTTTCTAGCGCAACTCGGTTCGGATGCGCCTACACCGGGCGGTGGCGGGGCATCGGCGCTGGCAGGGGCAAACGCCGCCGGGCTAGTGACAATGGTGGCGCGTTTGACCATAAGCAAAGAAGCGTTCGCAATACACGCCCCACGCATACAGGAAATTATTAACGCGGGGGACAAAGCGCGAATTGTGCTGGAAAAGGCAATTGACGCGGACGCGGAGGCGTTTGAAGCGGTGATGTCCGGTTATCGTTTGCCGCGTGCCACCCCAGAGGAGAAAGCAGCCCGCGCTGTCCGTATCCAAGAAGGGCTGAAAATCGCTACCGAGTCGCCTTTGAATATCGCCCGATATAGCGCAGAGATGGCAGAATTGGCAGCGGAACTCGCCGAAATCGGTAATCCACAAGCTATTTCCGATGCAGGTACAGCGGCATTGCTGGCAGAAGCGGCGGTACAAGGAGCGCTATTGCAGGGATGCATCAACCTGAAATCGCTCAAGGATGGTGATTACGTAGCGGCAGCACGCGCCGAAATCGAGCAGTTAATTGAACGCGCTTCTAACGCCCGTTCTCGCGCCCTCGCTACTACACTCCAAAAATTAGCGTAACTACACCCTAGAAATAGTCAAATTATTTTTACAATTTGACTATTGTTATTTACCTTTTATAATAATTGAAGAACTAGATATTCATAACAAAATCAATAATATCCATTCTTAGGAGAATACAATCGTGAGTTTTATAAATCTCTTTCGTAACGAAAAGGATGTAAAGGTTTTTGCCGCCGGGGAAGTAATTTTTAACGAAGGCGAGAGCGCCAATAGTATGTTCGTAATACTGGAAGGTACTGTCGAGATCAGCACCAAAAACACAGTTATCAACACCCTCGATGGAGGCGAAATATTGGGAGAAATGGCGTTGGTTGATGGCTCGCCACGTAGCGCCACCGCTATTGCCAAAACCGAGTGTAAACTGGTGCAGATTGACGAAAGAAGGTTTCTTTACATGGTGCAAGAAACCCCCTTCTTCTCGTTACAGGTTATGCGGGTTATTGCCAAGCGATTGCGCGCGCTTAATGAGTTCATCAAAGCCCAATAGCTAATTCGCAAACTAAAATTCTTATAGCTTAAGCCCTACCCCTTACGGTAGGGCTTTTTGTTTTGCTTACACTAATATATTAATACATTTATCATTGAAATAAAAAGGAAAATGAGTTATTCTATTCAATACGAGGAAAATTGCACTTAGATGGAGTTATCATCTATTTACAATTAAGATATAAGGGGGCAAAACTCAATCTATTGATAATACTCTACTTTTACCACCTCTAACTGTAGTTAAACAGACAAAGATGTCTTTGGCAGCATTGTATAAGGCAAGGGTTACAACACAGACCCGCACAATACTGGCAATAGGGAGAACCGAATTATGACCAGAATATTAGATTTAAACAGCACAACACATCCTGAAGCCCTGAGAATTAAACCGGATTGCATGCTCGGTACGCTCTCCAATCTTCGAGAACAACTCGCGAAAGCAGAAATTCTTCTAGCTTCTATCCCATTCGAGAATCAAAATGATCGAAGAAGCCAGTTGGAAAAGGTAAAAGCATTGTGGAATCAAATAGCACAATTAGCCAGTAAAGTGCTGACCACCGAAGATTTCGGTAATGCAGTTTATCTTAACCCGGATGCAATCAATGTCCCGCCTACCGAAAGCCCCGATCATAACTGCCCTTTGTGTCAAGGCACCGACTTGATAACCAACTATTCCGGAACTACTTTCTGCAAGGTTTGTGATGAGGAATTGTTGCTCTCTCCTCTGGTGCATGTACCGGAAGTGTGTCAAAATGCGCTAGAGGAATGTCCCTTCTGCCACAAGAAAGATTTGGCGATTACTTACTCAAACCTGACATTTTGCAAAAATTGTGACGAGGACTTCTTGCTGCTAAGGCAAGCCTGAATCCGCCAGCCTAATTATTTGTGCAACTAACCCCCTTTTCTGTTTTGAAATGGGGGTTTTAGTTTGAGTAAAAACGCGCCAGATTTGCTTTTTTCGCACGGTAGCGGTAACTTAAGAATTACTTTAGACAAGGTGGTTTAAACCCCTTGTCTCTGTCTATATTATAAATTGCTTGAAAAGGATTTTATAATGCCCACCACCTACCGCAAGATGATTGTTACTAAGCTTAGCCCTAATTTTGGCGAAGCGATCCAGATAATTGAAGCGCCGCTACCAGAACCGGGACGAGGCGAGATTCTGGTGCGTACCCGATACGCTGGTATGAACGCTTCGGTAGGGGTTTTCACAGCGGGCGGCTATCCCAACACTCCCCCGTTACCCTTCGATGTCTCTACCGAATCCACCGGAGAGGTGGTAGCAGTTGGGGAGAACGTGACCCATCTAAAAGCGGGTGATACGGTGATGGGTTTTGGCGCGGGTTTTAGCGAATACCAGTTGGTGAAAGCGCCCTCGGTTTACCCTGTAACGCAAGCCTCGCCGGAAATTACCAGCTTTCTAGTGAGCGGTTTAACGGCTTCGATTGCGCTGGAACAGGTGGGAGAGATGAAAAGCGGAGAGACGGTGCTGGTGACGGCGGCGGCAGGCGGTACCGGGCAATTTGCGGTGCAACTTGCCAAGCTCGCCGGAAACCATGTGATTGGAACGTGCAGTTCGGATGAAAAAGCGGCGTTGCTCAAAGAGCTTGGCTGCGACCGGGTTATCAACTATCGCCGAGAGGATTTGGGCAAGACGCTGAAAGAGGAATATCCCAAAGGGGTAAATCTGGTGTATGAATCGGTGGGACGCAGCACCTTTGATATTTGCATGCGCAATTTGGCGATACGCGGGCGGATGTTGGTAATCGGTTCGGTAGCAGACTATACCGCCGGACCTGAAACAATCACCGCACCGCGTATCAACTCATCGCTGGTAATGAAATCCATCTCGTTGCGGGGTTTTTTCTTGTTCCACTTCACCCAGTATTACGCCGCGCATTTGCAAAAGCTGTCCGAACTGTATCGAGAAGGCAAGCTGAAGGTAAACATCGAGCCAACCGAATTTAAGGGGATAGATTCGGTGGTAAAGGCTTTTGAATTTCTACACAGCGGTAAAAGCTCAGGCAAGGTTATCGTAAGTTTCTAAAGCAGGCGTTAGGTATAATTGTTGGAGTGTCAGGACAAAGAGCTTAAACCCCTTGCCCTGTTGGAATTTCTGACAAATAGGGGCAATTTAAAACCGCTGAGAAGCACGTAGGCGGGCGCGGGTGGCTTCTTCTTCCCGATTCTTTGGGGGCGCGTTCGTTTCCAGCGAATTGAGAAAATTGCCGGTAATGGCAGCTATTTGGTCAACCGCCTCTAGGAAAGCCACTTCGTTGGCTTTCGAGGGTTTGGTAAAACCGCTAACCTTACGCACAAATTGTATAGAAGCCGCCCGAATCTCAGCCTCAGTTACGGCCGGTTCAAAGTTGAAGAGAGTTTTGATGTTTCTACACATACGCCTTACCTCCATCAAATAGAGTCACGCAGGCTATATTTCGCTTAGTTGCCAGATAGTGAGTCGGTGTCCCACTCACGATTAAATTATTATTCCTTATCGGCTAACCGATAATAATTTAAAACGTTCCCAGAACTAAATGTTCTGCTTTTCATGAGTTTTAGCTTAAGTTCTTCTTTTATACCGTTGAACAAAGCTTTGCCCCTGCCTAAAACAACCGGATTTACCATAAGCCGAAATTCATCGAGCAAGCCCTGGTTGATAAAATAAGCCGAAAGGTCGGAACTACCCATTATTGTCAGGTCGCTGCCGGGTTGTTGTTTCAATCGTTGGATTTCTGTTGAAATATTATCCTTAACCAGGCGGGTATTGTGCCAATCTACTTTTTCCAGCGTCTTTGAAAAAACAATTTTGGGTAAACTATTCATTTTAGCGGCAACAATAGGGTCGTCATCGATGGCGATTGGAGTAGGCCAGTAACTTACCATCAATTCGTAAGTTTTTCGCCCGAATAAAAGAAGATCCACCGCATTTAGTTGTTCGATAGCATAATCATTAAATTCATCATCTGTCACATGCCAATCTATCTCCCCGTTTGAACCTGCAAAAAAGCCATCCAAGGTTACCATCATAAATACATTAATTTTTCTCATGCTATTTTCCACCTCAATTACTTATAAAACAGAGGCAACCCCTTTTATAGAGTTAACCAAGAGATAATTTTATTGGGATGATTGGACGGCAAACTGCTGCATGTATTTTGTATTTTATACAGTGTAATAAAGGTTGAATAAAATGTCAATACATATGTTCTATATTTCTTTTTTGAAACGAACTGAGCACGAATCAAATAACTGCTGTAACGAAAATAGCAACTTGACGTTTAGATAAACGGGGCTATAGGAAATAGAAACCCGTATCGGAACTTACAAAAGAATGACAGTTTGTAGCCAGTTACCAGCAAATTTAACAGCGAATATTCGTCAAATTAGAGGTAGAAAACCCCTTTTTGACCACCTTATAGCGGGTAGCCGGTCTTACTTTGGTGCCAACCGCTCGACCCTTCCCATTTCCTCGCACTTTGCTGGCTTTGGCCGGACTGCCCAACTGCACAATTATTCCGGACAAGCCTCGTCGAATTTGCTGAGGGCTTGGCTGTCGTTGACTATTTTCCCAAGGTCGCAACACTTCCAAGCCCAAGCCTTTGTAGATTGCGGTTGTCAAGACCTAATATTCCGGGCTAAAAATGCATCTGAATTTAACCCACTTTTTTAAGAAAAAGCTCCAGGCAGTGGCCTGTCGCACGCTGGCGTTCGCACAAAAGCCAAGCTTTTGCGCTCAACCAGCTCTTATTAGGCTGAAATAATCTTAGCCTCTTGAAATCTTTAAGAACCAGTTCCCGCTTCCGGTTTCTTTTCTTCTGGTGGAAGTTGCCGACGCTCTAAGCCGTAACTCTCCTTTCCTAAAGTGCGGTAACTGCTACCTCTTAAATAAAAAACTTCTCCGTGATGCAATAAACGGTCAATAATCGCCACCATCAAGGCAGTATCACCACCCTCGATCAGTTCGCCCCAGTTAGAAAGGCTTTTGTTACTGGTAATGATCGTAGCACCTCTGAGGTAACGTCCGCTGATCAGCTCATATAAGGCCGGACCTACACGTGCGTCCATCGGTAAATAGCCCAGTTCGTCTAATACCAACACCTGACATTTCAAAAGCGGCTCTAAAATCCTGGCTATTTCCTGGCGAGTGCTAGCCGCAATCACTTGGTTCGCCAGTTGTTGAGCCGTAATGAACTTTACGGTGTAACCCAACTGCACCATCTTAATTCCGGCTGCAATCGAAAGATGGGTTTTCCCAAGCCCACTTGCCCCGATTAGGAGTAAATTCCCAGCTTTTTCTACAAAACTGCTGTCGAAATAGCGTAAAATCACGCTGCGCTTCAGTTCCGGGTGGCGACTGAAATCGAATTGTTCCAGGCTGGCTTCAAAAGGGAAACTGGCTGAGTGCAAACGCTTTTTGAGTTGGTTCTCCTGACGAGATAGCAACTCTTCGCTTAACAATTCTTCTAAAAACTCCCCGTAATCCATTCCGGTTTCGCGTGCCCGTTCAATCCAATCGCTGTATACCTGTTTTACCCTGCCCAGTTTTAGGCTGGTGAGTTTATGTTCCAGACTATTCATCCCACCGCCCTTTCTATTTCATTTTCCTCAGGTATGGCCGAAAAACGGTTGGCCACCAGTGGTTCGTATTCACTGAGTAGCCGTTCCACCGCTGGTTGAGTGGGCTTGAGGGTAGCGGCATTACTGCCTGAACCCGCTGGCTTGAGTAATAAACCCTTGAGATATTCCGCCCCGTAAAGCTGTTGTTCCGTTGCCAATTCCACCGCCGCCTGGAATTCTTCCAGCCCTACCTGCTGGGCCAGCGCGTATAGTTGGTGGATTTGTTCACTCATGGTGGCTCTTTGCCGTCGACAGATTACCGCCACATACTGGTACACTTGCGGTCCTAAATTTAACAACCAATCCCGCCACACCATGGTTCTGGCTCTGGGTTTGATCTCAAAAGCTTGGGTGTAATGTTCCGGTATTACTAAGCGGCGGTTTCGGGAATAACAACGGGGGTGCTGTGCCACCAGTTCCGTACCCCGCCATAACTTCAGCCATTCCCGATGTATCCGGGCTGTCAGGGTTTGTCCCATTAGTTCCGCCGGTACGCTATATTTGTTGGTCTCAAAAATGACTACCCCTTCCCGGTTTACCACCAGGCTGGTAAATAAACCGTAATCCCGGGCACTAGCAGGCAATGGGCTGAAGTGTTTACGCTCTATTTCCAGTAAGCTACCCGGAATTTCCCCGGTCGCTGCGCATGTACGCTCGTAATTCACTACCCCTAACCATTCTTCCAACTGCCTTACCAGATCCGCCGCATCGTAGAATGTACGACCAGCTAGAAAATTGTTTTTGGTATACTTTACCAAATTTTCTACGGCACCTTTCTGGTTTCCGCTGGCCGGGGCACAGGCTTCCGGGTGAAACTCGAATTCTAGTGCCAGTTTCTGCCACACCGGATGCCACACTGGTTGGTTCTTTTCATCTCGCCTCAGTACCACCGTCTTCATATTATCCGTGGTAATTACCCACGGTACTCCCCCCATCCGGTTGAGGGCTTCCACCAGGCAGCGCACCAGCGTTTCTTCGGCCATATCTTTCTGAAAGCTCACATACATAAAACGCGAGTATTTCAGCCGGGCACAGAAAAAGTAGAAGGTTTGGGGTACACTATCTTGTTTACTGAACAGCACTCCCCGAATTTCACCCCAGTCTATTTGCAAAAACTCTCCAGGTAAGCCCTCAAAACGTATCTGTACCTGATGAGCCTGGTTCTCTCTGGCTTTTTTGAGCTTGCGCACATAGTCATAGAAGGCGGTGGGTCTGCCACAGTAGGGCTGTTTGGGATCTTCCCACGCTAGTTCCAGCATTCTTTTCACTTGTAGTTTTTGTTCTAGCCAGCCTTCAATCTGTTCTTTGAAGACTGCCACACTACTTTCACGATTGGGGCGGGTTTGTACCTTGTCGCTAGGTTCATTTAGCACTCTTTTTACGGTACGGGCATCATGTTGCACTTTGCCCGCAATTACGTTGTAGTTGTCCCCTCGTTTCCGGTGGTACTTTATTGCGCTTCTGGCCATAACTTCTAACATCTCCTTCTCGTAGCTCCTCTCTTCTCACCCTTCTTGCCAATAGTGTTGCTAGAACAACTATTCTACAAAATTGGTCTTCTAAGAGAAACCCAAAACGGCATTTTTATCCCGGAATCCTTTTCCTTTCCTTCCCGTATTCTACAGCCTTGAGCGATTTGCAATTCGTCGTGTACCAAACTGACTATCGCCGTCCACAACTCAAACTGGCTCGGATAGCGCAAGCGTGGTTTTTCCCACAACAAATCTTGTTTGTCAAAACGATAGCCGTGTTCTATCGAGTAACGCCTCTTGTAATACGACCAGACTTGCGTCAGGTCAAGCTCAGTTTGACCCGACCACACATACCAACTTTCCAGAGGGTCATGGGTTTTACCACTGGCTGCCTCACGCTGTATTCGGATTATGCTCAGTGCCAGTTCAGGTGCTTCCCTCAAATGCAGCTCAGTCCATGCGCTTACTACCAGTTTGTGTCCATTTTCGTCCGTCCCAACCCACACTCGCTGCGGCAAACCGTGCGTATTGGGATCATTACATTGGAAACGAGCACCGTGTTTAGCGGGAGCGCCGCGACCTCGTTTCTGCTCATCTCTCACCACTTTTCGATAGAATACTCGGTTAGACTTGAGCCGCAGCAGCAAGTCATAGTCCTTACTGCTATTTTGAATAAATGCTTTGGTGGGGTAGTACCGGTCTCCCAGATTGAGCGGTCTTTCAGCAAAATATGGGCGCAATTCGCTCAGTTGCTGGCTGGCTACCTCTGCTGGTGTTTGACTGGTTTTGATCCTGCGGTTGGAGACAATGTATGTATGGCTACTGGTTTGAGCCGGCACCACCACCACGGTCGAGAATTGCCAACCCACGGTCACGGGCTTATCACAATTGGGCAGATTGTGTTTGTAAAGCCAGCCACGATCTGCAGATGTAGTGCTAAAGGGTCGCTCGATATTGGTAGCATCCACTGCCAGTACCAATCTTTCACCATCGAAGGGATGAGGGGCGTAGCGCACCATGGTTTGCTCGAAGCGAGTTTGGTTAACTTGACCCATTTGCAAAGCCTCATACAAACTGGGCCATTTTCGCTCAAAATTGGGCGAAAGGGTCAGTTCCAGTACCGATTGAGCCTGGCTTTCTGTCATAAGGGCATCCGCCAGATTAAACAATGCGTCACTGGCGTATTCAAAGCAGTCATAGATTTCGTGCCGAAATTCTTTAAGTGTGTTAAGGTTCATACGAGTAGTGTCCTTTCTCAATTAGAACATTACTCGTCTGGGCAAGTTGTGCCAACACTGCTTGCCCTTTGGTTTATCTAAACGTCAAAGCAACATTATAAGTTATAAATAGAACAAATTAAACTAATATTTAATGTAATAAAACTGTGGCACACAAAAATGTGAAATAGAGCATATTTCACGCTCTCAGGATGTGGTATTCTTCATTTATCGAACCATTATAGAAACTCGGAACGTTGGGATAACAATATTTATCGAATTACAATCGGGTTATCTGATAGGTGATTTGTAAACAACACGTTTTTATTTATTTCTAGCCAGTGAAGGAGCAATCATCATGCAACAACCGCCAGTCCAACAACCACCGCAAGGTTATTACCAGAACCCGCCACAACCTCCCAACAATCCCCAACGCAAGGGCGGTTCACCGCTAGTATGGGTATTGGTTGTAATTGGAGCAGTTATAGTCGGCGCAATCGGCGCAACCCTTTTCCTACAGAAATCTTCGAATGTGGTAGAACCAACGCGCACAGCAACGGATTCGGTAAAGGCAACCGTTACCCCTGTTCCTGCTACCACTGCGCCTGCTACTTCGGTTGTAGCTACTACCACGCCCGCTGCCACTACTGCCGCGCCGGTTGCTACCGCCGTTGCTACTACTGCGCCTGCTACTACTACTACAGCCGCGCCGGTTGCTACCGCCGTTGCTACTACTACAGCCGCGCCGCCTATTAAGATTACGCCGATAGTACCAATCCATACTATCCCTGTGATTGTAATATCACCAACGCCCGCCGCGCCCAAAATTACCCCCTTACCGATTTCTACTCTAGGGATTAATCCTAAAATTACTGTAAAGATAGAGCCAATCAAAACACCATAGAGTTTTGCTACAAGAAAGATTTCAGACAAGGGGCTTAAACCCCTTGTTTTGGTGTTCGGGGCATTACTTACCCACAGGCTGCCGGATGATGGTTTTCATCTTTTCGGCGGCAGTGCGTTTGGGGTCGCTCAGGTAAATTTCGTGGTGCTTGCCGCGCAATTGGTAGCCCTGCGCGTGGATATATTGGTGCAATTTCTGGATGGTGGGCGGTTCTGCTTCGTAAGGACCAAGGTGCATGATTTGCGCCGCCAGCCCTTCATGATAAGTTTCCAAACGCACCTGCCGGATTGTCTCCAGCCCCTTTTTCTTGAACGCCTCGGCAATGGCTCTCTCCAACGCAGCGGGCGTAACCTGTGGCGGTTGCATAATCATTAATGTCCACTTCCAACCCGCTTTACTCTCCATGCTGAATTGGGACATATCATCCATCCACCATAGCCCTTGCAAAGGCGCAACGCTATATTCAATCGGTTCAGGCTCTTTTTTCAGGGCGAATTTCAGGGTGTAGGACAGCGAGTAGAGCGCACCCACCGAATCGTTGAACTGCTCAGAAGTATTGGGGTCGCCCTCACCGTCAATCATCAGGAATTGTAGCGGCAATACTTCTACCAGCGAGGCTTCTTTAGCGGAGGGGTTGAAAAGCTCTTTCATTTCTTTCTTGAAATCGAGAACGGGCATGGCAACCTCCTTATGTATTTGTAAAATCTGTGGTTTTTAACAAAGGGCTTACATCCCTTGTATAGAACAACTGGCTTAAACCTACCTCAATTATTTTCTGCCAAAACCTTTTTCCAGTTGCCCCTGACTAAGATGAATCATAGTGGGGCGACCATGTGCGCAAGCGCGGGGATTCTCGCAACGTTCGAGTTGGGTAATAAGTTCGCGCATTTCTTCAGTGTTAAGGGTTTGTCCGGCGCGTACTGCCGCATGGCAGGCGAGGCTGGCGGAGAGTTTATCGCGCCATGAGCGAGGCAGATTGGTATCCGGTTCATGTAGCAAATCGCTACCCGAAGGATTGCAACCGCCATCGCGCATGCCTTCCGCTTCGTCCAACATTTCTCCCAGACTCTTGAGGGCATCGCGCCCGAACAGCATTGCCGGAACTGCCAGCAAGCGGTAGGTCAAATCGCCAAACGGTTCAAGCTGAAAACCGAGTTCTTCCAACTCGTGGCGGTGTTCCTCATTCTCCAGCATTAGGCGTTGGCGTGGCGTGAAATCCAGCAATAAGGCTTCGAGTAATAACTGCGACTCGACCCGCTTGCCGTTGACCAACGCCTGAAAACGTTCGTACATCACGCGCTCATGGGCGGCATGCTGATCAATCAGATACATGCCATCAGGCCCTTCCGCCACAACGTAAGTGCCGCTAACCTGCCCTATCACCCGCAGCAGAGGCAGACGCGGTTTAGTCATCACCGAATGCTCCGGCGCAATCATCGGAACGGATTCAGGGGCAGCGATGGCTTCGAACGAATTTGAGAAAGCAGCCTCGTCCATCAAATCCACACCCGCCGCGTTGTGGGGTAAATCCAGTGTCGCTTGCATTTCGACATCGGGGGTAGCGGCTTGCCCTTCTTCGGAAGGCGCGTACAAGCGGTCAAAGGTCTGGAACAAACCGGAGCGAGGAGGCGGAGCGGGCGGGGCGGTAAAAGACCAAGCGGGGGTTTTGGAACCCGCCACCAACGCGGCGCGTACCGCTTTTTGCACCGCCCCAAAGATGCGCCGCTCATACAGAAAGCGCACCTCCGTTTTGGCAGGATGTACGTTCACATCCACTTCGGCGGGATCAATCTCAATTAACACCACACAAGCGGGGAAACGTCCGCTCATTATCAGGCTGGTGTAGGCTTCTTGCACCGCATAGGTCAGCAAGCGACTCTGTACCCAACGGCGATTGATGAAAAACTGCATGAAATTGCGGTTGGGCTTACTGGCAGAAGGGTCGGCGGTAAAGCCCGTCACCACTATATGACTTTTGCCCTCTTCAGGGTTTTCCTCTTCTTCGGGTTGAATCGGCAACATCGCTTGTGCCAGTTCTGCGCCGTACACCTTGCTGATAGCATCGCGCAAGTCGCCGTTGCCGCTGGTTTGCAGTACGGTGCGTCCTTCGCTCGCCAATGCGAATTTTATCTCAGGGTAAGCCAGCGCGTAGCTGTTCAGGATGTTAAGGATATGCCCTGCTTCGCTGGTGCCACTACGCGACCATTTCTGACGGGCAGGCAAATTATAGAAGAGGTTGCGCACTGTGATAATCGTGCCGGGGGGCGCACCAGCCGGGCGATGGTAGGCGCGTTGCCCATCCTCAAAAGCGATTTCGCTACCACTCTCTTCTGAGTTGCGAGGGCGGGTGAGCAAGGTCATTTGGCTGACAGAAGCGATACTAGGCAATGCCTCGCCCCGAAAACCGAGCGTGGTTAGGCGATAAAGGTCGTCCGGTTCTACAATTTTGCTGGTGGCGTGACGCTCAAAAGCAGTTGGCACTTGCTCAAAGGGAATGCCGCAACCATCGTCCGAAACGCGCATCAATGCCAGCCCGCCGTTCTTGATTTCGACCCGGATATTTTTCGCGCCAGCATCTATGGAATTTTCCACCAGTTCTTTGATTACCGAGGCGGGGCGTTCGATTACCTCGCCCGCCGCGATTTTCTGGGCGATTTCAGGGGGTAATACCCTTATAGGCATGGCTTATGCTCCAATTGCAGTTTCCGCAGATTTACCAACATTACTCTATTAACTGTTTACCACATAACTACCGGGTTGTAAATCCATGTAAAGATAGCCAACCGCCCGGATGCTCACCGGATAGACCGGGCTATAGGACTGAAAAGCATCGCTATTACCGGAAGTGGAAAAGACCGCCGGATTTCCCATAGCGGGTAGTCCAAGCCGCGCCAGCGTTCCTTCCGGCACTTCCAAAATTACCTGAAAGCCCGCTTCGCGCCGCTGCCAGCTAACCTCAATCGAGCCATGCGGAGTCGGCACACTCCCTTGTGCCCACTGCAAATCTCCCGGATGCGGCACAATCTCGAAACTAGCATAACCGGGCGCAGTCATCCGCACCCCTAGCACATTTTCGGTCAGGGCAGCCGTTGCCCCCGCCGACCAACCATGCGCCAAACTATCATCAGGGCTTTCCGGCAGCCCTGCGGTAGTCATCCACTCCCATGTGGTGTAGTTTGGGTCTTGCGCTAACATACGCCCCCACTCTCGCCGCAATAAATCCAACGCGCCGCCATCATCACCCGCCGCGAAACGGGCTTCCACTTCGTAATAACCCATAAAGGGCCAGATGCGCTTGTCGTGCATGTTATTCAAGCCGTAGGAAACATCTACAGTGGTTGAACCGTAGGTCGTCCACATGGTATCCTTCACATATTTCAGAATACTGCCCCACCGTTCAGGCGGCGCAACCCCGAATAACACTGCCAGTACATTCGCATCCTGCGGCACATGCGCCCAATCTGTATCCGCGCTGATGTACACGCCGCGATTGCTATCGAACAGATGCTGATTAATTGCCTGCTTCAAAGCCTCGCCGCGCCTTCGCCACGTAGCGGCATCCTCCGCCTGTCCCAGTGTGTCCGCCAGTTTTGCGGCATCCTGCAAAGCTCGGTAATACACCATATTGAGGTAAGTTACCGCGCCCGTCCGGTTGAGGCTGTACGACCATTCCAAACCTTTGTCTTTCACCAGCAAACCGGAGAAATTGGTTTTAGTAGGAAACCACTCCATTTGGCGTTTTAGGTTCGGATAATAGCGTGCAAGATACGCCCGGTCTCCGGTGTAATTATAGTAATCTGCTAAGGTATAAACCCACCACGCGCTATAATCGTACAGTTCAAGCTGATAACCGCCATAGCTGGAAGGGGGTATCGAACCGTCAGGACGCTGCGCCGCTGCCAATTGTGCAAGCGAAGCTCGCAGCGCACCAGGGCGGTTCTGGGTCAAGTAGTTTACACGCCCTTGCACGCTCAAATCGCCCGTCCATATATCGCGGTCGTGCTTGGTTCCATCCAGCAGCACACCAGAAGCATCCGCTATATCCCACGCATCCAAACCACCACTAAAATCATCCAACAGCAGCGTATTGCCGTTAGGTGCGCTAACCTGTACCCGGTTAAACTCGCCCGTCTCGCCGCAGCATTGCCGAAAGCCCACGCGCCCACCTAAAAAACTGCCATCGTGCATTTCGTTAACCAGTTGCCCGTTGAAAAAGGTGCGGATGAGCGTGCCGGATAATTCTATTCGCATGGCATACCAGAAATCATCCTCAAAGCGCAAGGGTATTTGTTCCAGCAAGCGGTATTGACCGCCGGACAGCACATGCATTTTCAGGACGGTTGCGCCGCTATCGCCCGATATTTGCCACATGTAACCATTATTGATATCGGGCGAACGGAACATCCAGCCTACTGCGAAGCCGCCACTGGGACGACGCAATTCCATATCAAGAGTATAATCGCGCCAGTCCGCGCCGACTCTGGACAATACACGCTGCTCTCCGCTTTGGCTGGAAACGCGCAACGCACCGCCGCCCGTTTCTATGTCTAGGTACTCCGGTTCAAGCGTGTTCAGATTCACGGTATAAGCCCCGGCATACCAAATTCGGTTCAATAGTTCATCGCTGGAAAGAAACCAACCCTTGTAAGTGGAAGGTGTACCCAAATGCGAATCGAAGTGCAGCTTCAGGCAATCCACACTCACCCAACCATCGCTATTGAGAAAAAGCAGGATGTAACGAAAAGAGACCGTGCCCGTTTCTAGCGTTCCCCCCTGCGCCGGAGTTTGCCAGCTATAGGTGTGATTTTCCTTCCAGCTATAATCCGTATTTTTGTTGAGAAAGCGCAGCGACTCGCTGAATGCTACGCGCACTTCCGCCCCACTCGAAGCAGTTACCTGTAGCGATAGCCGCCCGTTGAGAACCATGCCAAAATCCAGTACCACTTGGGGATCGCTACCGGGTATACGCCGGATAGTCGCAACTTCCCCACCCTGCGCCAGTAGCCCTGCTGGTGTATCTATTGTTCCGCCGTTGAGAGTAGTATTGACTATACGCTGTGGGAAAACGTCACGAGCAGGCGGCGCAACCACGTAGCGCGTCCAATCATCGCCGGGATTAGGTGCGGAGGCGAAGGATGGAAGGGCAGTTTGCACCAGCATCCCCGCCAAGAATAGCGTTAGCAAGAACAGTGAAAAACGTAGTAGCATATATGGTGATAACCTGATTGATAAAAAGTTGCGCCCCGTAAGTGGGTTAGAATACTATTCCCGCAGCCCGGCTTCATGCAGGAAAGTGAGGGCGCGTGCCACTACCTGTTCTGGAGTCAGGTTGTCGGTATTGATAATACAATCGGCGTGAACGCGCGCATGTGCCAAACGCAGATTCTCTTCCTGTAAATACTCTGCGCCCCAGCTTATGTTGCGCCGCCGTTTGATTGCCTCAATGCCAACCTCAAGGTAAATTAAGTGACTCGGCTTATTCATTAGCCACATGGTTTTAACATGGCTATGCTCCTGCGCGGCGGAATGAGCATTGTAACCCTGTTGGCGCAAGGCTTCTACCAACGCACTTTTGCCAGAAGCGCAGGGTCCCACTATCAAGATACGTTGGTGCACCCCTCGCGCAATGTCTCCGTTATGTAAAGCTGCTTGCTGGCGTTCAAACTCGCGCTGCTCCACTTCGCGCCGCCGCCGCGCTTCTTCAAGCTGCCCTCTCAAGTTTCCGGGCATATAAACTACCTCCATTACTTGAAAACTGCGCTTATTTTAGCCGAAACAGTCGCTAATTGCTACAAGCAGGACTTACCACCGCTAGATAAAGGCATTCCCGCTCACATAATACACCACCAAAACCCAAACACTTAGAAACAAGCTTGCGAGTAAGCTATAGATTTGCAAGCGCTTAAAGAGCGTAATGGGTAGCAGGTATATAACCAGTATCAAACCCGTGGCGTTACGGGCGTGATCCACCAAATAGATATAGCTAGCGGTTGGTAGGAATAGTAAAAACGCGACTTGGCACACTAATATAGATAACAGCAAATCGCCATAAGTTGCGCTAAGTCTGACAAATTTGCGATTCCAGAAAGGGCGCAACCGCCAGCCCAACCACAGCAATGGTACTGTAGTTGCCAATACTATAGCGAATCGCTCTTCGAAGGGCGGATGATAACTTTCCGCGCCCCATAGCCCTGACAAAGGAAAGAAATTGAAAGGATGCCCTGCGCTCAACCCATCCTGTCCAAACCACAGCCGTAAAAGTCCTTGCCAGAGGGCATAGGGTAGCAGCCAGCCCAACCCCAATTTCACCACATTAGCCCACTCTTTGCGACTCAGGTAGTATAGCAATCCGCCCACACCGAACAGCAAGCCCAATTCCTTAGTCAGACTCGCCAACAGTAGCAGCACAGCGATTCGCCAAACCGCACTGGGTCGCACTAGGAAAAGCCATAACGCCAACGTTATAAAAAGAAAGCATAACGGCTCGCTCAAATCGTAGAGGTAGGCGCACAACGTACCGGGCCAGAGAGCATAACCGAACGCCCATATTGGAGCGCGCCCCAAGCGGGTTAAAATGTTCCCCAACAGAAAAATCGTTGCCACAATTGACCCAAAATTGACCAGCAGCAACATAAGTGGCACCAACTCAGCCTGTCCAAGCGACAGCAAACGCACTACCAACGGATAAAGTAGTCGCGCTACCCGGTAGGAGGGTTTATCCAGTTGGGTTGCTGGATGTAAAGGGTTCAAAGCCAAATCATAAAAAAACTGCCCATCGTAGCCGATTTTCTCCAAATTGATAGGACGCGCACCGTTAATATCCCAATTAGAACCGGGATGGATAAAGGCGAAAAGACGATCTGGCAAAGAGTGCAGTTGCGGCTGCAACGCTGGGGTGCGCCACAGTACCAGCAGGGTTATCGCTAGGTACAGCCCTGCTACTAGTAGCGCAACTTTACCGGGCTTGAGCCGGATTACATAATTTAGCAAAAACCCTCCTTCAAAAATTTAGACAAAGGGTAAAACCCCCTGTCCAAAACAAATCTTAGAATAATAACCGCTTTGAAGGGTTTATGGATTCTTGCGAGAGCCACCACCTGATGGTACGCTATCGATAAACCCGTTGACTAGGGCAGAAGCAGCTTTCAATACTTCTTCGGACTGCGCTTGGGTCATTTTACCACCCTTCACCAACAGGTCAAGTTGGTTTTTGAAGCTATTCAGCATAGTAGCCAGCACCTTTTGCCGTTTTATACCCGTATAACAAGAGCCGGTTCTGCTTAACCATGAAACTATCGCAAGCCCTTCCAGACTATACTACCTATAATATAAAGACACAGCTTAGGGCGAATCCTTATGCTATTTTCATAGATTGGGCTTTATATTGGTGATACCACTTTTAGTCAAATTCAGCCTAAAATCGACAAAATTTATGACAAGCTATTCTGGGGCAACAACCTGCCCTCCGTCACACCAACAAACTACCGCTATATCCCGCGCTGGCACAAGCTGGAAATTGAATTACTACAACAAATCCTCGGCAACGGTTTATCCATGTTTCACCAAAAGCTAAAAATCCCCGCCCCTTGAGAAAAAGATAATAGCATAGACAAGATAAGGCTAAGCAACCTAGCTGCTCTAGTCGGACGAGTGGCTGCATTTTGTCACGGTTGACGCTCAAGGGAGCAGCGCGTATAATCGATTGTCTTGAAATAATGCGATAGGAGCTAAATTGAGCGGTACGGGAAACCCACTGGCACACCAACTGGAAGTCGCCAGCCATTATGATAAAGTCTGGCTGGAAGAGGACGGCAAAATCGGGGAAAGCTGGGAAAGCTGGAACTTTTTCCGTATGCGCCCCAGCGCCCATTACGAGGGCTTGGACGCATTGGGCGATTTGCGCAGTAAGCGCGTGCTTGACCTCGGCTGTGGGGTGGGCTATAGCGCCCTAGAATTGGCACAACGCGGAGCGCATGTGGTCGCACTCGACCTCTCGGCGCAAGGACTAACCACTACCCTGCAACGCGCCAACCACTATGACGTTCCAATGCAAGCGGTACGCGCCAGCGTGGAAGTGTTGCCCTTTGCCGACCAAAGCTTCGATGTAGTATTCGCGCAGAACTTCCTGATGCACGTCTCGCCGGAGAAGGTGGGATATGAAGCGTGGCGCGTTCTGAAACCGGGCGGCAAGGCAGTCTTCATCGAACCGCTCTCACATCACCCCCTCATAAAATTGTACCGTGCCCTCTTCTCTTCATATAAAGGAACGCGCCCACGCTGGTGTACCCGCGAGGATTTGACGCAACTAGCCGCGCCTTTCGCCCATTCCAACACCAGGCAATTTTACTTGCTCAGTACGTTGGCAAGCATGGGTTTTATTCAAAGCCGCGAATGGTTGCTCAAACCCGTTTGGACAATGCTCAACGGGGCAGATAGTGTACTTGGAAAGATACCGCCTGTGCAAAAAATGGGTTGGGTGTCACTAACATTGCTTGAAAAATAAGGGGTAAAATGGCAGATTATAACGAATTGAAAGCTCAATTGAACGACCTCAAAGCGCGGGTCGAGGAAATCGAGGTGCGTCTTTGACTTACCTGCCAAGCGTAAGGAAGTAACCAAACTCGAAACCGAATCCACCGAAGCGGGCTTCTGGGATGAGCAGGCGAAAGCGCAAGTCACTATGCGCCGCCTCACCGGCTTGCAGGAAGAAACCACTTTCTGGAGCGAGTACAGGCAGCGTATTCTGGACGCGCTGGAACTGCTCGAACTGCTCGAACTGGAGGACGATGATAGCTCGTTCGCCGAGTTGCAAAAAGACCTAGCAGAATTGCAACGCGAAATGGGCGAGCGCGAGTTTGACCTGATGTTCAGTGGACCTTACGATGATCGCACTGCGCTGCTCACCATTAGCGCGCGCGAAGGCGGCACGGACAGTCAGGATTGGGCGGAAATGGTGCTGCGGATGTATTCGCGCTGGGCTGAGAAAAAACGCTTCAAGGTGCAATTGGTGGACTTATCACCCGGTGAAGAAGCAGGCATCAAAAGCGCAACGCTGGAAATAGATGGACGCAACGCCTACGGTTTGGCGCGATCGGAAGCAGGGCAGCATCGGTTGGTGCGTCTCAGCCCTTTTGACGGCAATCACCGTCGCCATACCAGTTTCGCGCTGGTAGAAGTGCTACCGGAGGTAGAGGACAACATCGAAATCGAGGTGCGCGATGAAGATGTCCGGGTGGATACTTACCGGGCAACAGGCGCAGGCGGGCAGCACATCAACAAAACCGATAGCGCGGTGCGAATGACTCACCTGACAAGCGGTATCGTAGTAACCTGCCAGAACGAACGCTCGCAACTGCAAAATCGCGAAATGGCGCTCAAAATGTTGAAAGCGCGTTTGCTAGAGCGCGAAATCGAGCGGCGCGAGGAAGAACAGGCGCGTTTGAAAGGCGAACATCGCACGACCGGGTGGGGTAGCCAGATTCGCAGCTACGTGTTGCACCCTTATAATATGGTGAAAGATCACCGCACCGGCTTTGAAACTAGCGATACCACCGCCGTGCTGGACGGCGAAATTGACGGCTTTATGGAAGCGTACCTGCGCTGGAATATCGGGCGGGGCGAAAGCAGTATAGACACAGCAGACGACGATGAATAATCAGGGCAAATTTAATTACTCCGGTTTGCATACCGAGCCGCAAGATTTGAGCAGGGACGAAATCGGGACGGGTGGCACAATCTGGCTGGCGCGTCATGGGGAAGTTTATAATCCCGGCGCAATCTTCTACGGGCGCATGCCACGCTTCGGGTTGAGCGCAACCGGACGCAAAGAAGCCGCCATCACCGGGAAGTTCCTATGCGGGCAACCTATCGCGGCAGCGTACTCCTCACCATTGCTGCGGGCGCGTCAGACTGTCGCGATTATGGCAAAATGTTACCCGCATCTGAAACCGCGCCAAAGCAAGCTATTGCTGGAAGTGCGCACCCAATATCAGGGTCGCTTGCAGAGCGAGTTGGGCGATTATAATTTTTACGAGCCAATTGCTTCGCCTGATGACGAGGATTTGAACGATGTGCTGGCACGGGTGCTAACCTTTTTCAAGCGCACCTTGAAAGAATATCACGGTAAGCATGTGCTGGCGGTTTCACATGGCGATCCGGTGGTGGTGACGCACGCTCATTTTGTGGGCTTGCCCATCAAGTTGGCAAGTATTCGCCAACCCAACCTGTATCCGCAGCACGCTTCCATCACTCGCTACGACTTCCCACCGGAGGGTTACACCGAGGACATCTCACGGGTGCGGGTTAGTTATTATCATCCCCCGGCGGATTTTGGGGAGTCTTGAGTTAAGACAAGGGTTTGAGCAAATCACCTGAAACGAAAAGTATATGAATTATCTGACATACAAAAGAGGGTCGAATAAATGGCTGTGAGCGCTACTTGCCGCTTTAACTGCGGAACTTGCGAAACTGAACTGGAACAGAATGGCTTTGTTTACTTCGATGCGATTGAAACAGAGCTAACCGCGAAATTGTTGGAGCATGAAGTCAACCGCGAAACTTGCCCCAACTGCATGGCGGATAATATCCTGCCGCTGCCGCTAGTGTTCCACGACGGCGAACGACAATTGCTGGTGGCATACGTGCCGGGGGTGGAGCAGATGTCGCAGGAGGATATTGCCGATGCCTTGCGCCTACCCTACGAAACCGCCATTACTGACATCGCCGAACGTATGGGCATCGAGTTTCCCGAACCGGATGCCGCCGCTTTCCCGCGGGGCGAGGAAGAACTCTACACCCGCTTTTCCGCGCTTACTCAAGAGCAAGCTGCCGAACTATTGCCCGAATATCTCTTGCGCCCTACCGTTGTCAGCAGCCTTGATGTGGTAATCGCGATGGTACAAGCAGTGCAGGAAGGCATGGGTACGCAGGAAGTGCTGGAAGATATGGCACGGCTGCAACTTATCAACGCCCTAATCGAAACCCGCGACGACCCCATTGCCCGCCGCAAAGTGCTACGTCATAACGAGCCATATCTCGATGAGGAGCTTTTCGAGGTTATTGATACCCTGAGCGAGCAAATGGTCGAAGAAGGCAATATTGAACTCGGCGGAAAGTTACAGCTAGTTCGCCACGAAATTTTGCGCTACAAAAATGTGCAAGAGACTAAGGCGAAAAAGAAGAAGGATAAAGAATAGGCGTAGTAGCTCGCCTATCGTCTAGCAATAAAGGGGCAGACTTACGAGTCTACCCCACAACAAAGCTTTTATTAATTAGCCGGAACACTCCACAAACTCACACCGTTCATATTGGCGCTTGCCAAGTTTTTATTGTCCGATGAAAAAGCCACAGATAATATTTCCTTTGTATCACCCCTCAAGATATATACCTGATTGTTGGTAGCAATATCCCAGATTCTTATAGTTCTATCGGCGCTACCGGAAGCCAACCGCTTACCATCCGGCGAAAAAGCTACGCTATTAACCTGATCCAGATGCCCTTCCAGTTGGGATAATACTTTGCCTGTAGCCGTGTCCCATATCATAACTGTACCAGACTTGCTGCCAGAAGCCAGCAATTTGCCATCCGGCGAAAAGGCAACCATACCCGGTTGCGAAAGCGTTTTCTCCATTTGCAGGATTTGCTTTTCAGTTTCCAAATCCCATAGAGAAACACTACCCGAATATGTAGCGGAGGCTATTAATTTCCCATCCGGAGAATAGGCAAGTCCAGTCACCATGCTGTAATTTTGAGTCAGGGTATGCAAAGGCTGTCCTGTCTCCGCATCCCAAACAATAATTTTCCCTTCCATTGAACCTGACGCTAAGGTCTTTCCATCAGGCGACCACGCAACAGTTCTGACCCCTTGGTTATGCCCTCTCAGGCTAAACTTTTCTTTGCCTCCTGCCAGTTCCCAAACTCTGACGATATTATCTATTCCACTCCCGACCAAGAATTTGCCGTCAGCAGAGAAAGCCAGTGTATCCACACCAAGATCGCCAACAGTTAAATTTAAAGCGGTGTACCCTCCCGCCACATTCCAAACCTTGATGGAATTAGAATACCCTCCATATGCAACTAATTTGCCATCAGGAGAATAGGCAATCGCTTTATCCGCAAAAAAGCTATCCAAATGCTGCCTTTCCTGACCAACCGGGAGGCGATACAACATTATCTGAAGATCCACTAAAGGAGGAGTGCCGTAACCACCGTCTGAAGTAGCTAAATTCGTTATAACCGGAGGCTCAATACCGGTAGCGTTTCTGACATCCAGTACCTTTCCATCAGACCACCGCACCAGCCGAATATTCCAACTCAATTGATAAGCGGGTGTGGTCTTATCGGAAGGAGAAGGTGTACCAGTGGGACGGTACGTACCTGTTTGCGATCTAGTTTG
Organism: Candidatus Chlorohelix allophototropha; assembly: GCF_030389965.1. Classification (NCBI taxonomy): domain Bacteria; kingdom Bacillati; phylum Chloroflexota; class Chloroflexia; order Candidatus Chloroheliales; family Candidatus Chloroheliaceae; genus Candidatus Chlorohelix; species Candidatus Chlorohelix allophototropha. The sequence goes on from NZ_CP128399.1 coordinate 1,468,019, forward strand.
CCGGATACAAACTACCGTCATATCTTCGGTTGGTGAGGACTTGGCAGAGATAAATTGGGTTTGATAGGGTGAAATAACCCAACCTTTCTGGTTATATTCCTCTTTTACCAGAATCAGTGTACGCCCTTCAACATTGCCGTTTTCCACAGTTTTGTAGGCAGGAGCAGCCTCACACATTGGAGCGGCTTTAGCTAAAAATGTTCCAGCCGCAGGGGTAGGGGTAGGTGGTATCGGGGTAGGGGTGGGTGGTATTGGCGTAGCGGTCGGGGTAGGGGTGGGTGGTATCGGCGTGGCGGTCGGGGTAGGAGTAGGTGGTATTGGCGTAGCAGTCGGGGTAGGAGTGGGTGGTATCGGCGTAGCAGTCGGATCACCACAAGCAGCCAACACTAAAGTCAAGATTATCGAAAAAAATACCATTAGCAAAATCGATCGCCAGCGATTCATGATTCTTGCTCCTTTTCAAACTTTGTTCGGATTATTAACCACTCCATTACACCTGTTTTAAAAACTAACCAAGGAAAGGAATATAGGTGGATAAACTTTACAGCCTTCTACATAAATGGCAAGTTTATGTAGAAGTTTTCAACATGAAATAAATGTGGAGCTTGTTAGCTATCTATAAAGAGTAATAAAAAGAGTTTTGCAGTTCATGCAACCTTTATTACTATATAGAAAGCGGTTCAGGCGAAGCTAGCTAAGCTAAATATTTTCAACTAATACGAGTTTATTTAGTGTTCCCTCTTTATAATTTACAATGAATTGGTTAAAAAAGTGGTTAAAATAAAGCTCCAGTATTCCGGTTGGAAATTTAAAGTTTCCGCGCACAAAAAAGCACGCTACTTGGCAGAGCGTGCCGAGCATATACGTTTCTTAGAGCTTTCGCGCAGAAGGTTTTCTGGTAAGGAACTTAAGCAAATTGTCGCTATTGCAGGCTAGAATAAAGCTATTCAGTTTGCATTGTCAGAATCAGTATGATGGGTTTCCTCCGCCAGTTTGTCCAGAAGTTTATTTAAGTCTTCCATATGATAGGGTTTGGGTAGTACTTCCTTGAAACCATATTGCTTATAATCAGACATTATAGGGTCATTGGAGTAACCGCTACAAACTACCGCCGTGACATGCGGGTCTAGCTCTAACAGCTTTACCATAGTCTCCTTGCCGCCCATCCCCCCCGGAATTGTCAAGTCGAGCAGTACCACATCAAAGGGCTGACCCGCTTCGAGCGCAGCGCGATAAAGCCGATAGGCTTCTTCCCCATCTTCGGCTACCCCAACCGTATGCCCCAACCGCAACAATATGCGCCTTGCCATATTTCTCAAAAGTTCTTCATCATCCATGATTAATATTCTCATGGGCGTAGTTGAACGAGTATAGCTCATTACGGGCTTGGCAAAACTCCCCGATGTTTCTGGTTGTTGTATAGAGGCAGGCAGATAAATGGTAAAGATCGTACCCTTTCCCACCACACTTTCTACCTCGATATGTCCGCTATGTTGCCGGATGATGGAATGGCAAACTGACAAACCCAGCCCATTTCCCGATTTTTTGGTAGTAAAGTAAGGATCGAATATTTTGGACAGATTTTCAGAGTTGATGCCTGCCCCCTCATCCCGGAAGGAGATTTGTACATACGAACCCGCCTTCAGACCTAGCAGCGTGTCTTCGTCTATTTGCACGTTTCGGGCAGAGATGGTAATGATGCCTCCCTGTGGCATCGCCTGAACAGCATTCAAAACCAGATTATGAATAACCTGACCTAATTGCCCGACATCTGCTTCTATCTGGAACAAATCCTCCGGTAGTTCAAAAACCGCTTTTACATTTGTACCATGCAATATAAAACGAGTGGCTTCTTCAATTACCTGTGCGAGTGCGACGGTTTTCTTAACTGGGCGACCCCCTTTGGCAAAAGTCAAAAGCTGGATTGTCAATTCGCGAGCGCGTAGAGTGGCAGCTTGCGCCTGATCAATAAAATCATTGAGTTCTACATTTTGTTGCGATTCGCTATTTTCAAGATAATATTTACTTAAGTCCAGATACCCAGTTATGCCCGTCAACAAGTTGTTAAAATCGTGTGCCAAACCTCCCGCGAACACCCCTAGTGATTCGAGTTTTGCCGCTTTCTGTACTTCCTGTTCCAGTCTTAACTGGGAAGTGACATCGCGGAAGACTAGCACCACCCCAATAATATTGCTCTGGCGATCTCGAATGGGAGCACAACTATCCATAATAATGCGCTCCACCCCATCACGAGCTATCAACAAAGTGTTATTTTGCATCAATATTACATGCCCGGTATTAAGGGTTTCGCGCAGTGGGCTTGGACGACGCTGGCGAGTTTCTTCGTCCAAAAGGCAAAATACCTTATCAAGCGATTGTCCTATTGCCTCCGCGTGGTTCCAACCGGTCAATTCTTCCGCTATCCGATTGATAAGCGTAATACGTCCTTCTAAGTCGGTGGTGATTACAGCATCTCCGATAGAACGTAGAGTTACGGACAGACGCTCTTTTTCAGCCGCTAGAGATTGCTCAGCGTGCTTGAGTTCGGTAATATCTTGGCTTAAAACCATGCCATTGATTATTTTACCCTGCTCATCCTTGATAGGTACTGCCCTGACCAAAAACACCTGCTCGTTATAATAATCCTCGAAGGTGCTTTCAATTCCGGCAAGGGCAGCTTGGTAATGGGGCAAAAGTCGGGCAACCGCTTCGGGTGGCAACACTTCATGAATGGTCTTGCCTTCGATTACTTGGTTAGTAAAGCGGTTGGGCGCGAGTGCGCCGCCTTCCGCCACCAGATAACGCATATCCCGATCAAAGACCAGCACCGCACTATTGGGCAAATTCCGTGCTAGCAAGCGATACCGCCCCTCGCTTTGGCGCAAGGCTTCCTCCGCCTCTACCCGCTCCGTCACATCACGTCCCACATTAACCGTATAAAGCGATCTGCCGCTTGCCGGGTCGATAATTACCTGTGAAGTGGATTCGAGCCAAACGTAATGTCCATTTTTGTGGCGGTAGCGGAAAATGGCAATTGCTTTACCGGGCTTTTCCACTACTTGTTTGACTATCTCAGTAATAGGATACAATTCATCGGGATGGAATAAATCAAACATGGAACGTCCCGTTAGTTCCTCCGGTTCGTAACCCAGAATACGACGGCAAGCGGGAGAAATATATTGGAAAGTACCGTCAGGCAGGTTGGTTGAAATAATATCGAGCGAGTTTTCAGCCAACAGGCGATAGCGTTCCTCGCTTAATTGTAACGCTTCCTCCGCCTGTACCCGTTCGGTAATATCTATCGCCACGCCGCCTATCAAAGGCGGGTTGGATGAATCACGGAGGGGAAATTTATTAGTCAGCGCGTACCCCATAGAACCATCCCCCCGTATATAACGCTCTTGTACTTCAAGCGATTTATCGGTTTCAAAAACTTTCAGGTTGTCTAATCGGTACTGTTTCGCCATTTCTTCAGGGTATAATTCGAGGACAGTTTTACCTATAACCCGCTCCTTTTCATACCCGGTCATGCGGGCGAAAGGTTTGTTTACATAGCGAAACCCCCCTGCAACATCCGTTATCCAAGCGAGCATTGGGCTATTGTCCATAAAAGCTTGGAAACGCGCCTCGCTTCGGTATAGCGCTTCCTCTAACCGTTTGCGTGCGGTTATATCGTGGGAGATAGCAGAAGCTCCAATGATATTTCCAGAACTATCCCTCAACGGCGAAAGAGTTAGCGAAACATCAATATTAGTGCCGTTCTTGCACCGACGCACTGTCTCATAGTGGGCAAGATGCTCACCTTGCCGTATCGACTCCAGCAATCCAGGTATTTCATTGGTGCGATCCGGGGTAACCAGAAAATTGATAGATTTACCGATCATTTCCTCAGCGGTATAACCATACATTCTGGTTGCGCCGCCATTCCAGCTTTGAATTATTCCATCCAACGTTTTACCGATAATGGCATCCTCGGAACATTCCACGATGGAAGCCAACTGCGCCTGCGCTTGCGTGGCATTTTTGAGCGCGGTAATATCTTGAAGTTGGGATAGCATCACGGGTTCTCCGTACAGTTCTACAAACTCCACGGAAGCCAGTACGTAAATTATTTCCCCCTTCTTGCGCTTTAGAGGAATTTCAACCCCATGAACATGACCCTCTTTACGGATAATCTCTGCAAGTTGCATTCTGGTTTCAGGGGCAGCCCACATATTCAGTGCGGCAAAGGTAGAGCCGACCATTTCTTCTCTGCTATAATTTAAAAGCTCTAGGGTAGTGTTATTAACATCGAGAATACGCCCTTCCCCCCTAGTGGAAATAAGAGTCGCTACCGGGCTGGTTTGGAATATTTTGGAGAATTTTGCCTCGCTCTCCTGCAAAGCTCTCTCGATCAACTTGCGCTCGGTGACATCCCGGAAGTAAACCGAAATCCCAGCGCTTGTAGGGTAAACACTAACATCCACCCATTGTTTGATATGTTCAGAATAAATTTCAAACCCAGCCGGAATCTGCTCGGTTAAAGCTTGGCGCATATGCTGATAAGGCTGTAAACCAACCATCTGCGGAAATACATCCCAGATGCATTTGCCGAGCAACTCTTCACGGGATTTATGCCAAAGTTGTTCGGTTTTGTTATTCACATAGATAAACCGCTCTTCGGTGTCCAACGAGTAGAAAGCGTCACTGATGCTTTCCAGAATAGCCAAAGTGCGCTGAGTAACCTCTACCAAAGACTGCTCAGATGCTCTCGATACTTCTTGCGGCTGAGGACTTTCCGGTGTAACAAACTCTTTGCTAGCATCTTTCTGGAGAAAAACCAATAGAGAATCAGCGGCAGGATAAATTTGCACAGCCAGATAAGTTTGCAACGGAGAATAGTATTTCACAAAATGGGCGGAGGTCTGCTCTTGCAGAGTTTGCCGGAAGTGCTGCTCAAAGTGTGGTACGCCAAAGTGTGGCAACGCACTCCAAAAGTTTTTCCCGATTAGCTCGGCGGCGTTACACTCCAACAGGTTAGCGGCAGATTGATTGAGGTAGCAAATTTGCCAACCGGAATCTAGCATTAGAACGGCAGCTCGTAAATTATCCAACATATTAGGTAATACCATTCCGTTAGTAGCGTTGGAGTGGTTTAGAGGCGATTCTTTGTCAATCGGTTGGCGTGTATCTGGCATGGCTGTTACTCCTGCGCTGGGAGTGTAGCAAAGTTTAGTTGATTCTAATTTTTAGGTTATACATAAAGTATAGCACATACTTCCAGTCATTTATATAATCAAATGTTAATAAACAGCGCAAAGCCTTGAATATTTCTAAAAATAAAGTTCTAATAGTGTCGATAGAAGAGATCATAATAGTAATCTACTTCCAATCCGGTATGTTCGGAAATAATTTGCTCGGCAAGAGTGGGCGGGAAGTTGTTTCGCACTACTACTTCTAAATCGGCGCGGGTGGTAAACTGCCATCTACTAGGGATACGGATCAAGGAAAAGCCGTGTTCGCTCCAAAATTTTTCCACCACTTCGGCGGTTATCCCTTCGTAATAAATGCTGCGCCTTAGCCAACTTGCAAAAGTACCGTATGTAAGGTCATTATCAATAATGAAGGCGCTGCCACCCGGTTTTATCACTCGTTCCAGTTCGACCAAACCTAGCGCACAACCGGGTGCGAAGAAATACGCGAAGCGAGCATGTACCATATCCACGCTCTTATCGGGCAGGAATAGCCGCTCAGCCGAACCGGTCATAATCGAGACTCGCTCAAGTTGCATGTCTGCAATGCGCTTCATCGCGCGTAAGCGGGAAGGTCCGTGCGGTTCTATCGCAATCACATGCGAAGCATTGCGGTGAAAACGCTCTATATGATAGCCGGTGCCCGCCCCTAAATCCAAAACTATTTTACCATCCCAAAAAGAGATCGAAGCCATTGCTGCTTCGACAAGCTGGTCAGGGTCAGCCGCCCGATTCTCCAATTCATACCCATCTGGATCGCGTTGAATATTAGGCGAGATATGAACTCCGGGTAAATTATCCGTATTAAAGTTCGTCATTTTCGCAAAATTTCCGACTATAGATGATTTCTTTTAAGGAATTGCTATTTAGTAAGCTATTATACTATGAAGTAAAAAAGGCACGCCCTTTGTAGAGCGTGCCGAACATATTGCGTTTTTTATTGCTTCAAGAAGGTGGGATAATTCTTCTCAGCAAGGTCACCGATAATCGGTAATTTGACATATTTGCCGGACATCGACTGGACAATCATATAGATTACCAATCCGAAGTAGCCTAATGCCACGAAAATACCGGCGATAGAAATAATCGTCCCAATAACTGGGATAAAGCCCAGTATAGCACTGGCAATGTTCCAAGCAAAAAGCGAGGCACCCATAATAAAAGCCTGCATCGCGTTGAAGCGCACGAAGCGGTTCTGCTTCTCAATCGCGAGGATCACGATGCCACCAACCAAAGAGAAGAGGTACGCCAACAAACAGGCAATGTTGGGCTGCAAGCCGCTATTATAAGGCTCGTTGATGTTGGGTTGCCCGCCCGGAGGCGCATAGTAACCCTGCCCACCACCATACGGTGGCTGCCCATATTGCTGCGGAGGTTGCTGACCGTACTGGGGCGGCGGCGCATAGGGTTGTTGCGGCGGCGGCGCGTATGGCTGCTGCGGTTGTCCATACTGAGGCGGTTGACCATATTGCGGAGGCTGTCCGTACTGTGGTGGCTGACCATACTGCGGAGGCTGCCCATACTGGGGCGGTTGTCCGTAAGGTGGTTGCCCATTAGGCGGTTGCTGAGGAGGAGGACCTGGCGGAAACTGAGACATGGCTTTTCCTTTCCTAAAATGTTCGGAACAAACTGCTACCTATAGCATCAGTTAAAATATAAGTACTTAGATTAAAGATATCAGTTTATATTATCTGATTCTAAGGCAAAATAATAGGGGGTACTTTAATACCCTATCACACTACGATACAACCCTGTCTTTTCATTATAGGCTATCTCTGAAATTGAACTATGACCTTTGTCACTTTTGACCGGAGTCGATACTGCACTATTGATATTTCCAACAAGGGTTTGTAATTGGCAAGAATTTGCCTTGATACCCATTCACCAAAGTGCTACAATTTTCACGGTTTCTTTAAGCACCCTTTTCCAGATATATATTTTAAACTGTCCAGGAGGATGATGTGGATAATCAGAAGGTTTACCGCACCGAGCTTAACCCGCTACAATTTGTGCGTCGCAGTGCGCTTGTGTTTCCCGATAAAATTGCAGTAGTTCACGGGCAACGCCGCTACACCTATAAACAGTTTGAAGAAAGAGTCTATCGGCTGGCTAACGGATTGCGCGCTGCCGGATTGCAAAAGCACGATCGAGTTGCCTTTCTGTGTCCCAATATACCAGCCCTATTAGATGCACATTTTGGAGTACCGGCGGCAGGCGGTATTTTGGTAGCCATTAATACCCGGTTGAGCGCACCTGAAATCGGCTACATCTTGCAACACTCCGGTTCGAAATACCTTTTTGTGGATCGCGAATTGCGCGGGTTGGTGATGGACGAATATTTAGAGGGCGTACAGGTAGTAGTAGTGGAGGATACGGGCGAACCGGGCGACGGCTACGAGGATTTTCTTGCCGCTTCCTCAGCCGAGCCTACAGTTAGTTGGCTTGAGGACGAAGAAGAAACCATCTCCATTAACTATACTTCCGGCACAACCGGACGGCCCAAAGGGGTGATGTACACCTATCGCGGCGCCTTCCTGAATGCTCTGGGCGAGGTCATCGAAACCGGCATGAACTTTAACTCGGTTTATCTGTGGACACTGCCCATGTTCCATTGCAACGGTTGGTGCTTCACTTGGGCGGTTACCTCCGTTTCAGGCACACATGTTTGCTTGCGCAAGGTTGACCCTGATCTTATCTGGGATTTGTTCGAGAAGGAAGGCGTGACCCACTACAACGGCGCTCCTACCGTACAAATCAGTCTGGTCAATCACCCAAAGGCAAAACCGATGGATCGCCAAATTACCGTAACAGTGGCAGGTGCGCCACCTTCGCCCACCATTCTAGGACAATTGAAGGCACTCAACTTCCGCCCCATCCATGTGTACGGCTTGACCGAAACCTACGGACCGTTCACCATCTGCGAGTGGCATCCCGAATGGAGCGAGTTGTCATCGGAAGATCAAGCACAAAAAATGGCAAGGCAGGGGCTTAGCTATCTGACCTACGATAATGTGCGCATTGTGGATGGCGAGATGGGCGATGTTCCAGCGAACGCCGATGTAATGGGCGAAGTGGTGATGCGCGGCAACGGGGTGATGAAAGGCTATTTCGAGCAGCCCGAAGCAACTGAGGAAGCCTTCAAAGGTGGTTGGTTCCACTCCGGTGATATTGGAGTGCGCCACCCGGATGATTACATCGAACTGCGCGACCGCAAGAAAGACATTATCATTTCCGGCGGCGAGAACATTTCAACTATCGAGGTGGAACAGACTATTGCCAAACATCCGGCGGTGCTAGAAGTAGCGGTAGTGGCGATTCCGGATGAGAAGTGGGGTGAACGTCCAAAAGCCTTCGTGACACTCAAACCGGGACAGAGCGTGACAGCGCAAGAAATAATCGCTTTCTGCAAGCAGCACCTTGCCAGTTTCAAAGCGCCCGCTTCGGTTGAGTTCGGCGAACTGCCCAAAACTTCCACCGGGAAGGTGCAAAAGTTTGTGCTACGCGAGAAAGAGTGGGGCAACAAGAACAAGCGCGTGAACTAATCTTCAAAAATCTTTGTTTTGAGCGGTAGTCTAACCCACAATTTCAATAAAAATGCCCCTCTCTTATTGGGAGCAGGGGCATTTTCAATCAAACTAAATCGTGCTACCTTCTTGGTAAAATTGAAATAGTCTATTTCATATACACATAGATTACCGACTCATGGTTACTAGTAATCCCATGAAATACAATAGACCACACACCCGGCAATTGATCGTTCAGAATACTGGTATCAAGACTGATATTATTGCCATTACCACTTGAATTAACCCAACCTTTTACAGTCTTAGCGGTACCAAGCATTCTTCCGTTGGGTGCAGTAATCCAGAATCCTAAATCTTCATTAGGCGCGAAGCCGTAAATTGAGAAGTAAAGAACTGTTCCGAAATAATTACAGTTACTTGGAGACACGCTACCATAACGGGAAGCAGGTATATCTCCACAGCCATTATTCGGAGTAGGTGTCGAAGTTGGCTGCGGGGCAGGGGTTGGGGTTGGCTGCGGGGCAGGGGTTGGGGTTGGTTGCGGCACAGGGGTTGGGGTTGGTTTATTTCCTGTAGTACCACCACCGGCTTTGATTTCGTTACCCAGTAAGCCCAGTAGCACATCATAAGGTGGTTGGTTTTCAGGATGTATTTCAAAACGCGCACGCTCAAACCACTGTGATATAAAGACCTTGCCATCTGGGAACGTTTCTGTCAGCGGCTCAGAAAGTGGTAAGCCGAATAGCGCGATACTTTCAGCCAAACTCTTTCCCGCTTGTCCATCAAATTCGAGACCGTTATTGCGAAATGCTTTCAATATCTGATCGCAAACTCGGTGACCAGTTTCGGCAAAATAGAGACAATTGGATCCGGGTGACGTTGCTTTGGGAAAAGCAGTCCAGTCACGTTGCTGCTGTTTCAAGCGGTCGTCACCGAGTCGGCCCAGAAGGACATCATAAGGTCGCTGGTTTTCAGGGTGCAATTCTAGGCGAGTACGTTCGAACCATTGTGCCTGGAAATTCTGTCCTTCCACAGTTTCGAGGCGTTGTGGGGTAGTCGCGAAGCCAAAAACAGGTAAGCCACCATTTTGCTCCCAAAACTCACGAATACGACCACTGATACATTGATTCGTTTCGACAAAGCAAAGGTCATCGCTGTTTCCAAGATCAAGTAGGGGATTACCGGGCCAATAGAGTTTGAATCTGCTGGCACTAGTCGGAACCTGCCTAAAAGACATCTCAATAATGCCGCCTTTACTTAGATTAAAGTCGGATTGTACCCAATTAGCTTTAGAACCATCGTTTGCGAGTACATAAGTCTGGAGAAATACTTCTTTTAAATTCATAGGGAGCGTAGTCGAACCAGTCTTATTCTCCAGACTCACTATGACTATCTTGTAGCCATTATCCGCTTTATAACAACTGCTGCTACAATTGGTTTGGTCGGCTAATTTGACTTCCTTGAACACCAAAGTACCTATTAAGGTATTAAGTTCGCCCGGATTTGCCGCATTTACGGGGCTTGCCTGGAAACCTTCGTATGATAGCAAAGTACAAAGCAACAGAGCTATTACGCCTAGCGAGAATTTTCGTAAAACAGATGTCTTTAAGCTCATATCTGCCTCCTTTTTCAAACGATTATTTCTATTCATTCAATACGCCAAGCCCTTAATGAATTGGGTTATGCTTTTTTATCGATAAAAAGCCTGTAGGGTAGTTAGACGCATTTTCTAAGCTGGCGTGCAGGGCTGTAATGAAATAACCGTTATTTCCCTAATCCCAACTGGAAACCTTAATAATCTGACCATTCTTATCAGCAGTTAACATACTACCTGCCTCATATTGCTTTCCATTGATGGTTACTCTACCGATTGCTGTAATTTTTGTTCCATAACAAAATGGTGAACCGATAAGGGTGCCTGCTTTGAAATTTACAATAATCTTATCCGGTTGAGTAGTGTCATCTTGAACATCAACCTCAACCTTGCAAAGCTGGGTGTTCAGAGGATAAGTTTTGACAACCTCAGAATATGTAGGACCATCCGCTGGATTTCTAGTAGGAGTAGGCGGCAGCGGAGTAGCAGTTGGAGGTAGCGGGGTAGCAGTTGGAGGTACCGGAGTAGCAGTGGGCGGAAGTGGGGTAGCAGTTGGAGGTACCGGAGTGGCAGTGGGCGGAAGTGGGGTAGCGGTAGGAGGTACTGGAGTAGTTGTCGGATCACCACAAGCTGACAATAGAGCTACTAACAAAAGCAGGATACTAGCAATTACAGACACTAAATTCTTGCGACTCATATTAATAATCTTACTTTCCTAGTGCGATTAAGTTAATAATTAGCACAAACAAACTCAGGCTTTTCTTGCAGCTGATCAACCTGTCAGTATGTTCAACAATCTTGTTGTACACTAAAAATTATTTGAGCGACGGAAATCAAAAAACCTAGCTTCAATAGCCTAAAACACCCCTTCTTTTGTCGTCCATTGCTCTGCAAATACCAGAGATGTTAATTGAATCTTATCCCTATTAGTAAGCTACTTTCACTATACTCTTTAAAGTAGATTTAACATTGTAGTAAATACTACGATTATATTGTGCAAGGTTTATTAATTTTTGAAGCGGAAATTATTTTTACCGTCTGCGCTCGGAAAACTGCGTTGTATTACATCAATAAAGGAGTTTCATTTATATTGCTATAGCAAAGTTAATAAAGAAGCAGATACATTCAAGCCATGCCAACAACAGAGTAATCAGGGGAGAATATAGCGACGGGCTTTTTTCTGCCCAACTGCTCGCAATGAACCTCGTTTGACCAATATTTCAAGGTCACGCATGCCGGTGCTTTCTGATACCCCAGTGATAGCGCGATACTCGCGATTGGTGATGCTGCCCTGCGTATGGACATGTTGCATTGCTGCTTTCAACCGCTCGTCTATATCGGCATAAATCGCCGGGTTTATCGCCCCTGTTCCTTTAATAGCTTGAGTGACTGTTTCAGGCAAAGAGTTTAAACTTCCTATTTCTATACCAGTCTCACTTTTATTGAAAGCAGGGGTAGTATTAGCAACTATGGGATATGTAGGTTGAACTAGTTCGGAGGTAGGTGAGGACACAGCAGAGCGAAAGGTTACAACCAGTTCGCCCATTTCGCGAAACTCCGGGTCGGGCAAGCGGTGTTCGCGCATCTCGTTTATCATCAAGCGCACCCCGCTACCGATGGTTTCGACATAACCGGGAATATCGCGTAACAACCCGGCGATAACCGGATTACGCAGTCGCGAAGGAGCTAAACCGTGCGACAACATCTCAAGGGTGATGCCCGGTAGCAGTTCACCGGGGCTATGCACCTCCAAGCGGGTGGGATAATAGAAAAGGCGCACCGATTCGCCGGGGTGGCTGTAGTCGCGATGAATCAGAGCGTTGACCGTTGCCTCGCGCAATGCCAGTGATGAATATTCAGGCACATCCACATGCCGGAAACCTTCACCTCTACTCTGCGTCACCGGCATGTGACGCTTCAACCAGCCTTCCACCTCTTGAATCAGAACTGGTAATGAACCACGAAAGATTTTCCGATCTTTGTAAGCGCGCACACCCAGTTCATCCCCGTATAGAACACAGGTTACGATAGATTGGAGTAGAAATTGCTGTGGCTCGAAGCCGAAAAATAGCAAACCCGCATTGGTAGGTATATAGCGGTCACCTTCTTTTATAGCACACTTAAGACCCACTAATGCATCTTCCAAGTTTCGGAAGCGATTCGCCCTTCCTATCAAACTCTGTTCGCCACGCCGCGCCAGAAAATCCTCGATGCGCTGACGATCAAGGTCTTCAAGGGTTGCACCCTCTGCCGGGCTAAGTTCCCAGCGCAAAACGCCCCGACTATACAGGCGGTTCGAAATTTCCTCTATAGAATGAGGGACGGTGTGGGTGCCGCGCCGCACCCAGAAAACGCCACCCGCTTGATAAACCGGAGCTTTGCTGGCAGGCACATAAGCTACCACCACATTTTTATCTTGTAGGCTGAATATTTGCGGTTCGGGAGGCTCGAATACAAGCGGCGGTTGGCACATCCGGGCAGCGCGTAGCAGCACGTCAATTGCTTCGCCGTTATCCTTCACACCTCGAATCGCCAGCGTTCCATCCTCTACCCCTAGCACAATCCAACCGCCTTTAGCATTAGCCAACCCGCACAACCGCTCTGCCAAATCGTTGGGGCGCGGTGGCGCTATTTTCAGTTCAAGGGTGGAACTCTCACCGGCGGCTATCAACGCTGCAAGAGTGGCTGCATCCAGATTTTCGCTCATTTTATCCCAATTACGGTTATGATGGTTATCTTACTGATGGTTATGACGGTTATGGTGGTTATTATAGCAGAGCGGCGCAATTATTCCTCATCCGAGTAGGGCAAGCTGTTAGAGCTTTTCAGCAAGTAATGATATTTGCCGTCCGGATTGGTATAAGCCGAATAATTTATCCCTGCGTTATTTTGAGCGCGTCCCGTGGGTCGCGATGAAACCGGCTTGTCGGTAGAGCGCAACATTTTGACCAGAAAGGCCGGGCGATCGCGTACTCTTTCGGCGCTATCAACGTAATCCATCCAGCTTTCCACCGTTTTAAGGCTGGTATGCTGGCTGATTTCGCGAGCGACTTCCGGCGAAACTCCGTAATCAACCAGCAATTGCTCCACCACCGCCTGTTTGGGGTGGTTGTTTTGATTCAGTTTATTTGGGTTGTCTTTCTCTGTACGGGGTCTAAAGTTTTGACTCCGGAGGTCTAGATCTTGTGGGTCGGGGTCTAAAATTTGTGCCTTGAGGTCTAAATTATAGACTTCAGGGTCTAAATCTTGTACCTTGGGGTCTAAAGTTTTGACCCCTGCTGGTTTGCGGTTATGTCTGATTTTGCGCTCTTCCGGTTCGATACATTCATCTGTATCAATCGGTTGGGCGGTTTCTACCATACGGAGGCAGTAATATTTTTTGATGCGGGCGAGGTCACGGGCGTCTACCTCTTCCAAAATAAAGCCGTCTTCGATGGCTTGTTTCAAGCCATTGCGTACCGATTGTTCGCTGAGGCGTGTGCCTAAATCCATACGCGAACCATCGGTGCGCTTGCGCCCGTAAATAAATTCGTCAATGGTGATGCGGCGTTTGATGCCGAATTCTTGGAAACCCCAAGTGTGCCTGAGAATATATTCTACTACTTTGAGTTCGGCTAGGCTGTTGATACGGGCGGTAATGTCCGTCCAGTTGTTGGGCATGCGGAAATAATTGCTTTCCGGTCGTGAGAAACCTGCAAACTCGAATTTATCGGACGGAGAATCGCCATTATCGGGTTGTTCTGTTGTTGAACGCTTGCCCATATAACCTTGCCAGAACCTGTCTTTCAGCTAAACCTACCAATTTACCGGGTAAAAAAGAGATATCTTAATAAACTACCGGAGATAGGTGGATGGAACAAGCTTGACATGCGACATGGGCAGGGTATAATAGAAGGACAAAGGTTTGCATGCCCACATCGGGTAAAATTCAAGCCAGCCGCATCGGGTAATCCCCCCGGCTATACGCTAAACTTTGAAAAGGACAACCTCTCGCCGCCAAGCATACGAGGTTGTTTTTATTTTGGTTTCAGTCGCCGCTTTCCAACCGCTCTAAATCCTGTCGCAATAGCGTTATCAATTCTTCGCGGCTTAACGGCTTTTCTTTTCCATTGCCTCCCCACCGACGGATGATTTCAAGATCCGCCAGTTTTATAGAGGGTTTCGGTTCGTTCTCTGGTTCTTCGCTCAGACCGGGCAAAATGGGTTGCTCGTTCTGTTTAGGCTGCTCTTTCTGCACAAGCTTTGAATTGTGACTGCTCAATTCGCCACCGCCGCGCCGTTGCGCCTTAACGCCCCGGTAGCCTTTTAGCAATTTTATGGCTTCGCTGCTGGAAGGCTTGCGCCCTAACTGCGTTTCTAATGTGCGAATTGCTTCTGCTGCTACACGCTGACGTTCTCGCGGAATGCGAGAAAGTTCTCGCACTACCCCTACCCCGTAGCTGAGTTCGCCGCCCGGTTCAATATTGTGAATAAAATCACTAAGAGTAGCCTGAGCTACAAATTGTGAATTATCTAACAAACTATCGGTGGTCTGATGCAACAAAATTCGGCGTGCTTCTGGGTCAAGATTCTCCGCAATAGAGATGCGTTCGGCTACATAAACCCTGCCAGCCTCGCCGCTTTTGCCCAATCGCTGTGCGATTTCCGCTTGAGTCATATTGAATTCCGAGGCGAGCAAGTGATAGCTTTCGCCCTCTTCCCACGGAGCAAGTGCGCGCCGTTGTACGTTCTCGGTAATGGCGTTGAGCAACGAACCTTGCGGGTCGGTTTCGCTCAAAATCAGTACCGGCACTAGCTTTTTGCCAAGTTCGCGTGCGGCGGTAAGGCGACGTTGTCCGGCGATAAGGGTATAACGGGTATCAGCGTTTGGTGCGGCGGGTTTTTCGCGCATAACCAACAACGGCTGGAGTATCCCCTGCGCTTCGATACTGGCTTTCAATTCTTCCAACGCCACGCGGTCGAGGGTTTTACGAGGCTGGCGTGGGTTTGGGTCTATCAGGTCAGAGCGAATCCAAGTAAGCCTGCCGGTGGGCGCTTCGTCCGCGCCTACGTCTTGCTGCCACAACTCGCGCCGTGTTCCGGCAGTATTGGAATTGTTGTTGCGTTTCGCTGTCATCCCCACCACTAAATTAATCTAAACCAGCCAGTTTTACCGCCTGTATAATAGTATGTTCGCTGATTTTGCTTTCGTCTTTTTGCGCGCCTAGCACTAATGCGTGGAAACCGATTTTGCAAATGTTACGCGGTATCCCATCGCTATAGCGCACGAAAGCCTCCAGCGCGCCTTCATCGAAAATGACATTTACGTTGCCACCCACTACCTGAAGCCGGAAATTTACCAAATCCATAACTTCGGACGCACCAAGCTTATTAAGATAACTGTGAGTCACAACGCGCTGCCAGAGGTTTCCACGTCGTTTGATTATGTCAATCAACTCGGTTTGACCGAACAAGACAACCTGTAGTAACTTTTCTTCGCCCCGCTCAAAATTGCCGAGGTGACGTATGTATTCCAGAGCTTCTTTTCGCAAGCTTTGTGCTTCATCTATTAGTAGTACAATGTTGTTAAGCTTTAGCTGGGTTTCTTCCAGAATGAACGCCTGCAACTGATCCTGCATACGGCTCACCTGATTGCTGACCGGGTCTAGCCCGAACTCGCGTACAATGGTGGAGAAAACCTGACTCGGTGTGCCGCTGGGATTACCTACATATGCAACCTTGTAGCCTTCGGTTATAGCGATGCGGTCGTACAGAAACTTGGCGGTGGTGCTTTTGCCCGCGCCGACTTCACCATACACCGCTGCAAGACCCTGTCGTTCTCTCAGTACTACCGAGACGGCGTTAATCGCTTGCAGGTATTGCCCCTTCTGCATAAAGAAGCGCAGGCTAGTGCCGGTAATAGGGAAGGGGTTTTCAGTCAAGCCCCAATGGAAAAATTCTTTCCCCACCCGGTCGAGTGGCTCCATACGTTGGGTTAGTGAAAACCTGCTAAGCTGGGTCATTTCAGATTAAAACCTTTTTTGATACAATAAACGGTATGCTGTTGATATATGTCGCTTTCATGATGATTATAACCTATCGAGTCAAAAAATTGGTCATTTTTCTCATGACAGGTGAAAAATTTATGCCGAAATTTCTTGCTCATGTGTAACTTTGCTGGTAATTGTTCACCATCTTGAAAAACACATGTAAATTCTGGGAGTATTTAGGTTGACAGGTCAGTGCAAGAGTTCTAAAATATAGAGAGTGAATGGCTATCCTTGATACTGATTACTCAATTACTGAACAACATTTGATCGCGTCCCGCGGGTCGCGACGCGCATAACTAACCCGGTAGAGAACCCCTCCATCCGGTAAAGGACAAAACAGTGCCAGCACGCGAAGCAATGAACAGATGTATAGCCAGCGCGAACCAGAAGGGTGGTGTAGGAAAAACCACTACATTGGTAAACCTTGCGGCTGAAATGGCGAGTCGTGATTTTAAGGTACTGATTATAGACACCGATCCGCAGGAAGCCAGCGCCAGTTTGCGCTTGTTGGGATCGCGGAAATACAACCGTACTTTGGTAGATGTGTTGCAAGACGAGGCAAAACCGGAGGATACTATTATCCCGGTGACGAAAAATCTTGACTTGCTACCAAGCGATGCACGCCTGTCGGTGTGGGAACTGAATGCGCTGAACGAAATGGGACGCGAGTTTCTCTTTCGCCGCGCTCTTTCCGATTTCGTAAAGACTTACGATTATACTTTTATCGATTGTCCGCCTACGCTTGGCTTGATTGTTACAAATTCTCTGATGCTGGCGCGAGAAATTATCGTGCCGGTCAGTCCACAGGAACTGAGCGTGGTGGGTCTAACCCAATTCTCAAATACAGTGCAAGCTATTCGCACTACGCTGAACCATGAAAACTTGCGTGTGCTTGGCTATCTGCTCAATAATGTACCTGCACGTGGCAACGTTTATACTGCTGTAAAGAATGCCGTTCGCAAACAGCTTGGCACATTGGTTTTCAAAACCGAAATACCGAGCAGTAGTGTTATCCCACAGGCGGAACTAATGCATCAACCGCTCTTGGCGCACGACCCGCGTCACAAAATAACCGAGCTATATTCCGCACTGGCGGAGGAGGTGATTGCGCGTGGCAAGCGCTAAAAAACCCCGCTTTAATGTCGATAGCCTGACCACTATTATGTCAGGCGTGGCTGCTGAGGAGAGTTTGCCCGATGTGCGGACGCTCGACCTTGAGTTCCTATTTATAGGAGACCAACCACGCCAATTGCTCGGGCTGGTAGATGAGTTTGAGAACGAGCAGGCGCGGGCGGACTGGATTCTTCCGGTTCATCAATTCCTCGACCATCTTAAAGCCAGCGCGCAGCAGGATGAAAAATCTGTAGCAGCAACCAGCCTCATTGACCTTGAGAATATGGCGCAGAGTATTCGTGAGCATGGCGTGTTGCAGCCCGTCTTGGTGCGTTATCAGGAAAGCGAAGATCGCTATATTCTCACCGACGGTCATCGTCGCGCTCTTGCCTCGGTGCTTGCTGGAAATACCCGGATTGAAGCGAAAATCAAACGTGTTTGGACTTCACACGAAATTCTTTCTGAGCAACTAATCGCCAATCTGCAACGAAAAGATTTGACCGCTCTTGAACTGGCGCGGGCGATTTCACAACTTCGAGAGCTATATGCCGGTCAACTAAAAGAAACCGAACCAAACATTCATCCCAACCAACTTGCTGCTAGAGTGTGGGACAGGTTGGAGGCAAGTTTGGGTATCGGGCGTAGGCAGCTGCAACGCTTGATGCAGGTTAACGAATTCCTTAAAGCGTTAGACCCAGAACTGGCAGACCTTGCCTCGGATTTGAAGGAAAGGCAATTCCGCCCGCTCTTTCGCTTATCTACCGAGACGCAACCGCTGGCTCTTACGCTAGTTGCCCTAAATAAAGAGAAATCTTTGCAGGATATTGAACATTTGGTTGAGCGCAGTCTAAGTGGCGCGAACATCTTGAAAATAGCCAGAGAAATGGGTTGGTCGTTACCCACCTCTCCAACTCCGACACCCCCTCCCAAATCTTCAATTCCCGACATCGCGCTTGATGCAGAGGAAGAAGAAGAAGAAGAGTTGAAAGCGGTAAATGTTAAGAATGTGCTTTCGGCTCTGAAGCGCATGCCGCGCCAATCTGAAGCTCTCTTGCGCCGTCTCGAAGAAGAGCTTGCGATTGCCCCTGAGAATGAAAGAAAGAAACGGCTCTATCGCATCGAGGAAATCGAGCAGGAAGCCTTTAAGCTCAGTCGCAGGCTTGCCGAAATCCGCAAAAAATATATTAATCCCCTCTAATAAAATGACCGCGACCCACGGGACGCGGTCAAATCTTTATATCAGTTTCACGTGTAACGTGTAACAGAACTTACTTGAGCGCGAACTCGGCGACAAGCTCAGGCTTGTCGTTGGAAGCGTAAAAAATCAGGGCGCGTGGCAGGCTCTTTGCGGAATCGCTCACCAGATAATACAAAACTCCGCTGACCTTATCCTTGCCTGCGCCTTTGGTGGCGGTTTCAAACTGGAACGGATCGAAGCGATCTTTGGCTTCCAGTGTGTATGGTCCTGAAGTATAAACACGCCCGCTGCTATCCCGCAAGTAAAACGGGTAGCTTTTTACAAAATCGCTCACATCGCCACTCCCCGTATTCTCCAGCGTAATTTTGACCGACTCATAATGATAACCTGTGGGTATTATGCTGGGCTTTGCGCTGATAGCTGCTTGGTATTGGGTTACTGTCAGAGCAAAATTGCCTAGCAAATAACGTTGATTAAATGCTACTCCGGTAAGCGGAGTAGGAGAAGGCAACGCAATAGGTGTAGGGGTTGCAGGGAGTGTGGTAGCGGTGGGTGAGGCAGGAAGGGTTGCCGTTGCTGCGGGTGTAGGCGTGCTCAATGCTATCACCACCGTTTCCGTAGCTGCCAACACCGGAGTAAAGGTTGGCGGTTGCGGTGTATTAGTTGCGACAGGTGATGACGTAGCGGTGGGTTTTGGCAGAGCAGTATTAGTTGGCTTGATGCTTGGCGCAGGTGTTGCAGCTGGTAAGAATAAACTTACCTCAACCGAATTGCCCTCGTCCGGCGAACCTTGTGGGGTATAAACTACCCGGCGTAAGCTAGTGCCGTCTTCCATCTCAAAGGTTAGCCAGCAAAAGCGGCTTTCACCGGGTAGCAGCCGTTTTAAATCTAGCGCGGGGACGCGCCCATTTTGAACCGGAGTAAGAAAGCGGTTACGGCTATCGATGCCTTGATAAAGTTCAAGATTGGTTGCCAACGGTTGGTTATAGGTATTCTCCAACAACAACCAGACTCCTTCAAAATGTTTACCGGGTGAGGGTGTACCCGCGCCTTCCAATGAGAAATTGGTGGAGCGGTTGTCATAGCTGGAGAAGGTTAGATTGACCCCATTGAGTTGAGCGCGCTCATTTTGTACCAACTTGAGGTTAAGGAAGGGCGATACGGTGGGGGCAGGAGTAGGCGGAATAGTGGTAACGACGCGCGTGTCGGTAGTTTCGGCGACTGCAAGGGCAGTGGTACGTATCGTCGTTGTCGTTTCGCTGTTAGTAGTTGTATCGGTACGTACCGCGCCAACTACTCCCGATTTGCCGCTGTTAGCCATATAAATGATTGCCATTACCGCTACCAAAACAAGTAACAACACCCCTGCCAAAACCGTAGCGCTCGGTCTGCGCTTGCGAGGCTGGAGTTTTTCGTCAAGGTAAGGCTGAGTCAGAAGCTTTCGCATATCTTCTGATTCTTGCACTCCGAATGATAAATCGGTATCGGAAGCAAGCCTGATCGCCCGCTTTTTCGATTTGCTATCACCTTCTTCCAACTCGTTGAAAAGTGAATCAACCGGGTCGGCAGGTTTACTTTCTAGCTGAATTTTCAGGGTTTCAATACCGCGCAATGCTTGCGGGTTAGTAGGATTGATTTCCAGCACTCGTTGTAGCGCCTGATATGCCTGACGCGGGGGCAAAGTGGCAGCTAAATAAACCCAGCCTTCTTCGCCGGATGGGTTTGCCTGCACTGCCCCGGTGAACAAACGCCGCGCTTCACCGATACGCCCTGATTCGAGCGATTTCCTACCACTTTCGAGCCACTCTTTATAGTCGTTCATTACAACATAACTCTACCATCCGTTAAAATTATCGCTTTGGTCTGAAAGTTACTTGACATATCAAGATTCTAACATAGCTGCTATAGCCCTGCAAGAGTCGATTAATTGAGTGGCAGGCAAAGAGACGAAGGGTTATTTATCCAGGTCAATTTCTTCCATTCCGACTACATTGATGTCTCTCGTTTTATCAGGAGTTTTGGAACCGTTAGCTGTGTTTTGAGGATTATTAGAGGATTTTGGAATTTCCAACCGTTTGTCGGTTTCGGCAGCCAGTCGCGCTGCTCGGTAGCGATAGGTTTGCTTGCTTAAATCTACGTTGGGATCAAATAGACAAACCCGATCTTTGCCTGTATCTTTCGCGCGGTACATTGCTGCATCGGCATATTCAAATAATAATTCCGCGCTTTGTGCATCAGTAGGAAAGCTAGAAATCCCGATGCTCATTGTTACCATCGCATTCGCCCCAATGATAACCTCATCCGCTTCGAGCGGCAATTTTATTTCACGCGCGGAGATTCTGAGCCGTTCCGCCATTATGCCCGCTTCCTCGGAACCGGTATCTGCCAGAAGAATACACATTTCATCTCCGCCATAGCGAAAAGGAGTGTCTCCAGCCCGGCAGTTATGACGAATTAGCTGCCCCATTTTTGAAAGAAGGATGTCGCCTTTGGTGTGACCAAAAACATCGTTAAACCATTTCAAACGATCAAGGTCAATCATGACGAGGCTAAGGGGGCGACGATGCCGTTCAGCGCGCCGCATCTCTTTGTCGATTCGCTCCCAGAACTCCAGTTTGTTGTATAGCCCGGTTAACGAGTCGGTACGTGCCAATTGCTTGATGTCCTCAAAAATAGAGGCACGTTCCACCGCAACCCCGACTTGCTTACATATCCCATTTGCGAGCATATAATCTGTTTCTGAAAAAACAGCGGAATCTAAACAGCCTAAATGCAAAACCCCGTAAATAATGTCTTGCGCTTTGATAACTTGGCAGATCGATGATTTGAAGTTTCCTGCATTTTGAACTACCGGGCACACCGCCTCATTAATATATTCGGCTTTATCCTGCTCATATGCTTGAAAAGAGTTACATAGTTCAAAAGGAATACCAGAAAGGCTTGTGCGATCACTGTTAAAATTTTGCCGATATTCGTTGGAGTCAACCACACGTACGCCCTCTACATCATCGGGTTCAAAGTAGCTGACCAATTTAAGAACCCCTGATATAGGGTCTAATGTGTGGATAGCGCCAATATCAAATTTTATATAGTTGACCGTTTCCAGCAGCGTTCGTCGGTATATCTCTTCAATGTTGCTCAATTCGCTGATTGCATCAATAATGCCCTGTAGGCTTTCCAAGCGCCTGATTTGGTTTAATATCAAGTTATTTTCTACTGGAAACTCAAGGTTAGCCCCTTTATTTTCTTTAACATTCAAGCCATTATCTACTAGCTTAAGCAGTGCGGATAATTGCGTGGTTAACGTTACCGCCCCTTCTTTATCCACTTCATCGAAATCCCCGGTTTTGCTGTTTATCACGACCAGCACGCCTTTGAGTTCCTCCTGAAATATTAGAGGAACTGCCATTTCGGATAATATCGGTGGAATATTTTGACGGGAAGAAACCACTTGCCTGCTGATAAAAGCGCGTACCATCGTAGAATTGCTATCGTCCGTACTGACATTGCCTCCAAAGCTGGCTAAATCTAGATTATTACTCGAAATTAACTCAGGAAAAAGTGGCACAAGCGTTTTCTCATCGGCAGAAATATTAAAAATTATCGCACTTTCAACATCTAGCGCTTTAGCAATAATTTTAATGGCAACTTTAACTATATTGCCTTTTTCTTCGAAGCGTGGGAATAAACCCGCAAGCTGTTGGGTAGCTAGAAGGAATGTATGATAACGGTTGTCCGTTCCTTTTTCTTTTCCTTGCATAATACCTTTGATAGCTTGTTATGAACGAATCAATCGGCTATCCTGATAATTGGAGTAATTCAGTCCTACTCCCAGCACTCTATATATAGACAGACGTTTATGCCAGACGAGAGTATAGTGAGGTTATTTTAGCAGAAACAGTGCCTTATTTTGCTATGTATAATACATCAATTATTAATAAATATAAACATTGAACGGATAATAATTAGCGCGCCATATGAATTGCTTGATACATATTATTAGGATAAATAAACGCATCCTATTAAAAAGCCGGGGTAAAGGAAGCTTTTTCGATCTTATTTGAACTAAGAATTGGGTTTTTGCCCGATTTATCCCCCGAAATTGAGAAGATACAAATAAACTATCAATAAATTAATCTTTATGATTATAGTTGAACCTACTAATTTAATTAATTACAATATTGCTTTAATAAAAAAGCCGGATTTATACAATCCGGCTTCCACAAAATATTCTGGTTTACTATATTTTACCTATGCAGCGCGTTCGGTTATATTTGGGACAAAAACAGGCGCTTCTGCCGGAGTTTGCGTAACGCTTGCTTTTTTAAAGGGCCAACCCGGTAAGAAGAACGCGAGTGTTACCGCAACCAGACCAACCCAGAAAGTAGCCTGATACGCATTTTCCAATCCCTGTAGAAAACTCTGGCGGTAAGCTTCCAGCGCTATTGGGTCAGGTCTTACACCGGCTGTGAAATTTGGGCGAGGACCGGTGGTCATGGTCAAGATAGTAGCCAATACCGCCACCCCAAACGACTGGAAGATCAAGCGGCTACTATTTACCAGCGAACTGGCGCGGGGCAATGCACGGGGTGCAATATCGCGCAATGCAACTTGCTGAGTGATCTGTACTACCATACCAAGCGCGGCACCACGTAACGCCAGTAGGAAGCCGATAAACAGCAGACTTGTATCCATTGTCAGGTTGCTCAACTGCCACGTATTGATCAGCAACAGTCCGAAGCCGATTACTGCCAACGGGCGTGCTCCGATTTTGTCGCTGAAACGTCCGGCGAAAGGTACGACGATTCCAGCAGTCAATGCCAGTGGCAACAACATTAAGCCTGTGTCTAGTGCTGTCAAACCGCGTATGTTTTGTAAGTACAGTGGCAATAGGAATTCTGCCCCGAATAGTGCAATTACCGAAACCCACCCAACCACGTTACCGACAATGAAAAGCGGTTTGCGGAACAAGCGCAAATCTACCAGACCATCGTTTCGGCGCAACTCGATGATAACGAAGGCTACTAGCGCTATACTGCCGATGATAAGCGAGACCAGCACCGAAGCCGAACCCCAACCGTCTTTTTCGGCGTTCGAGAAACCATATAGCAAAAACCCGAAGGCAATTACGGATGTCACGATACCACCCCAATCGAAGCGTTGCTTTCCTTCGCCCTTTTGCTCTTTAAGCAAGCGGCTGCCCATGTAAACCCCAAGTACACCGATTGGAATATTGATTAGGAAGATAAAACGCCAATCAAGATATTCTACAAACAGACCACTGATGATTGGACCAAGCGCGGGAGCCATTACCAGCGATATGCCGAATACTCCGAAAGCCGCGCCCCGCTCTTTTACGGGGAAAGCGCCGAACAGCATTGCCGTACCAAGCGGAATGACCGAACCACCGCCGATGCCCTGTAGCACCCGTGCTGTAATCAGAATTGGCAAGCTAGGCGCAATTGCGCAGAGCAGCGAGCCAAGTGTAAAGGCTGCAAGACTGGCAAGGTAAATTTTCTTAATACCGAAGCGATCTGCAAGAAAACCGGAAAGAGGTGTGATAATGCCTAACGCCAGCGTATAAGCGCTGATGATCCACT
The DNA here is from genome assembly GCF_030389965.1 of Candidatus Chlorohelix allophototropha. Taxonomy (NCBI): domain Bacteria; kingdom Bacillati; phylum Chloroflexota; class Chloroflexia; order Candidatus Chloroheliales; family Candidatus Chloroheliaceae; genus Candidatus Chlorohelix; species Candidatus Chlorohelix allophototropha. The sequence goes on from NZ_CP128399.1 coordinate 1,492,308, forward strand.
GTACATCTGAAATGCTGCCGGTATTAAAGGCTGTCTGTAATTTTGGAAGCGCTACATTTACCACTGTAGCATCCATAATTACCATAAAACTACCGAATATTACAGAGATGGCAACTTGCCACTTATAAGCTATATTTTTCATAGAAATTATATCTCTTTTAATCTGTATAAATATTTTCAAAATGGCGATGTGCTTATCACGCCAAAACTCATACAATAACTCTACAATACTTCTAAATCTCTTATACCAATATTATACAAAAGCTCTATATCTTATACAACCCTCTTAACTATATAGTCACAAACTTTACCGATTAAAAACATAATTGAGCATGTTTACGATAAATCGCACTGAGAAGCCGTTCATTTAAATCAAAAACGGTTAAAATTTGTAATACATGGTTAATTTTGAGTTAAAATTTGCGAACTAAATTGTTCTGTAATGTTATTTGTAATGTTTTTGTATTAAAATATTTAAATCTAGGATACACCTCATGACTCGTAACGAGATCGGAGAAATACTGGGTATGGCTTCAATACTTTTAGCGGATAAGGATTTCAGCCGCTATCTTGCAGTTAAGCGTACACTTGCGGAAACTGCCCCTGAAGCAGATGTTCTATTCGCCCATAGTGGCAGCTTTGCGCTTAAAATGCTGCATGAAGTAGCGCTGGATATGGTAGTGCTGGACTTAGCTCTACCAGACATTAGTGGGATGGAGCTTTGCGGGAAAATAAAAAATAGCGCGAAGTTTCAGCATATCAAAATAGTAGCACATGCTAACGACAGGGCTTATGCGATGGTAGGTGCTGCTTTCAAAGCTGGCGCGGATTATTATCTGCCCAGAGATGGTGACGACAACCAAAAGCTTACCGAACTGATCGCAAATGTCTGGCGGTTACAACCTGATTACAACATTACTACCCGCCGTCCTTCTACAGACCGCATTATGCTCGTTTCACAATAAATCTTATTCTTGTTGTATTCTTTTGGTTCCTCTTCCTGTTCCGGGGAGAGGTTTTTTTTATGCTATAATGCCGCTATGAGCCAGAAAATAGACCTGATAATTCACAATGCCAACATTTATACTTTTGACTCTGGGCAACCTCGCGCCGAAGCGTTGGCAATCGCTGATGGGCGCATCATTGCTGCCGGCAGCGTTTCTGATATTCGCGATCTCGATGGCGCAAACGCTGCCCGTGATACGCTCGATTTAAAGGGCGCTACCCTTATCCCCGGTTTGAACGATTCCCATACCCACTTTGCTTGGTGGTCTTTGATCATGCAGGAATTAAAACTGGCAGGGATTAACAAGCTGAATAAAGTGCTGGATTTGGTCGCCGAAAGTGCGGAGGTTACTCCGGTGGGTGCGTGGTTGCAGGGGCAAGGCTGGGATAAGAATCTGTGGGGGGATGAGTTTCCCAATCGTATGATGCTTGACCGGGTTGCGCCACGTCACCCCGTTGCGTTAATGAGCAAAGATGCCCATTTGCTGTGGGTAAACAGCCTAGCTCTGCAACTTGCCGGGCTTACTCGCGATACTCCTGAAGTGGAAGGCGGAGAGATTACTCGTGACGCTCAGGGTGAGCCAACCGGCATTCTAAAAGAAAATGCTATGAGTCTCGTACACCGCGTTATACCTGAACCTACTATAGAACAGGTAGAGGCTGCTATTGAGATGGCTTTACCGGAAGCGCACCGCACCGGGCTAACCGCTGTCCACTCAATAGAAGATGCCATCGGCTTTGCCGCTTTTCAGAATTTGCGGGCGCAGGGCAAACTGAGTTTGCGTACCGCCGTTTTGCTGGGCAATTGGGCGATTCCACACCTGCAAGCGTTGGGTTTGCGGCAGGGTTTTGGCGATGAGATGCTCTGGCTGGCGCAGATAAAGTTTTTCCTCGATGGTACACTTGGTTCACAAACCGCCGCAATGTTTGAGCCGTTCGACAATAGCCCCGACCACCGCCATGATAATTGCGGGATGTTTCGGATGGACCCGGAAGATTTCGAGCGACAGGCGCGACAGGCAATCAGAAGTGGATTTGGAATTGCTGTCCATGTAATTGGAGATCATGCTGCTCGTCTCGGTTTGGATGTGATTGAAAAGATGCAGCGCGAGGAAGATTCGGGCAGGTTGCGAAACAGGCTCGAACATGTACAAATAGTAACCCCTCAAGACCTATTGCGTTTTGCTGCCAGTCGCATAATCGCTTCATGCCAACCCACCCACGCCACCACCGACCGGGACGTTGCCGAGCGTTACTGGGGTTACGAACGTGCCGCCCGTAGTTACCAGTATCGCGCCCTCTTGTATAGCGGTGCGCCTGTGGCGTTTGGTTCAGATGTGCCGGTGGAATCAATTGACCCTCGCAAGGGAATCTTTGCCGCTGTTTCGCGCCGCCGCGAGGGGGAAAACCGCCCTGCCTTCTTCGCCCAAGAATGTCTTACTGTTGGCGAGGCAATCAGGGGATTTACCTATGGCGCAGCCTATGCGGCGGGCGATGAACGGCGGCGTGGGCGCATTGCTCCGGGCATGCTGGCAGATTTGACCGCGCTGGCTCAGGATATATTTGTTACGCCCGAAGACGAAATACCGCAAACTCCCGTAGTTGTTACGTTGGTTGGCGGTAGTCCGGTTTATCTTTCCCTATAGTCTCATCCAAACTATCCAGCGTTATTGCAAGAATCGGTTAGAAGGCTTGCCCGGCGTGAACGTCTTTGGAAACCTTAGGCGTAAGGTCACCTAGCATCGCGGCAATATCCTTGATCGAATCTTTAGTTTCCTGGAATGATGATTTTATAGCTTTATCTTTAGCGGTAGCCTTGATACCTACCATGCAATGTTCGCGCAACGCCCCCTTGTGCCACTCTGCCAACGAAACCGGAATTTCATTGCCCTTGTCGTCCGGCAACATAACGTGAGTCGGGAAACGGTTGAAGATTTCATCGTTCGAGTATTTTTGCGCCCCTGTCTTGATAATTTCCGTGATATTATCATGAGATCGCCTAGCAGTTTCAGCCGAATACCGCACTCCGGTTGCGCTGTCCTTACTAAGCATCACATCATCCCCGTAAATCTTACCGATTTCGTCACCGACTCCGGTTTTAACCTTTATCCCGTTATTACAGTAATAGTCATGCAGCACGTTCGTACCCGCTTGCAGAAGCGTGTTGTTCAGGAAGGTATGATAATTCTTGTAGGTTACAGAAGCCGCCATTCCTCTATACATACCCCCTGCTTTTTTCTTGGACTTGGGCTTCTCAGAGCGGTAAGCTTGCAGGAATACGTTGAACTTGTCTCTGTCGGGTATGTAATCCTCTCGAAGTAAGAAGGTTACCTTCTTCATCTCCGCGTCCGAAGCGGGCACCTGTTCTTTACCGGGAGTGATACCCGTCCAATTTATTCTTGCGACCGAGTCTTTCACCAGCGCCCTTAAAGCTCCGATTACGAAATCCTCGTTAAAACCGCTTTCCTTAACGGCATTTTTAACCGTCATCTGACGAGTGTTGAATCGCTTGGCAGCGCGTTCTTGCCACCAGATGATAAATTCAAAATATTGTGAGCCGGGTTGCATTGAACCGGGAATTTGGAGACCCAGTGCTGAGAAGCGGGTTTTCCAATCGCCTTCCATATTTTCTACCGACTGCGCGTCTTTAGCTTGGGGGTCATTCAGCAAGAACATATCATAACGATCGCCGCCCTTGGTTCCAATGCCTTCCTGATTGTAAGCGATTGCCTGAATCTGCCGCCAGTTATCGTCAGCCGTGCGGTCGCTTTTAAACGGCTTAGTATCCAACCACTTTACGAATTCTTTCATTATCTCGGTCTTGTTAATCAAGTGTCCGGCAGCGTAGGAATCTTGCAGGAAGTGGTCGCCAAAGCCGTTGTTCATCAGAGCTTCGTTTTGAAACTCTGCGCCTTTCTTTTTCTTTGCTGCTATATCTTCGCTGATCATGTCAAGCTGCCCCTTCACGCCATTCTTACCGGACATAGTGGTGCGTAGGGTTTGGGCATCTTGGCGAGATTGCCAAGAATCTCTAGCCAGTTGTCTGGCTTTGTTGTGGTATTCAGCCCAACTATGCCAGCTTTCTGGCGCAAAATGGCAGGCATTGCGAGCGAGGCTGGCAGTATAAGCGTTTTCTTCTTTGTCTGTTTCTTTGCCGGTAAAGCCTATCGGACCTAGTTTCAATTTGCCCATCAAGCGCAATTGTCCGACCATCGTGCCGCCGCGTGGGCCTGTATCACCAATGGCATCGTCAAATCCGGTCCACTTTCTCCCAAAAGAATGTTCTCCGGTAACTTTCTCATATAACTGCATATACCGGAAAAGAGCTTGCTGTCGAATACCCTGCATAATTTCATAGCGGTTTTTCGGGTCGGCACTTTTCATTTCTTCTATGTTACCGTAGATGTCGGCGAGGGTGTTCATTTCACCATAAGTAACTACGAGTGGGGCGGAACCATCTTTGCTAGGAATGGTTACAAATTCCAATTGCCACTGGTCTTTTTTAACTTGGGTTTCTACATCTTTCTGGGCGGCTGACATTAACTGGCTGGCTTCTTTCTCGTTTTTTGCCCCCTTCTTTATCTCTGCCTCGTCTAGATTAGCCAGACCCTCATTAATTCGGCGCTGGTTGTCCATATTAATCAGACGCTGGCGGAATTCTTCAGGAGTTTCATCCAGCACTTTTTTCCCGCCGATACCAAGGAAGCCCCCTTCATTTTTGGTTTTGATCGGGTTATCCCTGAAATAGCGGATTCTTTCAATTTCTTGCATCAAGGTATGCAATACATCGTCTTTTTTGATGGTTTTTCCGGTGTAAGGTGGTTTGGTTATCTGCAAAGCGCCCCCAAGGTCGTTTACCGCTTTCCCCTTTTCATTAAGGTTATTTGCCATAGCGATTATTTCAAGGTCTTCGGGGCGGACATCGCCTAGCATTTTATGTTCAAAAGAGGAGTGGCGCTGGATTACAGTCTGGTTTTCCTGACGTTCTACAGCTGCATGGTTGCAAGCTGAAGTACAAACATGATGCGTACTTCGATTAATAGTAGCGCCGGGGATACGGTTCTGTGGCGCTTGTTGTGCCAAAAGTCGCAAAACTGCCTTGTTCCCGATAGCTCTTTGCAAAGGTAGGATATTGTGGTTATCTACGGGGGGGAAACTATTCCGACTCCCAAAATTCAAATATACCTCTTCGGTATCGAGCGTGCTTTCTTCCGGCGCTTCGAGAGAGGTTATGCCTCCTTCGCTACCTTTTTTGTTCGCTACCGTCTTGGGTATTTTTCCGGCTAATTTTCGACTTTTTGGAGCCATTTCTAGTTCTCCTTCAAATCAATTTTTTTGAAACTGATTTCAATTGTGTTGCGAGGTAGCTTAAGGGTTAGTCGTTGAAAGAGGCGGCGGCTAATCCTTGGATTGGCTGAATACTTCAGCAGGGCTGGCATCAGTGTATAGCACCTGCATTAGGCTTTGCAGGTATTCATCCATCAACATTACATTGAAAAAAACCAGTTTTCGCAATAGTTCGGTACTGGGACTGGTATTGTCGAACAAAAGGCAAGTTCGGAAATGGAAGGTGCCGTCTTCATAATCCAGAGCAAAATTGCCGAAAACCAGATTACAGTTTATCCGATTGATTAATTCGGTAACGGCTCCAAATTTATTTTCCGGTACAACCACCGGGCTGACCGAATAGAAAAATACTTGCTTCTGCTCTTCTCGTACTTTGGCATAGCAAACCCATTGACCGCTAGTTCCTTGATACCATAATCGAAGGGTTGGTTCATCTTCCTTAGGAATGAATGACCACTCTTCCGTATTAAAAAAGTTCACCAGTGCTTGATAGATCGGAGTCTGAAACAATATTAAGACTCTCCATTCCCTATGCTAATTAGGGTTTATTTTTGAGAATATACGGTCGGGATTATTAATTAGTATTTTTATTGGTATTAAAATGTTACATCAGTTTGTATATTTAAGCAAGTAGAAAATAATATAATAAAGGTCATTATCTAAGAATAGAATCGCCTTTTTTTATAGGGTTTTGGTAACGGCGTTCGCGTTGCGCTCTCGTAGGGATGCTAAACCCCCGCCGATTTTTGGCTTACGCCCGCATACCGATTTGACAAGCGTTACCCGTATCGTTAGAATTGTGTTAGATGTGCCGTTTGTGCTTGCATTTTGTTGGGGCGAACTCTTGTTAAGCAGGTTCGCCTTCTCGGTTTTATGGCTAATAAATTTGCGTTCCATTTTTGCTATATAGCTTGTTGCAAGTTTATTTGTCCCCTTGCAGGAATAAATGACAGGTTTTGAAAGTTTCTTTAACAGTGCTGGACCATATCTCTGGGTTTTGACAATTCTGCTGGTGGCAGGGTTGGGCTATATGCTGTGGCGCGTGAATAACCACGCAAATCAGATGTATCGTTTACTGGATAATTTTGTGCGCGATACTCGAGGCGGGGAAAACGGTCTTGAGGAATTGATAAATCGCCTCAAACGCATCGAGCGCGATGCTTCTATGCTTGACGTAATTCAAACCGCTATGCGTGAGTTGGAACTTCGCCAGAACCGCAGCTACCAATCGGTCGGTCTTGTTCGTTTTAATCCCTTTACCGATATGGGCGGTGACCAGAGTTTTGCGCTTGCTATAATTGATAGTTTTGGCAACGGCTTTGTGATGAGCAGTTTGCATGGACGTACTGCCACGCGCATTTACGCTAAAACTGTTAAACGTGGTCAGGCATCAGGTACTATCAGCACCGAAGAGCAGGCAGCAATAGATCAGGCTATGCGCAACCAGCAACTTGCGCCTGATTTCCCATCTACCTCAAAAGCAATGCTCTCTGCTCCCGAAGATAACTGATTTTTTCTGGTACTTATTTCCCCCTCTTAACAATGGTACTTTCAGGTGATTGGTATTGTACTAGATACATACCCATTTCATAATAGTATTGGATTATTTTTCCAATTATTATTTTAGTAATTATCATCACCGGAGCTTACAAACATGTCCCCTCAAGACCTTGAGCAATTTAACGATGCAATTTCGCTCGCTCAAGTTGGTCACAAGACGGAAGCTTTCAGTTTATTGACCACTCTCTTGGAGCGAAACCCAAACGATGCCAATATTATGTTGTGGATGGCTTTTACCTCGACCAGCGTTACACTAGCACAAAGCATGCTTGACAGGGTTGCACAGGTAGAGCCGTCTAACTCCAACCTAGCAGGCGCGCGTAGTTGGTTGCACTCGCTTGAGGCTGCCACAAATGCTGCAACTAGCGCAGTGGCAGTGGTTCAAGCTGAGCCAGTTGCGCCCGAGCCAGAAGCAAAATCGGAGACTGATGTTGTTGCAACAGCGCATGTTCCGACTAAGGTTACGGAGCCTGAAGGAAAAAAGAAAGCAAATCTTCTTTTCAGCACTGCTTTTATCATTATTGTGGTAGCGCTGGTCGGTGTAGTGCTGGTTGTCCTCTTTACTTTCTTTATCGGAGACCGCCTTGCCGCGCAGGGATTGCCGGTTTACGGCAATGCTACCCGCCTTGATTTGAAATCCAACGACCGTGATGTATTAGATGGCAGCATCAAGGTTTTAACCAGCATGACCAACGGTGCTATTAACAATGTCCAAGTTGAGGTGTACCGAATCAAACGCTCCGAACTTAACACTGCTTTGAAATATTACGAAACTGAACTGAAAAAGAACGGCTGGACTTCTACCACGGCTAACCGGGCTATTAACAGTAGTGGATATGCCTACACCAAAGACAATAACAAGATGTTTACCGTTTCCTCCGGCTCTGCCGTTCCAACTTTCAGTATTAGTTCCGATAATTACAATATCAAGTCGGATGAAGCGGTACTGACGGTTATGTATATGGAATTAGACATGGGCAAAATAACGTCGTTGGGCAAATAACGCTCTGAAAGGCAATACAAACACTGGGGATACAAGCCGAACGGTACTATTGACAGTACCGGCTTTATCCCCTATATTCTATTTATGTGAAGTAGGCGGGGACATTTAGTTGCCAAAGTGGGAGTAAATTGTGTCGGAGACTTCAAAAAATAAAGCGTCCGAAACTCAAACTACCTCAAACAGCCGAAATAAACCTTCTAATGGGCGTGCCATCGAACTGGTACGCGCTAATCCACCTGCGCCTCGCCCGGAAGTGATGATTGGGGAAGAAGAAGTGCGCCGGGGGTCACGTCGTGTCCCGTTGACTACTACTTCTGCACCGCTTCGTACCTCTCGCCGTGATTGGTTTTCCATTTCAATTGCCACTTCCCCCGATAAACCACCCTTGCGTCTGCGTCTCGGCAAAATAACAGGCACCTTGTTTTTATTAGTCGTTCTGACCCTATTGACAGGGGCTGCCTTTGGCATTTTCTCGGCGGTATCCGGCACTATCACGGACAATGGAGATAGCCTCGCTTGGCAAAATAGCGCTTCGGTACGTGAACAGCAACGCCAGCGGGTAATTGATTTGCAGGAACGCCGCTTGAACGATTTGCAGGAAGAAAATCAGAAACGGCTGATTGAAATTGGTCAGCTTGAAGGACAACTTCAGGATTTGGGAGATAGCATTAATAGCCTCAAAACAGTGGCGCGTCAATTGCAAGACCTGTTAGGTTTGTCGAGCAGTAGTCAGATTCCTTTAGTACCTTCTACCGTTCGTCCGCAAGGTAGCGATAGTTCCCAATATATTCCTCCTGTTCGCCTTAATGGCGGATATCTTGACCCTGTACAAGGACAGCAATACCTTGCCCAATTTAACGGTTTGTTGAGCAAGCTCGATTCCTTCAGCCAACTTCTGCAAAATCGCAAGCAAAGCCTGACCGATTACACTCTCACTTTGAATAATTACAGGCAAGACCTGTCGCAACAACGCGCCGATCTTAATTCGGCTTCTGCCAGCCTGTCACAGTTAAGTAAATTGGGCGATACCGATGCTGCCCCCGATGTTTTACCTTGGTACGGGCAAATTACCAGCCCCTACGGTTGGCGCATGAGTCCTTTCCGTCCCGGTGTAAGGGAATTTCACTATGGGCTGGATATTAACGCCAGCGAAGGTACTCCGGTTCAGGTGACTAAATCGGGTATTGTAACTTACATCGGCTACGACTCCAGCTACGGCAATATGGTTGAAGTAACCCATGCGGGTGGTTGGCTCACCAGATATGCGCATAATTCCAAAATACTGGTAAAATTGGGACAAACCGTGCGGCGTGGTGATATTCTTGCCCTGTCCGGCAATACCGGCGCTAGTACCGGACCTCACATTCATTATGAAGTCCATCGCAACGGTATGCCGATTGACCCCGCTACCCTTGTACCAACTTTGACACGTCGCTAACTAAAGAAATTTGCAGTTTTAGTCGTATTTCTGTTATGATGCATACAAGCGATTTTTTCGCAACCCTTTTTTCGTTAGTGAAGGAGTCAATTTAATACAATGGCTAGGATGTTTGGTGGTAATCAATCGCGCACAGGGAATGAACTTTCCGTTCCGCAAGGTAGCAATATCAAACCTGATGAGCATATCGAAACCTCGATTGGTTCCACTGCCAGTCTCAAAGGTGAGCTAAAAGCCGAAGGTTCTATCCGTATTGACGGGTTTTTCGAAGGACATATCGAAACTGCCGCAAACGTTATTATCGGACCTACCGGCAAGGTAATGGCTGATATTAAAGCCCGCAATGTGCTGGTAGCTGGTCGTATAAAAGGTAATATCGAGGCGTTGGAGCGCGTAGAAGTGCTTAACGCGGGCGGTGTATTGGGTGATATTGATTGCCCAAAGGTTTTTCTGGAAGAAGGCGCGATATTCAAGGGGCAGGTACGTATGCCTCAAATACCCGACGAGGAAGAAGCGCGTTTCTTGTTAGAAAGTCCTAACGAGTAACAACAAACTGAAAATGATGCTTAAACGACGGCTAACAGCCGTCTTTTTATTATTTATTTCCAAAATAAAATGCGACATCCTCACAAGGAATGCCGCAATAAGCGATGAAACAGAAGGGTTGGCAGGTAATTTCGTCCAAAACTTATTAAAGGCTGGGAGTCTCCCAAATGGTTTTGTACATCACGCTTTGTCCTTTAATAAGATCTGCCCATTGATTGCGTTCTATTTCTTGAAGTTTATTGAAAGCTTCTTCGCAAACCTGTTTCGACTCAAAAGGTTGTAAACCGGAGAGTTGCAGCCTTTTTTCAAGCCTACTTATAATTTCATTTTCTTTTAAAGAACGGATAGACTTTGTCCAAGGAATACCCGCAATACTACGCACTCGACCAAGAGTAGGGCGCATTTTTTCAAGGATGCCCATACGCTCTTCCATCGAATTTACTTGGTTCATAACCCGAACCAATGGTTTGTCACTCAATCCCACTCGTGTATCTACTACTAAAGCTTTAGACAGATTTGGGAAGAAGATAGTCATAACTTCTGCTTCATCTATAGTAGAAAGAACTTGGGATATAAACTCATCCCGTTCCACTGTTTTACTTCCTCCTGCCCCGACAAGTTTGAAATTTATAGATGGGCATAAAATTCTTGTATAAGAAATGTGAAATTCCAATTTAAACTTTGTACTATTCTATGATAGCATAAAAAAAAGTAGCTTAAATTTCGGAAAAGAGAATTATTTGGATATGCTGTGTTAAGGAGTGGGATGGTTGTTCCGGTGAGTGCGTAATTTGTTTGGGAGTCGCATTATCACGCCGGGAGGGGTAGGCTGACAATTAAAGCACAGGTAAGTACCGCGCTGCCCAACGAAAATATAGTTAATTAGCTGTCCGCAATTCGGGCAGGCTTTGCCCTCACGTTCATGTACAAATAATAAATCTTGATTGCGTCCGCGCTGTCCTTCCCCGTCAAGATAATCGCTGAGGGTTGTGCCTCGATTTTCCACCGCTTTTGCCAGCACTTCGCGGATGGCGTGGTAAAGCCGCTTGCGTTCTTCAGCGGTTAGGCTTTCGGCGCGGCGTTGCGGGTGAAGGCGGCTGACCCATAACGCCTCGTTTACATAGATATTTCCAAGCCCTACTAACACACTTTGATTTAAGAGTAGCGGTTTCAACATGCCTTTGCGTTTAGCCAATAAGCTCTCGAATACTTCCTCAGTAAAACTATCCGTTAGCGGCTCAGGTCCTAGATGGGCAAGATACTGCTGTAATTCTTCATCGCTGGTAAATAAATAAATCCTACCGAATTTACGCAAATCGGCAAAACGCAATTCTGTATCATCCTCGAAGGCGATGATAAAGCGGGTATAGCGGTCGGTAAGGTCATTACCTGCCCGGAAGAATAGATTGCCGGTCATCTTGCGGTGAAAGACCAGATGCTTTGAGTTGGTAAGCGCCACCAGCACGTACTTAGCGCGGCGGCTCACTTCGATAACCTTCTCGCCTGCAATAAGCTGGCTTAGTACCGTCACTGGATGAGTTTGCACCATTCGTTCCCAATCTGCGTAAGTTACTGCACGAATGGTTTTGCCGGGCAATACCCGTTGTAAATCGCGTACTGTTGTTTCTACTTCGGGTAATTCGGGCATTGCTAGTCCTTAACCTCGTTTCGCCAGTAATTCAGCAAATCCTCGATGCTTTGCTCTAGTGGGATTTGCGGTTGCCAGCCTGTTGCTTCCCTAAAACGGCTAGAGTCCCCGCGTACCGCCGGGACATCGCTAGGACGCATACGAGTGGGATCGCTTTCCACTTTTATGGGGCACTTGGCATGCTCCACCAGCATCTGTAACACGTAGCTTATTTTCCAGTCCTTACCGCTACAGATATTGTACGGCTTACCCGGCTCGCATTTGCTGCTGTTCAGTGCCATCCAGTAGCCTCTTACCATATCACGCACGTCGGTATAATCCCGGCTGCTGTCCAGATTTCCTACCCGCAAAGGGGCTATAGCCTGCCCATGTTGGTGGGCGAGTTCCAATAGTGCGATCTGGTGCGCAAAAGCGGCAGTTGCCAATTCTGGGTTCTGGCGAGGACCTAGCTGGTTAAAGGCACGGGTATTAAAAATGCGCAAGCCGAAACTGCGCCAGTATTGGTAGCCTAGCATCTCCTGCGTAATTTTACTGACCGCATAAGGGCTTCCCGGTCTGAAGGGTTGACTCTCCTGCACCGGCAATTCTTCCGGTAGAATAAAGCCATATTGGTCGCCTGAGCCGGTATTCAGGATTGCGGGATTGTAACCATCCTGCTGATTGAGCCGCTTGACTGTCTCGAACAGATTCAGGGTAGCGGTTAGGTTATTTTGTAGGGTTTCGGCGGGGTTGGCAAAACTGGGCGCAATATGGCTGCGTGCCGCCAGATGAAAGATATAATCCGGACGTATTTCCGAAACGAGTTTCGATAGTGCCTCTATTTCGGACAAATCCAATTCATACAACTTGAGTTGTTTATTACCTTCAAGGTGCGCTAGATTCGGTTGTGCCTGTGTATTTGGGTCTGAAATTACGATTCCATGTATGGTGTAGCTGCCCGGTTGTGTCAGTATCAGGTCTGCCAGATGGCTACCAACAAATCCGGCGACACCTGTAATAATAATATTTTGTGTCATTTGACTTTGATTAAACGCCTAGCCTCGTTAAACGAGTATTTATTTTAGCTTACCCACTCGATCAGCGTAAGCTGCCCTTGAAGCTACTGCTATGATATTAGCTTAGCTTATGCCTGTCAATTTAATTGTTCCCTGACTAAAATTAAAGTATGAAAAAAGACCCTTGCCGCTACTGGAAGGGTCTTTTTATTTTTGATCAGGTCTTAATTCTTATGACCGTTGCCGTTATGATTCTCTGGTTCTTCGGGATTAACCTCCCCGTCCAGCAGTTGGAGCGCCCCGTTACCGTTGCCTCCCTTCAATTCATTAATGTTCTCATCCTGCCGGAAGCGGGTTCTCTCCTCGGTAACTACCGCAACCGAAGCGATTGAATCTCCTGCTCTACCGAGGCTCATCACGGTGACACCCTGAGCAGCGCGACCCTGCCGGGATATTTCGCGCACTGGAATGCGTACTAGCATTCCGCTGGTAGTCATCAGCATCACATCATCGCTTTCGCTTACAACGCGGGTTGCCACGATTCGCCCGGTTTTAGGAGTTAGACGCATAGCGATAACGCCCTGACCGTAGCGCCCATGCACCGGAAATTCATCCATCGGGGTACGTTTGCCAAAGCCATGTGAGGTGATGATTAACAAGTCGGCTTCCAGATCAACCAAATCCATCCCCACCACGTAATCGCCCTCATTTACCAACTTGATTGCGTTTACGCCCATTGCATCGCGCCCGATAGGACGCACCTCTTCTTCTTTAAACCGGATGGCTTTACCTTCGGCGGTAGTCAAAATGACCTCGCCCAACCCATTGCTAATCCAAACGAAACCTAGTTCGTCTTTTTCCTCTAGGCGAATCGCGATAAGCCCGTTGCTACGCACGCTTGAGAACTCACTCAGGTTGGTGCGTTTGATTTTGCCCTGTCGGGTAGCCATAACAAGGTATTTGGCGTTTTCGAAATTATTAATGGCGATAACCGAAGTTACCTGCTCATTCTGGTCTATCGAGATTAGGTTGATGAGCGGCAAGCCCTTAGCGGTGCGTCCGGCATCTGGCACTTCATGGACTTTAAGCTGGAAAACGCGCCCTTTATTGGTAAAGAAGAGCAGGCTATCCATCGTATTGCAGATAATGGTATGCTGTACCACATCCTGCTCACGGGTAGTCATTCCGTTAACGCCCTTGCCGCCGCGCCGTTGGGTTTTGTAGGTATCGTGGGGGAGGCGCTTGACATAGCCTTTGTTGGTAATCGAAACTAGCACCACCTCATCCGGTATCAGGTCTTCCACCGAGAGGTCACCATCGGCATCCTCGATAATTAGGGTGCGGCGCACATCTCCGTATTTTTCCTTGAGGAATTGCAGATCTTTTTTAATTATTCCCAGAATTTTCTTGGGGTGGTCGAGGAGGTCTTGCAAAGCGGCAATGGTCTTTTGCAGTTCATTGAACTCGTCCTCAATTCGCTGTCGTTCCAACGCTGCCAGCCTGCCGAGTTGCATATCCAGAATTGCTTGCGCTTGCTCCGCGCTTAACTGGAAAGTTTCAATCAGGGAGGTTTTAGCAGCATCCCTGTTTTTGGATTCGCGGATAGTCTGGATTACTTTGTCGATATTGGCAATCGCTTTCAGTAAACCTTCGAGGATATGGGCGCGTTGCTGTGCTTTGTTCAGGTCATAGCGGGTGCGTCGGGTAATTACTTCCTGCCGCCACTCGATGTAAGATTGCAGGATGCGCCTTAAGGGCAACACTCTCGGAACAAGCCCGTTTTCAACCAACGCCAGCATATTGATGCTAAAGCTCGTTTGAAGCTGCGTATATTTGAAAAGCTGGTTCATAATCTTTTGGGGCTGTGCATCGCGCTTGAGATCGACTACTAGGCGAATACCGTTGCGATCGCTCTCGTCATTCATGTCCGAGATACCGTCAATTTTGCCGTCCTTGACCAGTTCGGCGATGCGTTCTTGGAGGGTACGTTTGTTGCACATATAGGGCAGTTCGGTCACAATTATGCTGAAACGCCCTTTATTTTCTTCCACATGAGCTTTGGCGCGAATAATCATTCTGCCGCGTCCGGTGGCGTAAGCTTCTCGGATTCCGGCTTTTCCTAGAATGATGCCTCCGGTGGGGAAATCGGGTCCCACTAATCTTTCAGAGAGGTCTTCGGTGCTGGCTTCCGGGTTATCAACTAGGTAGATAATTGCGTCGGCAAGCTCGTTGAGGTTGTGTGGCGGGATATTGGTTGCCATACCAACAGCGATACCCTGCACTCCGTTCAGCAGCAAGTTGGGCAGTTTGGCGGGCAGTACTTTCGGCTCAAGTTCTAGCCCGTCATAGTTTGGCTGAAACTCGACCGTATCTTTATCAATATCCTGCAATAGCTCATCGGCAATACCTGCCATACGGGCTTCGGTATAGCGCATTGCAGCGGGTGGGTCACCGTCAACCGAGCCAAAGTTACCCTGACCATCGATAAGCATGTAGCGCATGCTGAAGTCCTGCCCGAAGCGCACCAGCGTTTCGTATACCGCATCCTGCCCGTGTGGATGGTATTTACCTAACACATCACCGACAATACGGGCGCATTTCTTGTAAGGCGTAGTGGAACGAATCCCGTTTTCGTTCATTGAGTGCAAGATGCGCCGATGCACCGGCTTAAGCCCGTCACGCACGTCGGGCAAAGCGCGCTGTACGATTACGCTCATGGCGTAATCAAGGTAGGCGGTACGCATCTCATCTTCGATGTTTATCGAGCGAACGTTTCCAATTTCCATTCGGGGATTATCTCCATATTGCCTTGAGAACTACTATTGTCAACCTATATATTATAGACCTTTTGAGGCTGAAAGTCAATTTATTAGAACATGCGCTAATATGAAAATATCCTATTGCAAAGCCATAAACATAAATAATACCGAGCGGTTTAGTTCTAAACATATTGAAATCAACTTTAAAATCAAGCGGTTGATTTAATTACTCTATCTTCAGAGATATTGCTATAGAGTTGAACCTAACCTATAATTGCTCTAGCATTTTACTTATTCGCGTTTGTGTTTAACTTACCTTCATTGAACTAAGTGTTGGCATTTTTATTTAGCGACTGAGAGGAAAGCCTGAATGAGCAATCCACAGAATCCTAACCCTTGGGATAATCCCAATCAACCCCCTCCGGGCAACCAACCCCCTCCGGGCTATGGTGCGCCCCCTCCGGGTTATGGCGCGCCTCCCCCCCCTCCGGGCTATGGCGCTCCCCCTCCGGATGCTTACGGTGCGCCTCCTCCGGGTTATGGTGCGCCTCCCCCTCCGGGAATGTACGGCGCTCCACCTCCGGGCTATTATCCCGGTGCGCCGATGTACGCCGGACCTGTTTCCGATAAGGAATGGATGGTGGCTTTAATCCTGAGCATTTTCCTAGGTGGTCTTGGTGTTGACCGTTTCTATCTGGGTTATACCGGCTTGGGTATTGTGAAGCTGTTAACCTGTGGGGGTTTAGGTATCTGGTCGTTGATAGATATTATTCTGATCGCTACCAAGAAACTGCCTGATTCTAACGGCTTGCCGCTACGAGCAAACTAATCCTGTTCAAATGGTGGTTGTAGGACTTCCGCTTAAAACAGTAGAAATGAGCCTGCAATAGAGACAAGGGGTTTAAACCCCTTGTCTGAATTTCTCCGAAGCGAAAGCCCTAAAATAATATGCAGTTCAGCTTTTTTCAAAAACTTGAGCGTTTGGTAAAAAAAGAGAAGTTGAAACTTGCAACTGTGGCGGGTGTTGCTTCTGTCGCCTTACCTGTGCTGTATTTTGCCGACCCTGCCAGCGCACACTTTTACCCGCGCTGCCCCTTTCACTTGCTGACGGGCTTATATTGCCCTGCTTGTGGTTCAACCCGCGCTGCTTACCACTTGCTACATGGGAATTTCAAATCGGCTATAAAGCTGAATGCTCTGTTTGTGCTTGGCGCGCCTGTGTTGGTTCTGCCCGCTTATCGCTATCTTCAACAATCTCTCGAAAAAGGTCGCCTCGAACCGGATTTCAAACTAGACTCGCGCTGGCAGAAAGCAATTATCGCTATCGCCTTCGGGTTTGCCTTCTTGCGAAACCTGCCCTTCGCTCCTTTCACGCGACTTTCTCCGAGGTCTTGATACCTTGCCCTAACAGTTGTACACTAGAATTAAGGTGAAACAACCAATTGTAGAAGGGAGGCTCACTATGACAGTGACCCGAATGGTTATCACCATTTCCCATGAAGAAGGTAGTGGTGGAAGGGCGATTGCTCAAGAATTAGCAAAAACCTTAAAACTTTCTTATGTGGATAGTCATGCTATTAAAACCGCTGCTACCCATCTCCAAATCCCCGAAGAAGATTTAGCCGAGTTCGATGAAAAAATCTTGCCTCGTATGAAAGAGTTACGTAAGCTTATCGTTAAAGGTGACGTACCACTCAGCAAGGTACTTGCGCCGGATCGTGATTCTTTTGGACTGGTTCAAGAAGAAAAGCCTATTCTTGAAAACCTTTCAATGGTTGAAGAGGATAAGCGAATGAAAATCCTAAGTGGCTATCATGTGCTGGTTGAGCGATTGATAAAAGAAGCCGCCACTGCCGGACATGTGGTCATTATGGGGCGGGGCGCAAACTTTATTCTTAAAGACTGGAAAGGTGTGACCAATATTCACCTTCATGCGCCTTTACAGGATAGAATCGAGCGTATCGCTTTCCTGCACCACATTGATAAAGATATTGCCGCTCAGGAGATTGCCCGTGAAGATGGAATGCGCTTCCAGTACATACGCCAGTATTTTAATGCCGATTGGCTCGACCCGGATAATTATCATCTCGTGATTAACACTGCCGGAATGTCGCTTTCGGCGGCGGCTACTACTATCGCGCAATTTGTCAAAGAGTCGCAGCAAACTCAGGTAAACGATCCGTTGCAAATTCATCGCACCTACGACCGCTTAAAAGATCAGGAAAGCTATAGCTTGAAAGAAGCTGCTGAGGTGTTGTTAACCGACCCCGACCTGTTGCAGCAAGCGGTATATCGTGGCGAACTCAAGGCTACAGTTATGAACCATAACGTAACTCGCATCAGTCGCGAGGCGTTGGCAGACTGGTCACGGCGTTATCGCGCAAGCTGACGTTTGCTTTGTACCCTTAAAACTTGCTTGATTTTGAACCTGACTAGGTGAAGAGTGCCGCTCTGGGTCAGGTTCTTTTATTGCTACACTCAGACTCCATTCAATATGATCAAGTTTGTAATTGCGGATCGGTGGCGAATTGCCATTTGTTCGGCGTATTCGGGCGAGTCATACCAGAGTTTGGCTTGCTCGTAACTTTCAAATTCCAGCACTACAACACGTTTTGGTTGCCAATTGCCCTCCAATGTTTCGGAATTACCCCCGCGCACAATATATTTGCCGCCGTATTTTTCAATGGTGGCGGGCACTACCCGACGATATTCCTCATAAAGCTCAGGGTCTGTAATTTCAAGGTCAACAATCACATATGCAGCCATCTATTTAAAACCTCCCACACTACTATAAATGTTGCTTTATTCCACATGACAAGACAGGCTGAATTAATAAAAAAGGACATGTTAGCATTTTAGCACCATCCTGAAATAGCGGTGGGCAAAAATGCAATTTGAAGGATAGGCGAAAAGACGGTTGTACTCTACCTGCCTCATTAGCATAATGAAGCAAAATAAAACAACACCCATATTTAAAATGAGGAGGTCTCTCGCGTGACCGATACAACAATCAAACAGGCTTCTTTCGCCTCATCCTTGCTGGCAAACCGCGCTGCGCAACTTAAAGCCGGTGCGGCACCTGCGGCAGCTCGTGATATGATTGCTTTTACCTATGGCTTGCCAGCCGAGGAAAGCTTTCCGGCTAAGGAAATTGCCGAAGCAACTGCTTGGGTAATGCAGCATCAGGCGGCTTCTGCGCTTCAATACAACAGCCCTGAACCCCTCAGCGAATTTCTGATTGACTACATTCGCAAAGAACAGGGGATAGAATTAGCCACCCAAAATTTGCTGGTAACTGCCGGTTCCGGTCAGGCGCTCAGTTTGGTGTGCCGTTTGTTGATAGACAAGGGTGATTATATCGTGGTAGAAGCGCCCACCTTCCTCGGAGCGGTCACCACCTTCCGCAAAGCTGAAGCGGAAATCGTAGAGGTGCCGCTGGACGAGAATGGCATGGATATTGACGCGCTGGATAAAACCCTTACGGACTTACGCACACAGGGCAAGTCCGTCAAATTTATTTACACCATCCCAACCTTCCAAAATCCTACCGGGGTTACCATGAGCCTCGAACGGCGCAAACACTTGCTGGAAGTGGCGGAACGACATCAAGTGCTGGTATTAGAGGATGATGCTTATCACGGTTTGCTATTCGAAGGTGAAGTGCCACCTTGGCTGTGGACGTTGGATGATAAAGGTATCGTGCTGCATTGCGGAACTTTCTCCAAAACCCTTGCGGCGGGAATGCGTTTGGGTTGGCTTGGCGGTTCTGCTGATTTGGTATCTCGCACCGCTGGTTTGAAGGATGAAGGCGGTACAAACCCCTTTGCCGGATATATCGCCGCTAAATTTGCTGAGAACGGGCGGCTGGAACGCCACACCAACGAACTTTCCAATCTCTATCGCCGCAAACGCGATCGCATGCTGTCAGGGTTGGAACGTTATATGCCCGATGGCGCACGCTGGAATATACCGCATGGCGGTTTCTTCATCTGGGTAGAATTGCCAGAAGGATTAGATACTGTTAAAATGTTGAGTAAAGCTGTAAAATCAGGCGTAAATTATTTACCTGGAACTGCTTGCTTTGCCAGTGGCAAGGGCAATAACACGCTCCGCTTGGCTTTTAGCTTTGTGAAACTCGACCAGATTGAGCAAGGGATGCGCATTCTAGGCGAAATCATCAGGGAAGAGATGGAATCGGACGCTTAGTCGTCACTTTTCAAATTAGGAAACAAAAAGGACGCTCCCCGTTCGGGCAATTATAACCGGGCGGGGCGCTTATAAAAACAAATCTCGGCGCAAATTTCATTAAATAACATTACATTATATTCGGTTACAGTAAAGGGAGTAAGTAGTATGTCTGCAAATGTGGGCGTTTTCGTGGACGTATCTAATCTGTTTTATAGCGCCAAAAGCGCCGGCGTGGAAGTAAACTATTGCCGCTTGCTGGAATTTGCCAGCAGAGGGCGCACTCTTATCCGCTCAATCGCTTACACCGGAATTGACCCTGAAAATAACAGCCAACGCAAGTTCATAGATTTTCTCGCTTCCAACGGATACAAGGTAGTCTGCAAGGACATCCACAAATACGATACTGGGCGTATCAAAGCTAATCTCGATATTGAGATAGCGGTGGATATGATGCTCATGGCACAAAATCTTGATATTGTGGTGCTGGTCAGCGGGGATGGCGATTTTGCGCGTTTGGTCAAAGCCATACAGGATAAAGGAGTGCGCTTCGAGGTAATCAGCTTTGGCATTAGCACCTCAAATGAACTTATTACCCTAGTGGATCGCTTTACCGAGATTTCCAGTATTCCGGATATTTTCAGGAACGGTGGTTGCGGCGGGAGTGTAATGGCTGCTCATCCCGGCGCTGCGCTTGGCACAAACGATTACCGCAACTAGATGCTGAAAGAAGCCTCATTACAAAACCTTTATCTGGTAGGTCCGACACAGCGCCGCCGTTGGGATGAATTTGTGGCGGCTCATCCTACTGGACATTTATTGCAATGCTACAGTTGGGGCGAGTTCAAAAAACTGCACCAGTGGCAACCCCTACGTGTAGCTATTACCGAAGAGGGTAGCGAGCGTATTCTTGCAGGCGCACAAATTTTGTTCCGCCAGATGGCTGGACTCTCGGTGGCTTACATTCCCAGAGGTCCGGTGGTAGATTGGTCGGACAAGCGGTTGGTGAACGCGCTGCTCGAATTGCTGCGAAAGGCTGCTCGTCGCCGTCGTGCCATTTACCTAAAAATCGAGCCAAATCTTTTTGATAACGCTACGTTGGATAAATATCTTACCACCGAATTAAGCTTTCGTCCTTCTTCTGAACCGGTGCAACCTGCTGCTACTATTCGTCTCGACCTCTCGCAAACACCTGCTCAATTGCTAGAGCGCATGAAGCCCAAGACTCGCTATAATATTCGTTTGGCAGAGCGTCGGGGCGTAACCTGTCGCCTCGCTGACCCCACTAACCCTGCTGATTTCGAGGCTTTCTATCGGCTGATGGAAGCTACCGGGCAACGCGATAGCTTTGGCATCCACTCCTCTAGCTACTACCTTGATGCTTGGCGCATTTTTCAAGAAGCCTCACCGGAGGGTGGGAAGGGTGCGTTGTGGCTGGCAGAGTTCGGGGGCGAAATCGTTGCCGGAGTTATGGTATTCGTTTTCGGGGCGGAATCGGCTTATTTCTACGGGGCAAGCAGTAACGAGCATCGCCGCGAAATGCCCACCTACCTGCTGCAATGGCGTGCCATCCAATGGGCGCAGCAACAGGGCGCACTCTGGTACGATTTCTGGGGTATCCCCGAAAACATCGGTGAAGACAGCGATGAGCGCGAAGAGCTTGAGCAAAAGAATGTGCGCGATGGGTTGTGGGGTGTGTATCGCTTCAAGCTCGGCTTCGGTGGCGATGTAGTGCGCTATCCCGGCGCATATGACCTAGTTTACAATCGCCCCATGTATCTCATCTGGCAACGCATGCGCCGTTATCGCGGTGGCATCGGGGGGTAAACTTCAACTCCAGTTCAAAAGCTATGGAAGAACCGATTGTAATTGAAGAATACGACCCCACTTGGTCAGCCAAATTTGAAGCCGAGAAGCATGCGTTGAAACAAGCTCTGACAGGTCGTTTTGTTGCTATCGAGCATATCGGTAGCACGGCAGTGCCGGGACTGCCCTCCAAGCCTATTATTGACATTATGGTGGCAGTGACTCAACTCGAAGCGGGAGAGCTTTACGCCCGGTTGCTAGAACCCCTCGGCTATTTGTACAAGCCCGATTCTTCTAATGAGCAATCCGATCGCTTATTTCTCCGCAAAGGCACGCCCCGGAGTCACCACCTGCATATAGTCATAAAGGGTAGCGCAGAGCAAAAACGCCATCTAGCCTTTCGCGATTATCTGCTTGCTCACCCGGAGACGGTGACAGAATATGCTGCGCTCAAGCTCGAACTGGCGCAAAAATATCGCCTTGACCGCGAAGCCTACACCAACGCCAAAACTGCTTTTATTACCGACATCGAGCGCAAAGCTGGAGAGTAGTATCGACTCACTACCTTTTAAAACTAGAACCTATGTTATAATATGTTTGGATTTCACCCTCACTTCAAAAGAAATGTACTCAAAATAAGGCGTATAGTATAAATGACCAGTGACGCAGATTGGCAAAATAAAATCTATCAAGGAGACTCTTTAACTCTGCTTCCTACTCTTCCCGATAATAGCATTGATTTGATTGTCACTTCTCCTCCTTATGCTGACCAGCGTAGCAATACCTATGGTGGCATACATCCTGACAAATATGTGGAATGGTTTCTGCCGATTGCTGCACAATTAAAGCGTGTCCTGAAGCCTGAAGGCTCATTTATTTTGAATATCAAAGAGCGGGTAGTTGATGGCGAACGCCATACCTATGTTCTGGAATTGATAATCGCGCTACGCAAGCAAGGTTGGTTCTGGACTGAGGAATATATGTGGCACAAAAAGAACAGCTATCCAGGCAAATGGCCAAATCGCTTTCGGGATGGGTGGGAACGCTGTTTGCATTTCACAAAATCGAAGCACTTTAAAATGTATCAGGATGCTGTTCGAGTACCGATGGGAGATTGGGCGCAAAGTCGCTTAAAAAAGCTCAGTGAAACCGACAAGATACGCGATGAATCTCGCGTGAACAGTGGTTTTGGCAAGAATATTTCCAAATGGATTGACCGTGATATGGCTTATCCTGACAATGTTTTACACTTAGCTACTGAATGCGGAAACAAGAGCCACAGCGCGGTCTTTCCGCTAGAATTACCAAGTTGGTTTATTAAGCTATTTACACAGCCGGGAGATGTGGTGTTAGACCCATTTCTTGGCTCTGGTACATCTGCGGTTGCTGCCATACAACTTGGTCGCTCTTATGTAGGTCTAGAAGTAAAAAGCGAATATGTTGAAATTGCTAACCAACGGGTGAAAAGTACCAAGTTGCCTGTATCTGCTATCCAACCGACTTTGTTCCTATTAGACGATGACAATTTGACCAGTGAGTCGGATGGTGAAAAAGAACAAAAGCTGTTCGGATAAATAATACTATGGTAGGCTCAATCACTTATGATGAAATCGCTGCATTTGTTGAAAACAACATCAGCATTTTCCACGACAAACAATTAGAAGACCTGAAAAGATTATCATTGGTGGCGGTTCTCGGTAGGAAGAACCCTTATTTGTTTAGGGCTAAAAACTTGAATGTTGCAGGTGATTTAGTCAAATATGTATTGGATGCTTTTCTTATCTCTCAAGAAGAAACCAACTTTGGGGAATTTCTGGAACGGCTCGCAATTTTCATAAATAGCAAAGTTTATGGTGGTTGGAAATCTACCAACACGGGTATGGATTTAGAATTCGTTAGGGACGGTGTATATTACATAGTCTCTATCAAATCCGGTCCGAATTGGGGTAATAGCGACCAACAAAATCGAATGTATCTCAATTTTGAACATCTTATCAAAGCTCTAACCGAGAAAACACCGGGCTTGCTTGTTATACCGGTCAATGGTTGTTGCTATGGTAAAGACCAAAAACCAAAGAAATATGCCAAAATCAAGATTAACAAGGAAGTTGTTAGTGCAGTGGTATTTTATAAACTCTGTGGGCAACGTTTCTGGGAATTTATTTCAGGCAATCCGGCTCTGTATATTGATATTGTTGAGCCGCTTGGACACCAAGCTAAAGAAAAAAATGAATTATTCTTGGAAGAGTATGCCAAGATTATCAACCTTTTCACCCTACAATTTGGCAAAGAATTTTGTGACCCTACAACTGGCGCAATTCGTTGGGAGGAAATAGTAAAGCTTTCATCAGCGGCAAGCGGGAGTGGAAGTCAGGATTTATCGTGAATACCTCGGCATAAAACCACTAGCAGATAGGGGAAGCAAACTATAAATGAAACTAATCGTAATCGGGGGTGGTTGTTACGGCATCTACCATAGTGAGCAGCTTTACAAGGCTATTCTCAAAGGCAAACTACCCGCCGATACTCGGCTTATTATCGTAGATCGCAATGCCCGCCCGCCCGCGTTGGAAAAGTTTGGAAACGCGCCCCAATTTGAGTTTGTGCAAAGCGATTGGCAAGAATATTTGCAAAAATTCTTCGCCGACTCCCAAAATTACAGTCCCGAAATCCACGCCGACTCGGTTCAAATAGTGCCTGCCCCCTTTGCGCCACATCTGCTGTTCGACTGGCTGCAATTCGCCACTACCCAACGTTTGCTGGAACTTGGTCACCCCGGAATTGTCATAGAGCGCAATGGCTTTGAAGAGCGCACTATGCTGCCCTACGAATATTTCGACCCCAAAAGTGGCAATCGTTATATTAGTCGCGCCGGGTGGAAATGCCCGACTGCCTGTATCGAGCCGCACAAATGCCCTGCCATCAAAGATGTACGTGATTGGGATTTGGAAGAAGATGTGAAGCGGGCGGCGAGCGGAAAATTGCCTGTGCCTTCATCTACTGCTGCCCAACGTCTGAACGCAGAAAACAAACCTAATTGTCAGCCCTTACCTAATACCGCTTCTAATCCGCTCACTTTTGATGCGGCAATAACCTTCACTTGCCGCCACTTTTCGCATGGTATCGGCACAACCCCGGCTCATCAGTTGTTTGAGGCACGTAAGCGAGCGGTAGCCTTGGCTCTTTCCCTTACCGCTGAACATCCGGTTGCTCACCTTGCCATTGCCACTGTCTCGCACTGTCATGGGGTGCTAGCTACTCTGAAAATCAGTTTCCACGCCTGATCGAGAACCCTTTTCACATAAGTGCATATTCTCGGTGGTTTATTACGATTCGAATCACACTCCTAATAGTTAATTAATTATCAAAAAAACTCCCGCTACTTTTAACTCTCTACGGAGTTATGATATATATACAAGAAAATTTACAGCCCGTATTCGATTCCGGATTCTTATTTATACTCGAGTTAGAACCTGATAGTTAGCAAGAATACTTTTGTTGATTGCTAGTTTACAAGTAGAAAAACAGGTTACTTCTATTTACTTCACAATAGGAGCCATTGTATGTCCTTTCTAGCCCAGCCAATTAGCACAATCCCGGAATTGACTGATCAGGTTACTAAACAGGCTTTTCCTGAAGGCAATCTTTACATGCGTATTCGCAATGAACTGGGCTGTATTTACTCCGAACGGGACTTTGCTACTTTATTTCCTCCTCGTGCGCGACTCTCTTTTGCGGCTTGGCGACTGGTTTTGATTACTATCATGCAATATATTGAAAATCTTACCGATCGCCAAGCTGCTGAGATGGTGCGTGGACGAATTGACTGGAAATACGTTTTAGGGCTGGAACTTACCGACAGTGGCTTCGATTCCCATGTTCTGTCAGAATTTCGTACTCGCTTACTCGAAGGTAGCCCTGAAAAACGTTTATTTGAACTGGTACTGGAACGCCTCAAGCAATGCAGGTTGTTAATGAGCGGGGCTAAACAGCATACCGACTCTTCCTATGTACTGGCAACGTTACGCTCCCTCAATCGAACCGAAAAGGTCGCCGAAATGTTGCGTGCCACTATTCATGCTCTTGCTATAGTAGCTCCCACTTGGTTGCGTCAGCACCTGACTCCCGAATGGTTCGAGCGTTACTTCCCTCAGATTGAAGAATACCGTGTTCCCAAAACCGAAGAAGCTCGCAATACCTACATCGAAACGGTAGGAACCGATGGTATCAAGTTACTTCAAGCGATCTATGCTGAAACTACCCCACCGGGAGAAACGTTAAGAGCAGTTGAAGAGGTCGAGACTTTAAAACAGCTTTGGGTGCAACATTTTTACTTTGAAGCGGGTCAGCTATGCTGGCGCGAGGTCAAAGATATTCCGACTGTGCCCTTGCGTCACAACTTACCTTGTGCTGGCGAAGCGTGCTACGTTGAGAAACGGGGCATCAAAAAACAAGGCTATGAGGAGCATATGTCCGAAGGCTATACACAGCAGCAGGTACGCTTACTTACTCATGAATTAATTAAAAACTCCACAAAAGTTTGTTCGCTTCAATTTAAGTGATTCTAAGATGCTTTCCGCAACGTTTGGGATTCTAGTTATCCTCAAAACCGCGCTTCCCAAGACCTCATAATATTCAATCACAATTAATAAAAAATTCGATTAAATAGTGAGAAAATGCCCGCTACTTTTGGCAATTGCTGGTGTTCTATTAGTTATACAGGGAGAATCACAGCACAAATCCAATTCTGGATTTTCGCTTATTACTGGTTTAGAACTTAATATTCAGCAAGGGTTTGAAACCCGCGTTCTTGCAGCGTTTCTAAGCCAAAGTTCTATTTGTTTGTAGTTATGCCGGGAGGGTATTCAATGCTCACTGAGGATGAATTCAATAATGACAAGATTCGGGTGCTATTAGTAGAAGAAAGTCCTTCTTACAAGTTAGAATTGCGCCTAACCCTAAGCAACCAGCCTGATTTTGAGGTAGTAGCCGAAGCAACTGCCGGGTGGCAGGCACTCGATTTGGTAAAGTTGCACCAACCCGCTCTGGTTTTATGCTGCCTCACGCTGCCCGATCAATATGGAATTAGCCTTACCCGCCAACTTGTCCACCAAAATTCTGGTTTGCAAGTAATCATTCTTGGCGACAATGATGATTATGAATTCGTAAGCAGCGCTTTTCAGGCGCATGCTGCTGCCTATTGTTCAAGGTCGGCTGGAATCGAGAAAATTCTGGCGATGCTACGATTAGTGGCGCAAAAACCTTATGGTAGGGTTTCTTCTATCAAGAATAAAATCCTTGCCAACAAATAAGTTACAGCTATACAAATTTGTAATCAAAAATCGGGGCAGTTAAAGCAGAAAATTAATACAAAGGTGTTATTTATATACATGTAAAATATCCGTAGCTCTCATAATTGCGGAAAATGTAAAGTTGGAGTTCCCCGTATTATTAATCAGGGTCTGAAAGCGGTGCAAGGTCGTTTGCTCACGATATGCTTGCCATTACGTTCGCTGAATAGCCCTGCTGGACTGAGGTATTATGCTTAAAGATAGCGAAGTAATGGATTGGTGCCAAGAATTAGTTGAAAAAGGTCGATTCCGCCAAGAGTATCACCAGTTGCGGAAAATAGCCTCCGGTCAACATGTCGATATAAACCGCGTGAACGATACACATGTGAGTTTTAGTTTTGTTACCCAAGCCCCTATTCCTCGCAAAGCGATTATTCTGGTAGATGCCCTTTATCCCGATACGCCCCCACAGCTTTTTTTGCAGGATGGCGAAGATTTTAAGCGCATTGATGTTCTAAAACGTTGGGAATGGCATTCCTACTATTACTTGAGCGAATTAGTGCAGGGTATTATCACATCCACCAAACGTAAAATCGTTACAATAGCTGTTGGTTTAACTTGGGCTGCGCTCCTCTTGTTGGTTTCTCTGATAATACTTATACCACCGATGTTCCAATCACCTGCCGTGCTTGTTTCGGAGTCTAGCCCTTCATCTGTTACCCAGACTCTGGATAATCGTAGCCAATCTCTGTCGGATCATATTGCCTATCTAGAAGAATTAATTAAAACTCACCCACTTGATCTGGCAATTAGCCTTGAGCTTACCAGTAGCAAGTTGGCGCAAGTGCAGCTTGATCTAGAAAAAACGATAATTCAACAAAATTCTGAAGATAATATTACTAGCGGGGCTGATACTACTGCTCCACTACTGGCGCAGGTAGTAACCACTAATCCGGTGAAAGCTATTACGACAATTGCCACTACTACCCCCCCACCCGACAGTAATAATGATGCTACTCAGCAATATGTCGAATTAGCGAAAACTCCTGCGCCTTCAAATTAACCCGGTTTCGGAGTTATCTAGGCTTGCCAGCCACTCTGCGGTGGTTAGTACCTTACTGAAGCGCATAGCCTGAGTTACCAGAATAGCGCGGTGCAATTCCTCATCTGTCACCGCGCCAGCCCCGTTCTTAATACTTAGCGTGCCGGTAGCGTCAGAGAGAAATTCCACGTTTAAACCCATGTGCATTGCCTGTCGCGCCGTAGTGTCACAACACATTTGGGTCATATAACCGCTGATGGTTAGTGTATCCACTCCGTGTTCTGTCAGCCATTCCTCTAGAGTAGTACCCGTAAAACTCCCCGGCAAATTTTTTTCAATTAGGGTAGCACGCGGACGACTCGCTACTTCGGAGTGTAATTCCCATTCATGACTGCCCTTGCGAAAAGTGGCTGAGTTAGGTTGTGGGGCAGTGTGCTGAATAACCACTACTACCACCCCGTGAGCATTAGCCTCATCCATCGCTTTCAGTATATTTTCAAAACTGCCGGGCGGATAAGTGACCGGTAACTTACCTGTAAAATATTCATATTGCACATCAATCACCAGCAAGGCTCTTTTCATCAGTAACACCTCAATACATTTTTTTAATAAACTTGTATAATAATTTCAATAATCTTTTATCAGGAAACGGTATTATCTAGAATACACAGATAAGATATAATTGTAAAATAACGTACATCTCGTCGCCGCTCAAGTGTTACACATACAATAAAGCTACGCTTCAGGGATACTACTATAGAAGTAGAGGTTCTAAAATGTTCAATCAATTATCCCGGTTGATAAAAAGAATAGTTTTGTTTTGGCTGGCGTTTGTACTTACGATTATCTGGTTTGGAATCTCTGCCATAGGTAATTGGTATCCCACCGATCCAAATTACGAAGACAGGTTTTTATATCTAAATGTAGCGATAGCGGTCGGTGTCATCTGGTTAGTTTTTTTGACCAGTTTTCTAACGACAAGAGCCGAATCATTCAAACATTGGTTTGGCATAATACCCGGTTTAGTATTCGGTATTATCCTTACCGTTTTTACTTTTATTTCCGCCGAATGTGCCATGCTTATCTACATGACTACCCGCAAAGATATCCTGACTATAACTCAGGCGGAATTTTGGTTTGGGTCGGCGATTGCCAGCGGGCTATTGGGTTTGCCGGTGCTTTTCAGCGTGGCAATACTAAGTATTAAAGGGTTGGTCAATTTGGTAATTGCATAACGCCGCCAAATTTTTTACTTGCCCCATGCCGTATAATCGGCAAACCAGCGCCGCATTTGTCCATTCCGCTCTATTCCAACCGCTTCCTGAAAATAGCCGTTAGAAGCTGCCAACCACACCGCTATCGCATGTGCCGCGCCTGGTGTATCATAAGCCGCGCCCGAACACTGTTCTATAAAGTAGCGCACCTCTTGCTCGAAGCGCACCCCTTCAATTGTATCATCCTGTGTGGGCGAGGCAACCGGGATAGGACCGAGCCAACTCCAGATAGGACCACGCCATAACTGATAAAGCTGTTGCTGTTCTTCGGTAAGAACAGGATTCATAACGCCGGGTGTCCAACCGCTTTCGGTGATAACGGAAAACAACGTGCTGGATACAATCGCCTGTTTCAGCCAATCGGGGAAGTGCACAATAGCGCGATCTTCCCAAGCGTGTCCCGGTCGCCAGTAATTGTGCCAGCTAAAGCCCGGAAAACGCTCAATTGCCGGGCGCAACCGATCATATTTGTTTCCGGTGGGCTTTCCGTTGTCGTAAAAATAGAAACCGCCGAAATAATCGGGATGCCCATCTTGCCCCAAGGGCGGGAAGTATAGTTGCACGTCCCTAAACGGCGCAGCATCGGGTTGGCTCAAGCGTTGTTCCCAAACATCATACAGTTGCAAATAAAAGCGATTGATGGCATCGTATTTGGTGGGGTCATCGTTGCTTTGCCACGATAGCACGTTTTGGTAATATGTGCCATTGCTCCATTCTAGGTTAGGCTCGTTGCCCGGAATCAGGCGGGTTAAATGTCTACCCAACCGCGCCTGTTGCCCCTTCAGCACATTTATCATATCTTCTACTGCATCTTTAGGCTCACCGCTGATGGTATTCCTTTCGCCGCCGAATGGCTCGGTCAAACCGCCGGGAAATCGTTGCGGATAAATACGCAGGTAAATTTCGCTGCCCTGCTTTTGAAATGCCAGCAAATCCTGTTCCATGCTCACCCCCGCGCTGTTCCCGGCGGCTTCAAGGTCGGCGCTGAGCGCTAGAATCATACCCGGTGGGCGATTCAACCCGTTTATATCGCGGAAGGATTGGAAAGAGCTTCGGTCGGTATCTGTCCAGTGAAACCCTACCGGAGCATGAATACCTCGTTGTGGGTTGAGTCGGGCGCGCGGAATTGCTGAATTGACCCTTTCAATATTCTTAATGAGGGATTGCAAAGGAGGCTGCGGCGGTTCGTTCGATCCGGTCAGTAGTAGAAATAGCTCTAACG
Organism: Candidatus Chlorohelix allophototropha; assembly: GCF_030389965.1. Lineage (NCBI taxonomy): Bacteria > Bacillati > Chloroflexota > Chloroflexia > Candidatus Chloroheliales > Candidatus Chloroheliaceae > Candidatus Chlorohelix > Candidatus Chlorohelix allophototropha. The sequence continues at coordinate 1,522,429 of NZ_CP128399.1, forward strand.
CCAATATTGGAACCAGCAGCAAAGGGAGGAATTTTAGGTATTTTCGCAAGCCTATACCTTAGCGCGTCTGTGTCCGTAAAATGCTACCAGCACAACGCAAGCGCCGAAGAGGAAGAATACCGGCACAATGCCATTGCCTACACCCAGAACCGCTCCAAAAATGTCGCCCAATGCACCTGCAAAGAGAATCGGTATAATTGAAACGGCATTGGCAAAAGTGAAATACGCTGCGAATACACGCCCTACCAACTCTTTAGGAGAGCGTTCCTGTAGAATTGTCAGCGCGGGGATATTCAATAGACCGATAGCAAAGCCAAAGGGTATAGATAGGGACACCAGCAAGAGAATAAGTCCCGGGCCACCGAGCGGTACACCCGGTGCGGTTATCAGCACCCACAGGTCGGCAATCGGTTTTACAAGACCGACTAATGCCAGAATAATACCCAATGCGCCACAGGCATACTTGAGAGCAGTCAGGCGGTTGGCAGGGGTTACAACCCGATTGACCAGCACAACCGCAACGCCAAGTCCAATCGAAAGCGGGGCAAGTACGAAAATAATGCTATTACTCGATTGCTTCAACCCCTTCTCGCCGACAAAAGGGATACCGATTGCGGTCATAGTGAACAGGGCGGTTTGCACGGTAGAGAGATAAACTATCGCCAGCCATATCTGGGTATCTTTGCGAATAAATTGCCACGCCTCGTACACACCAAGAAATATATCCTTAATAGTCTGCCAAATAGTTTTATCACCCGGTCGTTTGTGAACTTGTTCGCTTTTTGGCAATGCCCACACCAGCCATATACAAATGAAATATAGAATCCCAATTACCAGAAAAACCTTGTCGGGACCGATTAGGTCGGGCAGAAGTGGACCTAGCAGCGAAGTACCAAGAAAGAGGGTGGCGAAAAGGGTTATCTGGAAGAGCGAATTGGCTTTGGTAAGTTGGTGAGGCTTGACCAATAGCGGAATCGCGGCAGCTTCTGCCGGATTAAAAAACTGGCTGATGGTCGAAAAGATAATGGTTATCAAATAAATGATAGGTAACGCCAACCCCAAAGGCAAGGCAGTCATGAAAAAGAGCCAGGGAACCAGTAAAGCGCGAGTGATGTTAGTAACAAGCAGGGTAGTGCGCTTGCGAAACCAATCTACAAATACTCCGGCAATTGCGCTGAAGAAAACACCCGGCAGCAAGAAACAAGCGGTAACAATAGAAGTTTGGGTGGGCGAGTCTTTGGTGAGTTTACCTACGTACACTATCAGCGAAATATTCAGAGTGTGTTGCGCGGTTTGGGAGAGGGCTTGCGCAATCCACAGGTACATAAAGTAGCGATTACGCCAGACCGGAATATTGTCTGTCCCATTTGGATCAAGCTTCCGCGCTTCCTCATTCGAGGCTTCAACCTCAGAATAATCGTAGGCTAGTGCGAATTCTTTATCAGCCACATTTTTATGATATTTTTCCGCCTGTCCCGCCGGATTGTGTTCATCTTCGCGTGGACTAATCGACATCTTACCTCAGTATCAGGGCTGACGGTTAATAAATGCCTTGAAACGCCGCTCAAATTCACTGCGGGGTAATAACACCCTACGATCACAGCCGAGACAACGCATACCGATATCTGCACCTACTCGTACCACCCTCCAGTCGTAACTACCGCATGGGTGAGGTTTGCGTAAGCGTACCTCATGCCCTACTTCTACCTCGCGGGCAGGGTTTGACTTGGGAGGTTGGGGAGAAACCGAGTCCGGTTGTTCTGGCATTGCTATAAACCGCTAAAATATTTAGAAAGATGATCCCTTAAAATGCTACTCGTCCCTAATAGCAAGAAAACCCCACTCTAGGGTTATATTATTATATCTGGCGCATTATAGCATAGATACGTAGTAAGCGATAACTTCAACAGCCAGTGGCGAACTGGAGGAGGTTTATTTATTATCCAGAATTTGCCTTACCTTTTCGCTCAAACTTTGGATATTATACGGTTTTTCGAGGAAGTTAATTTCGATGACGGGCGTTTGTTCTTTAAAGATAGTGGTTTGTGTGTAACCGGAAGTATAAAGCACCTTAATATTCGGTCTGTCTTTTAGCAAAAGTTGGCTGAATTCCCACCCGTTCATTTCCGGCATTAACATGTCGGTTATTAACAGGTGAATCGGGGCATTGTAGTCCTTTGCTAATATTAATGCTTCTTGCGGATTTGAGGCCTCCAACACATTATAACCCTTTTTACACAAAATCCGACCAGTCAATTTTCGAATGGTATTATCATCTTCTGCCAGTAATATTGTTTCAACTCCTTTTGTATGGGTCAATGTAACGCTTTTATCTTGGGTTAAAACACCGATTTTCTCGTTTGAGACTGGCAGGTATATTCTAAAAGTAGTGCCATACCCAAGGCTGGTTTCCAGTGCAATATGACCTCCAGTCTGTTTGACAATACCATAGACTGTAGATAAACCCAGTCCTGTACCTTGCCCTTTGTCTTTGGTAGTAAAGAAAGGTTCAAAAATTTTTGATTTTATTTCCTCACTAATACCTTGTCCCGTATCGCTAACTGCCAGCATAATATAAGAACCGGGGATAACTTCAGGATGTGTCTGGCAATATTTTTCATCCAATTCCAACTGAGCGGTTTCGAGACTCAAGCTTCCACCGTTTGGCATAGCATCGCGAGAATTTACTACCAGATTCATAATCACCTGTTCAATCTGGTTTGGGTCGGCTAATACCGCTTCAAGGTTACTTTCAAGTTTAGTGCTGAGTTTAATATTCTCTCCAATCAAGCGGAGAAGCATTTTTTCGATTTCCGCTACCACCTTGTTCAAATCTAGTGGTCGAGGTTCAATAACCTTATGACGGCTTAGAGTCAGCAATTGCCGAGTCAGACTGGTGGCGGATTCTGCTACTTTGCGAATCCCTTCTACTTCAGACCTGATGGAGTTGCCGGGATTTAGTTCCTCCAGCGCCAAATCAGTATGACCAATTATAGCGGTCAGCAGGTTGTTAAAATCGTGCGCTACTCCACCGGCTAAACGACCTATAGCTTCCATTTTTTGCGCTTGCCGAAATTGCTCTTCCACTTGATGCAGCGCTTCTTCCGCTTGCTTGCGGCTTGTAATATCCACCGTTACTCCGATAAAGTACGCGGGATTTCCTGCCGAATCTCGCACCAGTGCCGGATTCAGGCTCACCCAGATTATCGAACCGTCTTTTTTGATGTACCGTTTCTCAAGATAATTTTGCTGAAACTCGCCGATTTGCAGTTTTCTTAACATTTCACGATTGATTTTGTCATCGTCAGGGTGAGTAATGTCGTAAGTGGTAAGCTGGAGAAATTCTTCTTCAGTATAGCCAAGTATTTTACATATTTGCGGGTTTGCTTGCAGATACTGTCCGTCCAGACTCAGCAGAGTGATACCGACTGCCGCTTGTTCGAAAATAGCCCGAAAGCGTTCCTCGCTATTGAAAAGTCGTTCCAAAACGGCAGCGCGTTGTTTTTTCATTAGGAAATTATCTAGCGCAAAAGAAATATCTTGTGCCATTTCTTCAATTAAATTAATTATGTCAGGGTCAAAATAGTGTGGTTTGCTCGAATAAAGGGTTATCAGCCCGACTACGCACCCTTGTTCCAGCAATGGAAAAGCGGCAGAGGAAGCAAACCCATAATATTTGGCGGAATCTCGCCACGGCAAAGTAACGGGGTCGGCAAAGAAGTCGTTACACACATAGCGTCGGTTCTCCCGAAAGGCAGTGCCAGAAGGTCCCCTTCCTTCCGGTACATCAGCGCTAGTTGATATTTTGACACCTTTAAGGTAATCTTGCCCCTCTCCGTAACAGGCTACATTGATGAAGAGGTTAGTAACCGGGTCAGGAATTCCAATCCATGCCATTCTCAGCCCGCCGTAATCCACGGCAACTCGGCAGATTTCATGGAATAATTGGTTGCGGTCTTTTATTCTTACAATAGCATGGTTGGTGTAGCTTAAGGCGCTATATAGGTTGGTTAAGTTTAAGACACGTTGTTCTGCGTGTTCCAATTCAGAGATTCTGGAAGTCGCCTCAAGCGTTTGCAGTTTCTGTTTTTCTAATTGGTTCTCTAACTCTCTAATACGCCGGGATAGCGTTTCAGTTTCGAGGCTTTCAAGTTGACTAAGTTCATCCGGCATATATAACTCCGTTTTGGAACAATTCAGATATATATAAATTATTACACCTTTATATTTTACACTTTTATTCAATGGTTGGAAACGAATAAAAATTCACCTTGTATGAAAATGTTTAAAAAATACAATTAAAATTAGAACGGCGGTTTTTACAACCTTGCCGCACTTGTGTTGAAGTGTTACCATACGGGCAATGATTAGCGATTTGAAAGGTGGATTTATGACCCAGGCTTCTTTCTTCGGCGAGGAGACACCCGAACATAAAAATGACTTGCCGCAGGATGCGGCTATGCCCTTGGCAGCCCAGATGCGCCCGATGGATTTTGACCAGTTTGTAGGTCAAAAACACCTGACCGAGCCGGATGCCGCGCTGCGCCGCGCCGTGGAAAACGACCGCTTTGGTTCAATCATCCTGTGGGGTCCTCCCGGTGTAGGCAAAACCACGCTGGCGGAGATTATCGCCCGCCGCACCCACGCCCATTTTACCCGCGTAAGTGCCACCAGCGCGGGGGTTGCCGATCTCCGCAAGGTAGTTGAGGAAGCGCGCCAACGTCGCAAAGCCTACAAGCAGAAAACTATCCTTTTTATTGACGAGATTCACCGCTTTAACAAGGCACAGCAGGACGCGATTCTGCCGGTGGTAGAAAACGGTACCATTACCCTGATCGGTGCGACCACCGAAAACCCCTCTTTTGAAGTGAACGCCGCTTTGCTTTCTCGCGCCCGCGTCTTTACGATGTATGCCTTGACTGATGAGGAAATCAAACTGGTATTGCATCGGGCTATAGCCGATCCCGAACGTGGGTTGGGCAAACTGAATATTAAACTGACTCCCGAAGTGGAAGAAAACATTGCCAATTATGCCAACGGGGATGCGCGTTCGGCGTTGAATATTCTTGAACTGGCAGTTTCTATTGTTATGAAGAATGAAACCGATCAGATTTTAATCGACCTACCTTTGCTGGAAAGCGCGGTTCAACGGCGCGCTCTGCTGTATGACAAGGGTGGCGAGCAGCATTATGATTTGATTTCGGCGCTGCACAAAACCATTCGGGGCAGTGACCCAGATGCCGCGCTTTATTGGCTTGCCCGAATGTTGGAGAGCGGGGAAGACCCCCTTTTTATCGTGCGGCGGTTGGTGCGGGCTGCCAGCGAGGATGTGGGTATGGCTGACCCGCAAGCGTTGGTGGTGGCAATGTCGGCACAGCAGGCGGTACATTTCATCGGGATGCCCGAAGGGGCATTGGCGTTGGCGCAATGCGTGGTATATCTCGCTACCGCTCCCAAGAGCAACCGATTGTACGGGGCTTATAAGCAAGTTCAGGCAGATGTGCTGCTTTCCCGCAATGAGCCTGTGCCACTACACCTACGCAATGCTCCCACTCAGCTAATGAAAGATTTAGGCTACGGTGAGGGTTATCGCTATGCGCATGATCATGAAAGCGGTTTTGTGTACCAGCAAAACCTCCCCGATGCGCTAGAAGGTCGCCGTTATTACGAGCCGACCGCTCACGGCTTTGAAATTACCATCGGTGATCGCCTCGCTTACTGGCGTAAAATTGGTGAAGAGGAAAGAGAGAAGCGCAAAGGCAGCAAAGCTTAGTCCGGTTTTTCAGCTATTACAAGGGCTAACCATCTAACGCTTCATCCATTTCTTTGATGAGCTTTTGAAAGTTTGAAAGATCGGCGGTAGTTAACTGATGGTTGGTGGTAAGTTTTATCTCCTCTTGTCGCACTACTTCAAACGTGTAATCTCCTTTATGTGCTGTTTTCTGCTCTGGATTACTGGCATAGGTGCGTGTGCAGCGCATATACCCCCCCGCGTCTACTAGAAATACAGCTATATTTTTTCCGTGAGAGCGGCGAGCTTGCAAGATATTTGGTTCTTGCTCATCGTTAATAATGTCAAAACCGGCGTGCTCAAGCTCTTTTATCAGTATCGGGCGAGCGGTTGTTAAGTCAAAATCTGCCATTCCTCAACTCCTTTAATTGTTTATTCAGGAAAGAGCGGTACCGCTTGCCCAATCTTTTTCAAATGTCGCGCTCACGTTCTTTATGATATTCGTATCAGTAAGGATAATGCCCAATTCCCGATTGCTATCTAACGATCCGGTTGAAACATTTTCAGAACCGATAAATAATTGGGCATTATCCACCAGATAAATTTTAGCGTGCATATATGGCTTGCTGATAAGCCTGACCTGTCCACCGCCATCCTTGATTTGCTTTTCCCCGGCGTAGCTCTTGTCGGTTTGCCCGTTTACCTGCGGGGCTGCTACCAGCACCAGCACCTGCACTTTGTTCTTCACTGCGTTGACCAGATGCTGCTGGATTTTTGGGTCTTGTATTTCTTCCTGCTGCATCGCGATAGAGCTTTTGGCGCTGTCTATTAATGCCAGAATCTTTTGACGACTGTTGCTGTTGCTCCATACCAATGACGAGTTGGCAGGTGGAACAAAACCGGTGCGATTCCAATCCGCGTTAAAACAATCTAGCACTTCTTTAACTTCACTTTGGTTAGTGGTAATGATGCCGTATTCGCGGTTGTTTTTAAACGCAGAACTGGTCATGTTCAGAGTCATGATAAAAGCGGCTTTACCGTCTACCACAAACGATTTTTCATGCGAATAGATAAACACAGGGTTAGTCCACTTTACCTGAATACCGGCAGCCTGCAATGCTTTGAAAGCCGAGTCGTTTCCGGTGCCGCCCCCATAAGGATGCTGTTCCAGCATAACTCGCACTTTCACACTCGGTCTTTTTGCAGCCTGTATCAGATGATTGATTATATCCTGAGATATAAGCAGGTACATTTTCAAGTCGATGCTGCTTTGTGCAGTGTCGAGCGCGTTGAGAATCACCTTTTCGCCGTCATCGGGTTCAGTAAACAACGTGTGTGTGGCTATTTTGGTATTGGAGGCGGTATCCAAAGTGGCAAGTCTTTGTTTTGAGGGAATAACATTCCTGCCAAAACCGGGCATACTTAATATAGGTGCAAGCAACATTGCCAGCAAGGTGTTTTTGAACATATTTATGTTAAATCCTTACTACTAAAGACAACTATTGGCTTTGTTTGACCACTCAAGTTGGACGGTATAATCTCCCAGTTTTTTGGTTTTCCAGGCGCAAATATCCCCGATCTCACCGTGAGTATCGTCGTACCAGCCCTGCCCCGGTACTGGATCGGTAATTGCTTCGCATAGTTCGTGCGAACTGGTAGAGGTGAGAGCATCAAGAGTAGCAAGGCTTCCGGTGCAGCCGGTACAATTTGGATAGGGCATTACAGCGTAGAAAATCTGGTTATTGATACCGTTGTGGTATCCGCAAAACGCCTGACACGAACTTGAGCCGCCCTGTATAACTTTAACACCCGGTGGCATATAGATGAAATAAAGGGTATTAGGGTCGGGCGAAGGAAATGTTGAATTTGAAGTAATCTGTAGTTGCAAATAATGTTGTATGGCGCTATCGGTTAGGCTGCGTTTCGTAGCGGCAGTGGGTAGAACCGCGCTGCCTACATGTTTGCCATGCCCTATTTTGTACGCCGCTACGCTATATTCGGCTAATTGGTCGAGAAGTGGGCTGCTCAAAATATAATCGAAGAAGCCGTTGAGGTTTTGCGCCATCGCGCTACCGGCGGTAGTTTTCCAGTAGCCACCCCAATAAACGGTAAAGACTTCTACTGAAGCCAGCAGTGGTCCGTTGCGATAGGTAAGATGGGGGGGTGTAGCAGCGATACCCGCTTCTTCTATGGGTTTGTTAACTTCTTCAGGAATATATAAGGGTACAACACGGACTGAATCTGTATGGTGAGGTAAAATATCTCGGTCATCAAGTGCTTTATGTGCCATATTTCGCTCCTGTAATACTAATAAGCGCTAATAGGTCTTTTAGTAAGTATAGCACATAATGTAGAAATATTAATATAAGATTAATAAGGAAATTTGAGAATTACTCTGGCTTTTTTGTTTTCAGGCTAAAAGGTTTTAGGCTGGTAACGCGCTTTACCTCGTAGGTAACTGAAGAAAGAGAAATAAAGATTTCCCGCAAAGTAAGGGATACGCCGTAAATCACCGCGCAGATACCACCCAAAAAGACCAGCAATGCCAACGTAGCCAGCCATCCCTCATTTATGAAAAGTGCCAGCGCAATCACAAACATATCTCCGAGGAATATTACCATCGCGCTATAAACCCCGAAAACCGCATCATGACCGAGTTTGTGGCGCTGTAACACTCTCGGTATTTGCTCGTCTATTTCGGCGATGCGTTCGATAGCGAATCCATCAGAATCAGGGGTACGCAACAATTCGAGCCGTTCGTGGGTCATGCTTCGCAAACGCTCGTTGATGGTGGCAAATCGGGTGAGCAATCCGTTCAGAATCACGGCGCAAGCGGTAACCATTACCACCGGGGCAATTATTAGTTGGATTGTGTTTATTACCGTCTGGGTGTTCATGGTTTCATAAAGTTGTTCCAGTAAGGTTGCAAGTAATTTTTTTCGCGCATTTCGGATAGGTCGCGCTCTAGCAGTTGGGCGGGGGATAGGTTGGCGAATTTGCATGCACGCCCTACCAATGCCAATGCCTGCCTGATTCCGCTACTATCTCTCGAAACTGTCTGCTCGAACAGCAAGGCTAACTCCTCTGCCGGAAGTGTAGGCGCGTCAAAGCCTTCTAGCAAGGCAATATCCGGTTCTACTTCGCCATAACTGATTCCGCTCGATACTGCGTAACACACTGCCCAGTAGAATACCTCGTAGCCTTCCAGCACTACATCTTGCGGGAAGCCTTCATGCACATGTGTTCCTAGAACTACCCCTTTGAGTTCTTCCAATTCTTCCAGCATACGCGCATGCTGCTTGTCTGAATTTCCGGCACGTATGCGTTTGCTCGTTCCGCTCTGTTCCGAAAAGTCGTTATCTCTCAAAAATTCGTAAACGCCCCAAGCAGCGCGACACATTTCCGCCAGATTATTTAGCACGACATATCCCCAATAATTATTAAATGGATTAACACAGATAGGCAGCAGATTAGTTGGATAAGAGTTTTAACTACTGATGGCTGTCCCGGTGATAAAAGGAAATATTGTCACTCGCATCACGCGCGAGGGACTAAAACCATTAGTGCGAAAGCCCGCCTTTTCGATAGCGGCATAGGTATCTCGGTTTAGGTGGCAACCCACCGCGCACACTTTCCAGAGCGGGGTGATGATGGTTTGTAGCCCTACTGAAATCCGCCCTTCCGCCCGCACGTGCTCAAAGAAACGCAGCTCTCCGCCCGGTTTCAGCACCCGCCGCACTTCCGCTAGGCTCTTTGCTAAATCGCCCACACTACACAGCACTAGCGTAGTTACCACATAATCAAACGAAGCGTTAGGGAAAGGCAAATTCTCTGCCCCTACTTGCAAGTATTCGAGCGGTAGGCGGTAGCGCCCGGTTTTCTGGCTCAGCTTTTGCAACATAAACTCGTCCGGTTCGGTCAGTACCAACTTCTGCAACAATTTCGGTTGGTAGTAGGGCAGGTTTGCACCTGTGCCTGCGCCCAACTCCAGTACAGTGCCACTAACCGTCTCTACCACTTTGCGTCGCTGCTCTTGGAAATATTTATTCTCTGCGCCTTCTAACGAACGGTCGTAAAGATGTGCCACTAGGGCGCGATATTTAGCGGATAGTTTCATATTATTTGAGGCGGCTTCCAATCCGCGCGGCGATAATAGCAGCTTTTGTGTCCGGTGTGACAAGCGATTCCGCCCGCCAGATTCACTTTCAGCAAGAGGCTGTTTTCCTCACAATTGATAAAGAACTCCTGCACCAGCAGAAATTGTCCGCTGGTTTCGCCCTTGAGCCACAGGGTATGGCGGCTGCGACTCCAGAAATGCGCTTTTCCGGTTTGCAACGTGCGCTCGAAAGCCTCGCGGTTCATAAAAGCTACTAGCAGCACTTCGCCACTGTCCGCTTCTTGCACAATCGCCGGAATGAGATTCTGCCCGTCCCCTCCAAAATCGAGGCTAACCGTTTCTGTTCCTTCCGCACTCAGTGTTTCCAACGCTATTTTGCTCATTTTTGCTCTTGTTCTTTGATACTGCCCCGAATCAGGAATTCAACCAACAGTACCGGGGGAATCATGTAACCAATCCGGCGTGAGGTGGGCTGAATAAAAACGCCCTTGCCGAACATGTGCATAGCAAAATCGCTCATTTCGGCGAGCATGCGGATTAGAATCCCCTGCTTTAATCTTTGCGAATCCTTTGCTCGCACGATGAAACTGCCGATAATTACCTCCCGCAATGCCAGTATCCGCACCAGAACCAAACCGGAACGTTTTTTTGTATCTACCCCTAGCAAAGAGCCAAGTTGACGCGGCCATGCCTGCAATAACCCGCCCAGTATCAGGAAGCCCCAGCCCATCAAGCGGGGAAGTATTTTTATAAATTGTGAAATCAAACGGTGATAGCCTTTCAATATTGTGTGCTTGAGTTGGTACGTATTATCGGTTTACAAGGGGCTTTCTTTCACAATCTCATCGGCAAGCCCTTGTCGTGTAGGTACTCTTTAGCCTGCCGTATGGAGTATTCACCGTAATGAAAGATACTTGCCGCTAGTACTGCATCGGCTTTGCCCTGCTCTACAGCTTCATACAGGTGTTGCAGGTTGCCTGCCCCACCGCTGGCAATTACCGGCACGCTTACACTTTCCGAAATAGCGCGGGTGAGCGGAAGGTCGTAGCCGTTTTTAGTGCCGTCCGCATCCATGCTGGTAAGCAGAATTTCGCCTGCGCCTAGTTCCACCCCGCGTTTTGCCCATTCTATCGCGTCAAGTCCGGTAGGGGTGCGTCCGCCATGTAGGAACACTTCCCAACCGCCATGTTCACGCTTCTTGGCATCAATTGCCAGTACGATACATTGGCTGCCGAAGTGGTTTGCCCCTTCCGCGATAAGCGCCGGATTTTGCACTGCCGCTGTATTGACTGAAACCTTATCCGCGCCCGCGTCCAGCATTCGCAGCATATCGTTAAGGGTGCGGATACCCCCGCCGATGGTGAAAGGGATAAAAACCTGCGAGGCAGTATGCCGCACCATTTCTACTACTGTCTCGCGCCCGTCGCTGCTGGCGGTAATGTCGAGGAACACCAGTTCATCCGCGCCTTCTGCGTCATAGAAAGCCGCCAGTTCTACCGCGTCACCGGCATCGCGCAAGTTCACAAAGTTAGTGCCTTTTACCACGCGCCCCTCTTTTACATCGAGGCAGGGAATAATACGTTTGGTCAGCAAGATAAATACCTCTGGTTTTACAAAATTTCAGACAGTTTCAGGTCATTGGTGTAGAGCGCCTTGCCGATGATGACCCCTTCCGCGCCGGTCTCGCGCAGTTTCGCTATATGCTCGGCTTTGGCTACTCCACCACTGGCAATAACCGGCTTTTGCGCCGCTGCCATAAAATCGCGCAATGCCTCATAATTCGGTTCGGTCAACGTACCATCGCGGCTGATGTCGGTATAGATAAAACGGGCTGCGCCACGCCGCGCCATTTCAGTTGCCAGCAGGGTTGCCGCTACATCTGAAGTTTCAGTCCAACCTTCCACTGCTACCAGACCGTTGCGCGCGTCAATGCCGATCACGATGCGTTCACCCCATCGTCTGCACAATCGCTCTGCTAGTTCGGTATTGCGCAGGGCTACAGTACCCAACACCACCCGCTCAACGCCTGCGCCTAACACTTCTTCCACGATTGCTTCATCGCGGATACCGCCACCCAATTCCACCGGCAAACCGCTTGCTGCAATTATGCGCTCCACTATCGGCAGATTGACGGGCTTGCCCGCTTTTGCACCGTCCAAATCTACCAGATGCAGGTATTGTGCGCCCTGTTCGCGCCACTGTACCGCCACTTCCACCGGGTCATCGTTGAATACTGTTACTTGACTATAATCGCCTTGATACAAGCGTACACACTTGCCATCCTTTAAATCTATTGCGGGAATTATTAACATTGGGCTGCATACCTCAAAAAGTTAGAATAGAGTTGTAAACCAACCGGACCGCTTTTTTCCGGGTGAAACTGCACGCCAAACCAGTTGTCCTGTCCTGCTGCGCTGCAAAAGTTTACCCCATAATCGGTGATTGCCATGGTGTAAGGGCTATCCACCCCTCCGTTTGGGTCACAGTAATAGCTGTGAACAAAGTAGAAATAGCTACCGTCCGGCACATTCTCCCACAGCGGCGAGGGGCGAATTTGTTGCACCCGGTTCCAGCCGATTTGCGGAATTTTCAGTCCGCTTGATTCAGGAAAACGCCGCACCTCGCCCGGTAGCACGTTCAAACCCGCCGTATCGTTTTCTTCCATATGGGTAAACATTAGCTGAAAGCCGACGCACACTCCCAGAAAAGGGCGACCGCTGGCAACCCGCTCTTTTACCACATTATCTAGATGCGTAGAGAGCAAATTGCCCATGCATTGCCCCGCTGCACCTTGTCCCGGAAAGACTACTGCCGCTGCCTCGCGGATGTAGTTCGCGTCGCCTGTAATATCAACCGCCGCGTCCTCGAACCCTGCTAATTGCGCCGCTCGCTGCAAGGCGCGTTGTACGCTGCGCACGTTCCCCGAATTGTAATCAATTATTGCGATTTTCATCTGTGATCATTTTCTATTTAATTATGCTTTTCGCTTCAGGCAAGGGGCTTAAGCCCCTTGTCTCTATGCTAGGTTCTTTCTGTTCCAAGCGAAAGTCCTGTTATTAATTCGGTAACAGGGCGATTGCCTCAATCTCGATCATAAAAGACGGACTAGCCAACTTCGTTATCTCTATTGTAGTAATGGCGGGTGGTTTTTCCATATTGATATACTGATTGCGAATATCGCGTAGTATCGCTAGGTGCGACATGTACAGTAAGTAAATATTGAGCTTGACCACCTCGTTAAAGGTTGCGCCTACCGATTCCAGCGCTACTCTCAGGTTATTAAAAACCTGATGAGCCTGTAGCGCGAAATTTGAACCCCCCACTAATTCACCGTTCCAGTTTACCGGAACTTGCCCTGAAATATATACCGGACGACCGCTTAAAACCTCTACCACATGCGAATATCCTAATGGTTTGGAGAGACCGGATGGGTTGATAAACCGCGCTTCCGGCGGTAGTTTGTCAATCATTGTAAATCTCATTTCTATTTATTTAAGCGGCACATTTTGCAATCCGCTTTATTTATCTTCACCCAACTGCTGTTTGAGTTTGACCAACTGTTCTGTAGAAAGCCGATCCAATCTCACACTGAAAAGCTCAATAAAGCTGTCAAGACTGTAGCCTACCAGAAAAGCCGTCACCGGGGAAATGCTCTCGACTCCCACCGTAAACGCCATTCCGAAAAGCCCTACCAATATGATAAGATACTTGAGCATTATCATACCGAATTTGACATCAATCAAAGTACCAAGTGTACCGAAAGATAATACCGAAGGCAACTCAACATTGCGTTGGCTCTCTTTGTAAACCGAAATCAAAAGATGTACTAGCACCCCCGCGCCAATCGATCCCCAACCGGTTAAAAAGGTTATTAGGTTAGCGGGTTGGAAAGGCCAGTTGGGAAGAGCGACAAATTGAGCGGCGATGCACAGTATAAAGATAAAGGCTAATGATATTGCGGGTACTACCGGGAAAACAAAGCCCCATTTTGCCAACCTGTCGGATTTTTTGCTGCAACGGTACACTAACCCTTTTGCGGTTTCAAACCACGCATCCGGGAGTATATCGGGTTGCAATGCAAAGAGGGTAATTAATTTATTGCGGTCTTCGGCGTAAGGTACTTCATCCTCGAAAACTCGGTGAAACGGCACATAATATTCGGCTTTGGTTCGACCTAACCACTTCGCAAGGCGAGTCGGAATGGTCTGATATCCTATCAGAAATTCTACTGAGCGGGTAATTCGCTCAATTTGGTTCAGGCATTTTAATTGCTCTTGCGCTTCCAGCTTTCCGTCTGGTTTTGCCAGAACCGGATTATATTTTAGCTGTTCCCACAAGTTTAAAAGTTTGCGGATGCTCTCTACCTGATCCGCTTCTGCTAATAATTCTTGCTGTTCTAGGTCGGCAGTTATTTTATTCAGGTTGTCATAGGTCAATTTCAGATAGGTAGCCTGTGTATCGAGCGATTCTTCTCCTTTGCGAACCACCTCTAACGCAGTGCGCATATCCTGAACTTCCGCCCGGTACTGGTACAACAACTTGATAAGCGCTTCGTTGAACTGATAATTATTTGAAGGTAGCCTATTGCCTTGTTGGTTGCCATCAATGGGCGTTGCCATGAGCGAAGTAGCAACAGCCGATTTTGGAATACTACCTATTGGTGGCTGGTTAGGAGTTATACCTATAGACATTTTACCTGACATCCTCTCACAAGAGTTTTGAAATATTTATTTTCGAATGTCCCGGATTTACTACTCGATAACGCCTTTGGTACTGGGCAGCGAGTCGCTGACAATGCGCGCCGATTCTCGCAGCGCTTGGGCGAAACTCTTGAAAACTGCTTCAAGGATATGGTGCGCGTTTTTGCCGCGTATTTTATCAATGTGCAACGTTAAACCGGAATTGAACGCGACCGCTCGGCAAAACTCCTCAATTAGCTGGCAATCGAACTGCCCCACTTTATCCGGCAAGCCCTCTATCTCATACACCAGAAAGGGGCGACCGGATACATCCAGCGCGGTACGTACCAACGTTTCATCCATCGGTACATATGCATGTCCGTATCGCTGAATACCTACCTTATCACCAAAAGCCTGTTTGAGCGCCTGTCCTAGCGCAATACCCACATCTTCAACCGTATGATGGTCATCAATCCAAGTATCCCCTTTAGCTTTGATGTTTAAAGTGAGGTTGGCGTGCTTGGCGAACAGCGTTAGCATATGGTCAAAGAAACCAACTCCGGTGGTAACAGTACATTTACCGTCACCGTCTAGGTTCAATTCTACCAAAATGCTGGTTTCCAGTGTATCGCGCTGTATCCGTCCGCAGCGTCCCGCCTCTATCCTCGGTTCCAATGTTACATTCTCCTTACAAAGGTCTTGAACCTCTTTTATTTATAATTGAGTCATAGTTATAATTTACATTAAGGAGCAGATAAATTGCTCTACAGGGTTATAGTAAAAGTTACAGACAAGTCATAACAGAAAAAGGTACCGAAATGTCAAAACCGTCGAAGCAACTCTATACTACCACAATTTTATTGATTGAAAACGATACTAGCTCTCGCGCTGTGATGCACACCTTAATGCAAAAACTGGCAGGGCAACCTGTTCAAATTTACGACACCAGCGACGGGGACGAAGCTTTGAAACTCTTTCGAGAGAAGCAACCCCAACTTGTTTTCACCGATTTAATTCACCCCGGTCTTGATGGTTGCCGTTTAATTGAAAGAATGCGACATTTAAATCCTTATGTATTTATCGTGGTTTGTAGCAGTGTAGAATTAATCGGGGAAGTGCGCGGCTATAATTTCTTCCTAGAAAAGCCTTTTGCCACCGCCGATTTCCAGCGTGTTATCCGCGCTGGGTTAGCACATGCTGAAGATTTGCTGTTACAATCCGCAAATAAACAATTAAAGGCTGTATAAATAAAAAAATAGGAACCGCCGGAGTACAATTCCGGTGGTTCCCCTCCTGTCTTTTTCCAATTAGTAGTATGTTCTCTTCAGATTTATATCTTTCGCGCCTTTGGCTCTGGTAAAATTAACGCTGTGCATTTGGGCATGCTCGAAAGATGCGCCCGTGACATCTGAGCCGAAGAAATCCACCCCCCGTGCTTTAACCCGATCGAGATTGGCATTTACCAATTTGGCGTTAAAGAAGCGCGAGCCATGTATATCCGCGCCGGTAAAAACAGCTTCGGTAAAGTCAACGCCGGCTGCGTAAACTCCTACCAACGAAGCAGATTTGAAGCTTGCCCCGATTGCCTTTGCGCTATGCAAATCGCAACCGTGCAAATCCGAGTCATCAAAGATTGCGCCGCACAAGTTAGCCCCAATGAAATTTGAACCCATCAATTTGCATCCGCTCAAGTTGGCGTTGCTCAAATCAGCTTGCCGGAAGCTGACAGCGTGCAAATCAAGTCCGCTCAGGTCTGCGCCGCTCAAATCAACTCGCGAGAAATTGCCGCGCCAAAATAGCCCGAAGTTGAAGTTGATACCCCGCAACGCCTTGATTACGCTATTGCGATCAAATCTCTTGCGTGCGGAGTTGGCAACTGGAATATCCTCTACCACTTCATCCCTATTTCCGACCTTTAGCTCTTCATACTCTCCGGCATCCTCAACTGTTAACACTTCAAATTCTTCAGCTTCTTCAACTATCGGAATCCTGTTTGCCTTGCCGAATTGATTGCTCATATTAGTTACCCCTTTTAAATTGCTATAAAGGTGTTTACTCTGCGCTACTTGCTTTTATCTCTGCTTTACTGGGTCGCATGTAGGTGAGGGTGTGGTGTGTGAGAAGAGTGCCGCTTGCCGATACACACTCTGCTACGCCGTAAATCGCGCGCCTACCTGCCTTCAGAACTTTGGCGGTGCAGTAAATATCTTCATGCTTAGCCCCGGTCAGGAAGTTGGTTTTCATTTCAAGGGTCAGAGTCATACGGGCTTCGTCATAGCCTGTGCTGGTAGCGATTGCGATCCACATTGCCACATCTGCTACCGCCATATAGACAGGACCTGCCACGTAGCCGCCCGGTCTTTCAAGACCGGAATGGAACGGCACTAATATTGTACACTCGCCCTCACCCAGTTTGTGTAGTTTGAATCCATACAGGTTGGTGAAGGATGCTTCCGACAGCATCTCCTGCATTTTTTCAAAGTCAACCGCGTTTTGCATCTGAATCTTCCCTTTCCGGAGGCGACTAAAAGCATAGGCAGTTACGTTGCCCGTTCCGGTTATTGAGTATATATAATTTGCTTCAGATGCTCAATGAAAATGTCGGTTTGCTCCGGACGACCAACGCTTACCCTGAAAGCATTTTCCAACAACGGCTTATTATAGTGGCGTACCAGCACTCCCCGCTTTTCCAGTTCACTTTTGATTAGCTTCGCGCTGCCCTGTTTCAAGCGACAGAAAATAAAGTTTGAGCTACTAGGTAAAGCTTCAAAATAGTCGCTGAATTCCTGCAATAGACCGTAGAGCCGTTCGCGCTCTGCTACGATTTTTTCAACATGCTCGGCAATCCAGTTGCCTTCGCGCAAACTGGCGCGTGCCGCTTCTTGCCCTGCCACCGTCACATTATAAGGCTGTTTGATTTTCCACAATTGACGCGCAATTATTTCAGGTACGATGCCGTAACCCACCCGCAAGCCTGCAAGCCCGCTCAACTTGCTAAAGGTGCGCAACACAATTAGGTTTTCGTATTCGTCAGTCAGTTTGATAAAGCTATGCCCGGCGAAATCGTGGTATGCCTCGTCCACCACCACGATTTTGCCTGTATCTAGCAATGCTCGCACCACACTTTCCGGGGCGCTATTACCGGTGGGGTTATTGGGGGTGCAGATGAAAATGAGCTTGGTGTGTTCGTCCACAGCTGCCAACGCTGCTTCTACATCAATGCTGTAATCCTTAATATGGCGTGGTACGCTACGGATTTGGGCGCGATATAGCTCGCCCAGAAAAGAATACATCCCAAAGGTAGGGGCAAAATCCAGAATATTGTCGCCGGGTGAGATGAATAGCCGAATCAACAATTCCAGCAACTCGTCCGAACCGCTACCCACAAAAATGCGCTCTTTGCTTACACCTGTATATTTTCCCAGTTCTTCGCGCAAGTTTAGTGCGCTTGGGTCGGGGTAGATATGATAATATTGCTGGTTTTTGAGGGCTTCCAGCGCGGCGGGTGATGCCCCATAGGGATTCTCGTTCGCGTCTAGTTTCACGAGTTGCTCGATGGGAATACCCAATCGCACGCTCAGACGGTCGAGTGGCTCAACCGGAGTATATTCTTCTAGTTCTAGCAGGTCGGGGCGCATCATCGCTTCCAAATCGAGGCGCTTTTCGGTAGTCATTGGTATCTTTTCCTGTTTAATTTTTGGCGGTACACGAACCACTTTTACTACATTACGATTGTTTTACGGCACGGGTAGCGAAATAATTCGGTATATATTCGCCGATGCGTTCGCCCGGTTGAATATCCTCATAGAAGGCTGACAGCAGGAAACCCACTTCGAGTTGTCCGCCAATTAACGATTCGTAGGTGTGGCTAAATTCCAGTGGCGCATCTTCGGGTAATTGCTGCTTGCGCTCTTCTGCGCTCAGGTTGTGCAAATCCGAATAAGGTAGCGCGTGTCTAACCTGAAAAATCCCCTGCTTGTAGAGCGTATAGTCGAAAGTAAATAACACCGGATTCATAAAGCCGGATAGTAACACCCCACCTTTGCGCAACACTCGATAAGCTTCTTTCCAAACCGGGCGTACATCCGGCACGAATACGTTCGAAACCGGATGGAAAACCAGCTCGAAACTTCCGTCCGTGAAAGCGGAGAGGTCAGCCATATCGCCCTGCACCGTAACGATTTCCAACCCCTCACGTTCGGCTACCTCACGATCGCGTGCCAGTTGGGCAGGTGAGTTGTCGAATACGGTCACTTTTGCGCCCGCCGCCGCTAAAATCGGCGCTTGTTGTCCCCCACCTGCCGCAAGGCATAGTACTTCGACTCCTTCCAGCTTTTCGGGAAACCAGTTTCGGGGTACAGCCTTTCCTGCTGTCAGTACCACCGACCACTCACCTCGGCGCGCTGCCGCAATTATTTCTGGGCTTACTGGTACTGTCCACGGGTTACCCGTTTCGACCTGTTTATCCCATGCCTTGCGATTGTACTCAACAACATCCATTAATGCTGTTCGTCCTCAAAGCGAATGTTGATGGCGCGACCATGCGCGGGCAAGCCTTCTGCTGCTGCCATCACTTCTGCCGCTTTACGTAGATTCGCCAGCCCTTCGGCGGTCATGCGCTGCATTTGCATTTTCTTGCCAAAGCTCTCTACCGAGAGTGGACCAAACATTTTGGTATTTGCGCCGGTGGGCAGCACATGATTTAAGCCACTCACGTAATCGCCACTCGGTTCGGGCGTGAAATTGCCTACAAAAATCGTTCCTGCATTGCGCAACTTTGGTAACACTTCGTCCACATTTTCGGTGCAAACTTCGAGATGTTCGGGCGCGTAGTCGTTGGCGAACTCGATTGCTTGCTCAATTGTCTCTACAATACCAATCATGCCATACTGTTCCAAAGAATTAGAAGCCCGGTCGGCAGTGCTAAGCAATGGCAACTGGCGGCGCACCTCGGCGGCAACCGCTATTGCCAATTTGGGTGAAGTGGTGAGCAACACCGCCGAACTATCATCTGCGTGTTCTGCCTGTGAGAGAAAATCGGCAGCAACATAGGCAGGGTTGGCGCTAGCATCGGCGATAATCAGCACTTCGCTTGGACCGGCTGGCATGTCGATACTCACCATACCTTCGCTGAACGCCAGCACTTTAGCGGCGGTGACATAGGGGTTGCCCGCCCCGAAGATTTTATAAGTTTTGGGGATGCTTTCCGTGCCGTAAGCCATTGCCGCGATTGCATGCGCCCCACCCACTTTGAACAAGCGCAGGTTTGGCAGATTCAATACCGCAACTGCCGCCAGAATCGAATAGTGTATCTTGCCTTCCTTGTTAGGGGGTGTACACACGATGATTTCATCGCATCCGGCTATTTCGGCTGGTATGGCGGTCATGAGCAGCGAAGATGGCAATGGCGCTCTACCACCCGGCACATATAGCCCTACCCTTTCGATGGAACGCCACACCCGCCACACTTCTACGCCCGGCACCGTTTCGACATGCTCTTCCTCCGCTGTCACATGGGTGCGGTGGAATTTGCGAATATTGTCAATGGCGAATTTGAAAGCCTCAACCAGTTCTG
Organism: Candidatus Chlorohelix allophototropha; assembly: GCF_030389965.1. Classification (NCBI taxonomy): domain Bacteria; kingdom Bacillati; phylum Chloroflexota; class Chloroflexia; order Candidatus Chloroheliales; family Candidatus Chloroheliaceae; genus Candidatus Chlorohelix; species Candidatus Chlorohelix allophototropha. Next base: position 1,542,531 of record NZ_CP128399.1, read on the forward strand.
GAGAGGCTTCGCGCAAGCCTTGTTCTATTTCTTCTCTGGATACTTCAAGACTCTCAAGCTGAACCCCGTCGAAACGGGCGGTGAAATCTCGCAACGCGGCATCGCCTCGCTCCCGCACTTCCTGCATAATGGCGCGCGCTTGCTCACTCACTTTTCCGAACTCACCGGCGGCGCGTTGCTTGATGCGCTTCAGGGTTTCGGGATCAACTTCGCTCAACCTGACAGGTTGCATGGCTCACTCCTTTAACTAAATAGGGCGCATTGCGCTGCGCCCCGTTACATTCGCTACGTGGTGGCAGATTCAATTTATTCAATCATTTGTTTTCGATGCTCTTTTCCCTTTTCAGGGCTGCCTCCCTTGCTTTCACCAGCGCCACCGGCACGTTTCATCGCTTCTTTGAACTCATCAGCGGAAGGCTTGGAAACTGCTTTGCTGTCACCCGCCGGACGTTTCGGGGCTTCTTTCGAGCCACCCGCCGGAGGTTTTGGGGCTTTCTGGCTACCACCCTTTGCCGCTACCGCTTTCGGGGCTTTGGGAGTGCGTCGCCAGAAAAATATCAGGGCGAGCAGGTACATAGTTAGTATCGCGAAATAAACCACCAGTCCTGCTGTACCGCCAAAAATAGTGCCGAATATTCCCGGAATACCAGACAAAGGCAATACAAACAAACCCCCTCGGCGATGGTGATCCATTGCTCCCATAATTTCTACAAAAGTTACCAGTGCCCACAACGACGCAAACACTACCAGTGCGGTAGTGCCACCCGCCAACGAGGTGAGCGCACCCAGTATCAGTAGAATTGTACCCCAGAAAAGATGCATTTTTACTACCTTATATCAAGATTTTCTCGACTGGTACTACCAAAATACCACCTGCGCCCGCTTCTTTCAGCCGTTCCATCACTTCCCAGAAGGCTTCTTCGGTAACCGCTACGTGTACTGCCACCCAATCCGGGTCGTCTAGCGGCACAATGGTGGGGCTTTTCAAGCCCGGCACAGCTCTTTTGATATTTTCCAGTGCGGCTCTAGGGGCATTCATCACCACATATTTGTACTCTTTACCTGCCAGCGCGGCTTTAATACGCACCTGTAAGCGGTTGATATTGCGCGCTTTGTAGGGATGCGCCAGCGATTCTCTGTTGGCTGCCAGCACCGCCTCGCTTTGCAGTATTTCCTCAATCGCGACTAGGTCGTTGAGAATAAGGCTGCTGCCGGTAGCGGTAATTTCCACAATCGCGTTTGCCAACCCCAGATTTGGGGCAAGTTCCACCGCACCGCTCAAGGTTATAATTTCCGCCTCAATGCCGTACTGTCGCAGCAACTTGTGGGCGGATTTGGGATAGCTGGTGGCAATTTTCTTGCCGTGAAGCTGTTGCACATCGGTGATGCCGCTCTCTTTGGGAACTGCTACTACCAGTGAGCAATGCCCGAAGCCCATCGGTAGCACCTGTTCCACATCTACGCCCTCTTCGTAGAGTAGGTTTTGCCCCACCACGCCGATGTCGGCAGTACCAGTGGCAACATACTCCGGGATGTCATCATCGCGGGTGTACATAATGTCCAGTTCAAAATTACTGACGGTGCTGAACAGACGCTGCTTGTAGCTATCAAATTCTAACCCGATACTCCGCAAAAGCGATAGAGTATGCTCGGTCAGGCGACCTTCTTTCTGGATGGCAAGGCGCAGGCGCGGTTTTTCTTGGTTATTCGAGTTTGAGGCTAACTTCACTTTGGCACTCCCGTTCAACATGGTCAGGTTGAGGGGCTTGTTCCTTAAACCCGCTTGCAGCTCAACCATTTTTGTTATCACTCCCGGCGAAATAATATTGTTTGTACTACCCTAACACCTGAGCAATTTTACACTAATGGTAGCACTGCTTCAAGCCAGCCTCAACCACGATTATGAAATAAAACAAGGGGCGTAGGTGATGCCCCTTGTCCTAAAAAATCTAAGAATTTTGGCTTACACCCGGCGGAGGACCGGCATGGCGCATACGGGCGTACACACCGGGCATGACTTCTTTGCGCATATCTACCGCGTTTATCGCAAAGTTCTCGATCATCTCGATGATGTATTTCATATCTTTAGCTGGTACTACGGCGAAAAGCTCGCTTGGCTTCAGGCTGTTGTGGATGCGTCCGCCGCCATCCCCAATGGTAAAGATGCTACGGCGATTGTGGAAGGGCAGCGCGTAGAGCGAACTACATACCGACCATCCTACCTCGCCAAAGGGCAAACTACCGGCACGGGCTAACGCTGCCCCCGAAATCATCATAGCGCGTTGTGGGTCGCAAATCACCACCAGCAGATGCACTGGCACACCCTCCGGCACTTCGTTCAGGGGTGCTGCGGCAATCGCTTTGTACTGTCCTTGCGGCAGATTGGGGGTAGTCTCTTTGTTGATACGCGCCCCTTCTGCCGTGAACATGCCCTGCGACATGGTGAGATAACTGCCATCCTTAATCATGTCCATGCCGGGGTGCATACCGGTGTGGTACAAGCCCACAAAGCAGGCGTTGTTGCTGCTATCCACATATACCTTGCGTCCGCTTGAGCCTTCCTTAATCAGGGTACAGGCGGGTTCGTTCAGAGCCTCGTAACCCTCTGGTGGTGCATCCTCGCAGAAGGTGATGGCAACCGGGCGACGTTCCACCTTCATCTTATCCATTATAATGTCATAGACGTACTTAAGGCTCACCGTTTCGCGATCCAACGCTTCGTAGGGCGCAGGCGTAGTATTTTCGACCCCCATTATCTATATCCTTTCTTTACCATCGGGTGAAAATAAATTCGATAGTAGGGAAATGCTAATCCCATAGAGTAGCACGGTCAGTAGCAAGGACTACGGATTTGAAGTCGAATCGATTTTCCGCCCGAAGTCTGATAAACTCTGAGGCTGAATGTTATATAATGCTTCAGGGCTTATAAATGGAACGAAAGGATACTGGAAATGAGCACTAATCTAACTCAAACCCCTGCCTGGAAAGCGCTCGAAGCCCATTACAGGCAGATAAAAGACACTCACCTGCGCGATTTTTTTGCCATTGACCCCTCACGCGGTTCTACCCTCACTGTTGAGGCTGAAGATATATATTTAGATTATTCCAAAAACCGCCTGAACGCTCAAACTATCAAACTGTTGCTGCAATTAGCCGAAGATTCGGGCTTGAAAAAGCGCATCGAAGAAATGTTTACCGGCGAAAAAATCAATGTTACCGAGAAAAGAGCGGTACTGCATGTAGCATTGCGCGCGCCTCGCAATGCCACTGTGCTGGTGGATGGTGAAAATGTGGTGCCGCAAGTACATGCGGTGCTGGATAAAATGGCGGCTTTTTCAGAGCGAGTACGTAGTGGGGAATGGAAAGGTTTTACCGGTAAACCTGTTCGTAATGTGGTTAATATCGGTATCGGTGGCTCAGATCTAGGACCTGTAATGGCTTACGATGCTTTACGCCACTACAGCGCGCGCCATCTCAATGTCCGTTTCGTTTCCAATATTGATGGTACTGATTTCGCGGAAGCTACTCATGATCTTGACCCTGCCGAAACGCTGTTCATTATATCTTCCAAGACTTTCACCACCGTTGAATCTCTCACAAACGCGCATACCGCTCGCGACTGGGCGTTGAGAACGCTCGGTGACGAAAAGGCGGTGGCAAGCCATTTTGTGGCGGTTTCTACCAACGCGGCGGAAGTTGCCAAATTCGGGATAGATACCGCCAATATGTTCGGTTTCTGGGATTGGGTTGGTGGGCGCTATTCCTATGACTCGGCAATCGGGCTTTCGCTAATGATTGCGATTGGAGCGGATAACTTCCGCCGTATGCTGGCGGGCTTCCACGCGATGGATACCCATTTCCGTACTACGCCATTTGAAAAGAATATGCCGGTGCTATTGGCTCTGATTGGTGTTTGGTATAACAACTTCTTCGGTGCGGAAACGGTGGCGATTTTACCCTACGACCATTATCTTGGTCGTCTAAGCGCGTATCTACAGCAACTTGATATGGAGAGCAACGGCAAGAGCGTTGACTTGGATGGAAACCGTGTTACTTACCAGACGGGTCCAATTATCTGGGGGCAGCCCGGAACCAATGGGCAGCATGCTTATTACCAGCTTATCCATCAAGGCACTAAGTTAATCCCCGCCGATTTCATCGGTTTCTCCCAATCATTGAATCCGATGGGCAATCACCACGACCTGCTGATGTCTAACTACTTCGCGCAGACCGAGGCGCTGGCTTTTGGCAAAACCGCCAGTGAGGTACATACTGAAGGTGTGCCAGCTTATCAAGAACCGCATCGCATTTTCGAGGGCAACCATCCTACCAATTCGCTGTTGCTGCCGCGCCTGACTCCGGAGGCGTTGGGTGAATTGGTAGCGCTTTACGAGCACAAGGTGTTTGTGCAAGGCACTATCTGGCGCATCAACTCTTTCGACCAATGGGGTGTGGAACTGGGCAAAGCGCTGGCAAGCCGCATTATCTCGCAACTCACCAGTGTCGAAGAGCCGGAACTGCCACATGATAGCTCTACTAATACTCTGATTCGGCGCTACCGCGTACAAAAAAGGGTCTAACCTTCCTCTGAAATTTATATACTGCTCCTTGATTCCCGGTGACACCACCGGGAATTTTTTTACTGCCCAACTATTTCACATTATTAGTTAAACACGTATTAAAACAGGCATATAAGCTATCACTATTAATAAACATTAATAGTACAGTAATGAATTTTGTAATACTGGTTTAATAGAATTAGAAAGGTTAAAAGATTTGCTCATATTAACACCTTGATCAAAGTGCAATCAGAGCTGAAAGGAATTATGGCGATGCTAGGCAGTAAATATCTGTCTCAGAGAAACGCTCTAGCAATAGCAATGGCGTTTCTACTAATGCTCACGACATTTATGTCATGTTTTATCACTCCTGCTCGTGCTGAGAATTTGTACACCATCACCGAATACCGCACTCCCACCTCTATCTCTAGCCCTGAGTTCATCACGGCAGGTACGGACGGGGCGATGTGGTTCACCGAGTATGAAGGTAACAAGATCGGCAGAGTTACTAATTCTGGTAATATTTTTGAATATGACATCCCGACCGCAGGTTCTGAGCCTGAGGGTATCATAGCCGGACCGGACGGGAATCTGTGGTTTACCGAGTATGGTACTGCCCAAATCGGCAAGATTACGATAACCGGGGTCATTTCAGAATTCGCCCTTCCCACCACAGCCTCTGGTCCTTATGGCATCACTGTTGGGTCGGATAATAATCTATGGTTTACTGAGTATGATGCTAATAAGATTGGCAAAATTACTACCACGGGCGACATCACCGAATATGATGCTCCCGCAGGTTCCGGTCCAACTAGAATTGTCGCTGGACCGGATGGGAATCTGTGGTTCGCTGAATATACCGCTGGTAAAATCGGTCAGATTTCGACTTCCGGCGTAGTCCTCAACGAATACATCATCCCCACTCCGAACTCCAACCCTGAGGGCATTACTGTTGGGATGGATGGGAATCTGTGGTTCACTGAGTTTGCGGGTAACAAAATCGGTATGATTACGCCCTACGGCGACATCACCGAATACAATATTCCTACTTTAAACTCAGGTCCTTATGGTATTAGCAAAGGACCTGATGGCAATGTGTGGTTCACCGAGGGTAGTAGTAACAAAATTGCGATGGTAGCCGCTACCGGCGACATCACCGAATACAACGTTCCCACTGCGGCTTCGTGGCCTTATAGCATTGCTGCCGGTTCGGATGGGTACGTTTGGTTCACCGAAGCAGATGCTAGCCAAGTTAGTAAAATGAGGGTAATTCCGAAGAAATTTACTACCGCCGAAATCGTGCCGACCTTATCGCTTACTCCCGACCGCGTAGCCGGAACGGGTGTGGATAATCGCCTTACCCTGAGTATCAAGCTTAAGAATCTTGGACCGGGTGGGGCAGGCTACGCTTGGTTTGAAGTACCAATCGAACCTACTTACCTACTCGATTACGCTAACTTCGGAAATAGCGGGTTGTGGGTTTCAAAGATTTCAGCCACCTCTGTTCGTGTAGAGTTACGGCAATTGGATTTTGGTGCAAGCGTACTAGGTAGCCTAGTGTTGAAACCGAATCCGGAAAACCCGCCGATAGCAGGAACGGAACTGAGTTTCAAAATTCAGGTCAACTACTCGGATGAGGTGCAATACGAACATAGCTTCAGCAACAAGGTGAGCGTAACCTTTGGGGAAAGCGACCTTGATGTGAACAAAGATACCCTTCAAACCCTTGCACCGATAACGGTCAATGTGGGGGAGAAAGCAGCGATCAGCGCGGATGTGTTCCTCCCGAACGAGAAAGTAACAATGTGGTACACCAGTCCCGACGGCAATAGTGTGGATCTAGGTTACGTATGGGCGGATGAGAACGGTAAGATTGCCACTAACTTTGATACCACCGGGTTTGTGAGCGGTTCTTACTCGTTTGTGGCGCATGGGCTGAAAAGTGAGGTACGCTCATGTACTATTGTCACCATCACTGGACAAACCCTTACGTCTGTAACAGCAAAAGCGGGATATAAGGTAGCGATCAGCGCAAATGTGTTCCTACCCAGTGAAAAAGTACCGTTGTGGTACACTGGACCGGATGGCAAGAGCGTGGATTTGGGCTACGTCTGGTCGGATGAGCACGGCAAACTCGTAACCAATTTTGATACTACCGGGCTGGCAAGCGGGTCGTACTCGTTTGTAGCGCAGGGGCAACGCAGTAACATTCAGGCTTGTACTATCGTGATTGTCACTGCCGAATAGCTTAATAATAATCTGGTTCTTCAAGAATCCCGGTAGCAATGCCGGGGTTCTTTTTTTGTGACAAATTTACCAACTCAAGACTAGAAAGATTAAACCTAAATTAATAAAAAACAAAAACCACAACTATTAATGCCAGTTAATTAATAAACATTAATAGAGAGGTAATGGAATTAGTAATGTTGGTTTAATAAAATTAATGAGGCTTCATTTGTGCTCAAATCTAAAATGCTTTGGTCATAGTGAGATCAGAGCAGAAGGGAGTTATGGCTATGCAGAGCAGTAAATCCTTGTCCCAACGAAACGCTCTAGCAATAGGAACTGTGTTGCTATTGCTACTAACTGCCCTAATGGCATGTTTTGCCACCCTCCGCACCGCCCGTGCCGAAAGTCTCTACACCATCACCGAATACGATGTCCCAACAGCGGTTTCTGGTTCTGAAACCATCACACAGGGACCGGATGGAGCGATGTGGTTCGCAGTTTGTGACGACAACAAGGTCGTCAGGATTACTAATTCTGGCGTAATCACTGAATACGATATGCCAGCAGGCTCGTGTCCTGACGCTATCACGGCTGGACCTGACGGGAATATTTGGCTCGTCGAGTATGACGCCAACAAAATCGCCAAGATGTCAACGGCGGGGGTTGTGCTCGCCGAATATGACATCCCAACTTCGGGGGCTAATGTTTATGCCATCACGGCGGGACCGGATGGGGCTCTGTGGTTCACAGAACATGAGGCCAACAAGATCGGCAGAATTACCACTTCGGGCGCATTCAGCGAATATAATGTCCCATCTTCGGGGGCATTACCTTATGGCATCACCAAGGGACCGGATGGGGCGCTGTGGTTCGGAGAATATGATTACTCGAAGATTGGCAGGATTACCACCTCCGGCGATATCACCGAATATCCGCTTCCATCAGGTTCATATGCTATATTTCTTGTGACAGGTCCGGACGGGAATATCTGGTACAGCGACTATTACTATGGGGTGGCGAAGGTTAACCCTTACACCCACGAAGTCACCAAATATGATATCCCCGATGTGGATTCTGACACGTTTGGGCAAATCACGGTAGGGGCAGATGGGAATTTGTGGTTTCCAGATTATTACGGCAACAAGATTTGGAGCATTACCACCGCCGGTGTTCTCAACTCATACGATATCCCCACCAAAAAATTTTCACCTTGGGGGATGGCGGCGGGTTCGGATGGCTACATCTGGTTCCCCTCGTATAATAGCGGTAAGGTTGACAAAATGCGGGTGGCAGAGGCAATACCTACCACCGCCGAAATCGTGCCGACCTTGTCACTTACCCCTGACCATGTAGCGGGGATAAGCGCGGATACTCGCTTGAACTTGAGTATCAAGCTGAAAAACTTTGGACCGGGCGGAGCAGGTTTCGTCTCGTTTGAAGTGCCAATCGAACCGACAATCTTGCTGGATTACGCCAACTTCGGCAATAGCGGGATGTGGGTCACAAAGGTCACTCCTACCTCGGTGAGAGTAGAGTTGCGACAATTGGACAATGGGTCGAGCGTATCGGGTAGCCTTGTGTTGAAACCAAACCCGGATAATCTGCCAACCGCAGGAACGGAACTGAGTTTCAGAATACAGGTGACTTATGCTGACGAAGTGAGAGGAGAGCAAGCTACCAGCAACAAGGTGAGCGTAATCTTCGGGGAAAGCAACCTAGATGTGAACGAAGACACGATTCAGACGCTTACGCCTGCAACTGCAAAAGCAGGAGATAAGGTAGCGGTCAACGCGGAACTGTTCATCCCGAACGAGAAGGTAGTGCTATGGTACACGGGACCGGATGAAAAGAGTGCAGATTTAGGCTACGTGTGGGCGGATGAGAACGGGAAGATTTCTGCCAGCTTTGACACAACAGGGTTGGCGAGCGGATCGTACTCGTTTGTGGCGCACGGGCTAAAGAGCGAAGTACGCGCTTGTACCATCGTGACCGTTTCCTAGTTTGGAGTAAGCAACTCAACTAGGTGTTAAGGCAAGGGGTTGCGCCCCTTGTCTTTATTTCAAACGCAACCCCTGAAATAGCTGTTTGTTAAAATAGATTGCAACACCCTAAACCCCGTGCTAAGATTGAATCAACCTAACCAAAAAAATTGAGAAGAAACGGAAGAATAGCCGTATGCTTGCCAAAGTTTACACCTGCGCCTTGCTCGGTTTGGAAGGCATTCTGGTAGAAGTGGAAGTGGATACCGCTAACGGTAACCCCTTCTTTGCCATGGTAGGTTTGCCTGATACGGCAGTGCAAGAAGCACGCGAACGGGTGCGGGCTGCTATCAAGAATAGCGGTGGCTATTTTCCCGGCAACAAACGGGTAGTGGTAAACCTTGCACCTGCCGATGTTCGCAAGGAAGGTCCCGCTTACGACCTGCCCATCGCGGTGGGTATTTTGCTTTCTGCCACCGAAGGCGCCTATGGCGACCTTTCCGATGCTATTTTTCTGGGAGAATTGAGTCTTGACGGGTCGCTGCGCCACAGCGACGGCGTGTTGCCGATGGTATCGGTGGCGAAGGGACACGGTATCCGGCGTATCTTTGTGCCTGCGGTAGATGCAAAAGAAGCAGCATTGGTGGAGGGCGTAGCGGTTTACCCGGTGGCGACTCTAAGCGAACTGGCGGCGCATCTCGAAGGGCGGCATGCTATCATCCCACTCAAGAGTGACTTCACTCTGCTGCAAAAAAATCATGAAGAGGATTCACGCTACGATTTCAGCCTCATCAAAGGGCAAGAACACGCTAAACGTGCGTTGGAAATTGCAGCATCCGGTGCACATAATGTTTTTATGTCAGGACCTCCCGGTTCAGGCAAAACGCTGTTGGCACGTACTATGGTCACAATCTTGCCACCTATGACCATTGATGAGGCGCTGGAAGTGACCAAAATCTACAGCGTTTCCGGGTTATTGCCTTCTGATATGCCATTGGTGATACAGCGCCCTTTCCGCTCACCGCATCACTCGATTTCCTCGGCGGGTTTGGTGGGAGGGGGTCGCTTCCCGCGTCCGGGTGAAATCAGTCTGGCTCATCGCGGTGTGCTGTTTCTGGACGAATTACCGGAATTCGGACAGCAAATGCTCGACCAGTTACGGCAACCGTTGGAAGATGACCGCACCTTGGTGCTATCCCGTGCCTCTGGCAGCGTCAAATATCCGGCTAACTTCATTCTAATTGGTGCGATGAATCCATGTCCTTGCGGTTTTCTTGGAGATTCGCAAAAAGCATGCGTCTGTCCGCCCGCTCGTATCCAGAATTACCAAAAACGTCTGAGTGGTCCGCTACTTGACCGTATTGATATTCACATCGAAGTGCCGAGAGTGGAATATGAGAAACTTGCTGATGCCCGCCTCGGCGAACCATCTACTCGCATACGTGCACGGGTAGCCCGCGCTCGCGAAATTCAACTACAACGCTTCGAAAGCTATCGTTCTCCTGCAATCGAGGAAGGCAAATCGCCACGTCGACTTTTTACTAACTCCGAGATGGGACCGGGCGAGGTGCGGGCGTTTTGCAAGACCGATGCTGCCGCCGAAAGTTTGCTTAAAGCGGCAACCCGCCAAATGGCGTTGTCTGCTCGCGCCTACCATCGTATCCTGAAATTGGCGCGTACTATCGCTGATCTCTCCGAAAGTGAAGCGATACAGGCGGCTCACATCGCCGAAGCTATTCAGTACCGCCGCAAAGAGCAAGTGTAACTGCTTCTTTTGCTACTCAATAGTGGAGTGCTAAAAAAAGCCCGGTATATTTTACCGGACCTTGCATATCTAATATTTTAATTTATCTGGATTACTATTACACTATTGAAATTAACTACCCTTATAACCTGGTCTCCTAAAGAATGATAGGAAAGTTCGGAATATTCCCCGGTAGATATTGAGGAACCCGTTTACCACACCCTTGATTAGCTCACCTATTGTATTCCGCATATTACTCCCTCCTTTTGGATTGAATAAGTTTATCTACAATCTGAAAGAATCTCAAAAGAAAAACAAAGAGAATTGCTTCACTTTGTTATAATTTTTAAGTTGAAAGGATCAACTAACGGTATTATTATACCACTGCTTGTAAAAGCCACATCGACCAATTCAACAAAGGTCAGGTTAAGTTCTGTAATTTTTGTTAAGCACCCTTTTATTAGCTGCTTTCTAACAGTACTGGTTGTCTACTATTCTTGTTGTAACTGGAATAGAAGAACTCCATTCACAGGTTGTCTCAAATTGGGGGTTTGCGATACTTTGTCACCTAATCTGTGTTTGGCTGCCTTATCGCGGTTGGTAAAGTCGCCTCACCCCCATTTATCTCCGTTGTAACAACTCAGCTCAAATCAGGAAAGTCCGGGCGAGACTTCTGCTTTATCCTCTGCTTCAGCAGTTATCGGTTGATTTTGACCGGAACGGGGCGCTTCTTTGAATAAGAAACAAATCAAGATTGTCGCCACGCTTATAATCAAAACCGCAAAAAAACCTTGCTGTAATGCTCCGGCAAAGGATGTTTTAACCGAAGCAAAAACCTGATTTAGTAGGTCAAGGCTTTGCTGCGTGTTTGGACCCGCAGAGCTTTTGACCATTTGTATAACCTTATCCTGTGCGGCAGGATTAACCAGTACCTGCGGATTGGTGGCAAATTGCAAAGCCTGCGCTGGCAAATAACGCACTGCATCTGCCGGGAGATTGTTGGTTAAATTACTGGACATGGTGTTATTTACCACCGTTCCGACAATTGCAATTCCTAGCACTCCGCCTAGTTGCCCGAAGAATCGCACTGCTCCAGTACCCACGCCCAATTGCGAACGCGGCAACGAATTCTGTACCGATAGCGTCAGGATACTCCAGAACGGTCCCATTCCCAACCCCGCAATTATCATAAAGAATACAGCTTCGATTATTGCGGTGGTGGGCGACATCTGCGCGATCAGGAACACACCTAACGCCATAATCAGCCCAGCGATAATCGTTATTACCACGTAACGCCCTAGGCGGCTCACCAACATACCCGCTACCATTGCGCCCACCACCGAACTTAGTGTCAGGGGCGTAATCAACTCTCCCGCGTTAGTAGCGGATTCCCCCAAAATGCCCTGTAGAAAGAGCGGTAGGTAAATAATCAAGCCGATTACTACCATCATCTGCAACATCGAGAGCAGTGAGGCTACGGTGAAAATGCGGTTGCGTAGAAGGTTTAGCGGTAAAATTGGGTCTGGCACGAATCGTTCTGCCACCACAAACAGCAAGTAAAGTACCCCGGCGGCTATCAAAATGCCTACCACTTGTACTGAACCCCACTCAAAAGTTTGGTTGCTACCCCATGTTAGCCCTAGCAACAAACAGGTTGTAGCTGCTGCCACCAGAATTGCCCCTAGAAAGTCGATGCGGCGAATTGCTGCCCAACCCGTGTGGATGGCGCTGCGTTCGGACAGATTTCCCGGTAGATAAAGCAACAGTCCTAGTAGGGCAAAGAATCCGATCGGCATGTTAATATAGAAAACCCAGCGCCAGCGGGTAGTTTCTGTTACCAAATCGCCCATAAGTAGTCCGTTATCGGTGAGCCAGCCACCTAGGGTAGGTCCAATCAGGTTGGCGATACCGTAAACCGAGCCGAATAGCCCTTGCCACTTGCCGCGTTCTGATGGCGGGAAAATATCGCCTACCACCGTAAAGACCAGCGCAATACCTGTGCCTGCTCCGAAGCCCTGCAAGGCTCGGAAGACGATGAATTGATCCATTGTCTGCGCTGCTCCGGATAGCACCGAACCTAGCAAGAATATCAACGAGCCGATTATTAGAAACCATTTGCGTCCGAATTGGTCTGAGAGCTTGCCTACGATCGGTATCACGGTGACAGATGCCAGCGCGTAAGCCGTTAACGACCACGTGTAGCGGTCAAAACCTTGTAGGGTACTGATAATTCTAGGTAATGCGGTGCTGATAATAGTTTGATCTAGCGCCTCCAACAAGAGGGTCAGCAGCAATGCGCCAAGAACACTGAACAGTGCAAAACCATGCAACCGCCGCCCGATTCCGTCCGGGTGGACGGCTACTACAGCCCCTTTTGAGGTTGATTGTTCCATTAGATTTCAGAATCCTTTCAAGTTGTTTTATGATGTTCCGCCAAAGCATCGGCGTGTGGAGCATGGGTATCGGCTAAACGCACCAGCAGTTCATGAAAAAATCGCAGCTCTTCCGGGTTGAACACTCCAAAGTATTGGGCAGAGAAACACTTGACTACCTCTTCGGAGCGTTGCAACATCTCTTTTCCGGCTTCGGTAAGATGCACCAGCACTGCCCGCCGATCCTGTGGATGTGGCAATCGCTGCACCAGTCCCCGCTCTTCCAATTCATTTACAATCCCCACCATTTTAGCCTTATCAATACGAAGCGGCGGGCTGAGGTGTGCCTGAACCTGCGGACCAAAACTTTCCAACACTCCTAGCACTCCCAGTTGTTGTTCATTAATTCCTAGCGGCGTAATTGCATCGGAAAAAAGGGTGCGTCCAATTTCTGCTACCTGATACAGGACAAAACCGGTAGAGCGCATTATAAAATCTGGCAGGTAATGGTTTCCTTCCAATTTTATTCTCCTGTTTTTTGTTTGCCGAGCCGAAAACGTTTGAACTAAAAACATTATTAATAAAAACGTTTCTGTAAAAAATGCTATCATAAAAAACGATTCTGTCAATTCTCATTTTATCGAGTGGTTATCTTAATCGGAGAATAAAGGTCTTGAAAATTCGCGATTTAAATCCTAAACTACTTCTATTCTTTTGGTTTGTTAAACAATCACAGCGCTTCGATTGTTTCATCGTTTGTACTTGCTCCTGTAGTGAAAGGAGGATAGTAATGAAAAAAATTAGAACTCTCTTGATTGTGCTTCCAATTTTGATGCTCTTGCTGGTTGCCTGTGGCAATGAGAATGTCAATAGAGCCGTTCCGGCAGGGCTGGAAATCGTTAATAAATATCAGACCTTGTTTAATCAAGGAGATGTGGTGGGCGTTACTTCCCTTTTTGATGAGCGTTCTTACGTTTCGGTCAAAAATCGCTATGAGCCTGAAACCGGTGCGCTTTCTGATGGTAGTTGGAATGTGTACATTGACATAGATAGCTGGATTCAGCAGCAGGTAAAAGATAATATGCAAATCGCCTTGTCTGATTGCAGCCTTGCTACCAACCTGATTACCTGCAAGATTACGATGGATGCCGACAACCATGAGGTCGAAGGCGTACAGGAAATTGTGGTGATTGATAACAAGATCAAGGTTGTCAGGCTCACTAACGATACCCTTACCCGTTAAAATTCTAACTTCCCATCGTTTGAAACAAAATAACAGCTTATTACGTAGAAAAAGTGAATTGAACGCAGCAAATTTGGAATATTCTTATGCAATTCCAAGCTATATATTGTTATAATAGAGCTTAATTAATTGCAAGCTAGACTAAAATCAGGAGTTAGAAATCATGTGGAATAACCAAAATAACAACTATCAGCCTTCTTGGCGAGGACAACCCGTATATTCGGGCGCTACTACGCTGGATCGCAGTAGCCTAATCCAGAAGGTAATGTGGTTTACCACTACCTCGATAGTAGCGGCAGCCGGGGGCGTATGGCTTGGCGTGAACGGTTTGCACAGCGCCTACAATATGAGCCGGGGTAGCTCGATTTTATGGATTATTGCTGAAATTGGTTTCATGATCGGTGCAATGGTGCTGCGCGAGAGAACGCCCATCAACTTTATTCTATTATACGGTTTTGCTCTTTCGTCCGGTGTGCTGCTTGCCCCTACTATGCAAATTCTGTCAGATGCGGGCTATAGCGGCATCATCGTGCAAGCTTTACTGGTAACAGGTGCGCTTACCTTTGCCCTTGGCATTTACGCTTGGACAACTAAGCGCGATTTCAGCGGGCTTGCACCATACCTTTTCGTAGCCGTTATCGGGCTACTGATCGTAAGTATGCTGAATATTTTCCTGCATAGTACAATGCTGTACAGCATAATAATGTACGCGGGGGTGATGATTTTCAGCTTCTATCTCATCTTCGATGTGCAGCAAGCTAAGAAGAGCCAGAACACCATCGGTAATGCTATCGCGCTTAGCATCGGGATATATTTGGATATTCTGAACCTGTTCCTCTTTATTCTGCAAATCCTGATGTCGCTACAGGGGCGAGATTAATTCCGAATAGAAGTATTAAAAATAGTTTGAGAGTGGCGGCGCTGCCACTCTTTTTTTGCGGTTTAACTTACTACTTTGCTAATCTTTTGTACTTTACCTTGTGCATCCAGCACCACCACCAACTTTAGCGGTAATGATTCTGCCTGCATTTGAACTTTCACCTTATTTGTCGTATCCGCAAGCACCTCATTAGCCTTGTCATAAGTTTGTTTTGCCTCTACTTTTCCATTAGCAGCAAGCGTCTTAAACTGATCTTGAGTTTTAGAGTCGGCAAACCAGCCATCCATTTCAGGGATACGCTTTTCTACTTCCCCATAAAATTTTATTTGCTCATCATACCAAGTTTTAAGATCCGTTTGTACTTCCTCAATTCGGCTAACTGCAAGTTCCCTGCTCTCCGGCAGTGCGCTTCTTACCTGTGCTGCCAACGCTCTGACACTCAAAGCTGCTAGATAAACCTGAGATTGGCGCTGATAGTCAGCTATACTTTTCTTAAATTCGTTGATTTTGTCATCGCTCCGAAAAACGAATAGCATTTTATCAAGCTTTATTTGTTTGAATGCGTCGTAGGAACGGGCTACTTGCGTATGGTAAAAGCTGATCGTTTGCTGAGACTCACGCTCTACCGCTTCAAGTTGGGTGCGAAAACTTTCCAAGTCGGTTGGCGCAATTTTTCGCTGGTTCATAACCGTCTTGATACCATTTAAGTATTTCAGATTTCCATCTATAATGCTGATTTCTTTGTCATCAAGAAATGATTTGATAGCATCCAGCTTTTTATTAACTACTTCGAATTGCTGATTAATCCCTTCCATAAACTGATCCAGCACTATGCTGCTTACCAGTGTAAATACTAGTACAGAAGGTGCTATTGAGGTTGGTTTGAATGGAGAAAACCCAATATGCCCCACTATCTTACCTGTACTTTTCTCAGTTATTACGCTGCTGACTCCTCCAATTTTATAGTTCATTTGCTCGTAATTACCGTTCCTTAGACCTTTGCAAATAGCTGGCTGGCAGATAACCGAATAGGTATTCTGGATTACGTTTGTAGGATTATTGACCGCAACCAGTGAAGGGGCTCCCTGAAAAAATGTACCCATTCCATCAAGGGTACTTTGATTCATGGGCACTTCCTGCAACTGTTCGTTTACACCTTCATATAAACTGATTTCCATCCAGGGGTTATCTTCTCCACCTACTTGCAACATATTCGGTTTTGGTACAGGTGTCGGGGAAGGCATAGGAGTGTTAGTAGTAACCTGCTCTACTGTATTTCCAGTTATTGGGCTTAGTGAAACAGTCCCGCTATTAACGGTTGCCGATGAACCGCCACAGGCAGACAAAATCAATGTGAGTAGTAAGAGGTAAACTACTACGAATCTTAGGCGTGGTTCCATGACTTGTACATATTCCTTTTCTGGTAAATCGTTTAATACTTGATTTATATCCTACCCCCAATTTTACATGCTATTAGTGCCTTTGACTACTATTATCTAATTTTGTTCGAACATAAAAACTCTATATAATTCCAAATCGTACAAATTCTCCACTTGTCATAATCAGGGTCTTTTCTTTTTACATAACATGTATTAAAATAGCCTGTAGTAATCGTGTTATGTTAATTTCCCGCGTTTTCCGGCTCATACCCAAGGGAGGGGCTTTCCAAAATGCGTCTAAACAATGCTTCGGACAGGAATTTTAGGCTAAACAGGCTGCGTCTATTGGGGGTGGTATTCCTTATACTGCTTACTCTCAATATGACCCTTACCGTAGAGGCAGGTTCTTTTGCGGCACCCGCTTTCGAGAATACTTGGCGTCGCCCCGATTTGCCCGTTTTACAGCAAGCGGTCAAGCGCAGTTTTGTATATGGGGTAGAGAGCTTCTATTCCAGCTACGAACCTTATGATGAATCGCCCAACGGGCAACGCCTCGTGCAATATTTTGATAAAGCCCGTATGGAAATTACCCGTCCTGATTTTGACCAGAATAACCTCTACTATGTTACCAACGGGTTGCTGGTTAAGGAGATGGTGCAGGGGAATTTGCAATTAGGCGACCGCCGTTTCCAGGCGCGCTATCCAGCATACGATATTCCGGTGGCTGGCGACCCGATTAATAATAATGCCGCTACTTACGGCAGTTTTACCGATCTTGCCAGTACACAGGTGAATCGTCCTCAAGAACCACACGTGGGATTGCCGATTACGCAGACCATCAACCGCGTTGGCATAGTCGATAACAACCCGGCGTTAGGCGCGTTGACCACTTACGGTTATTACGAACCGGTGCTTGGTCACAATATCGCGAAGCCTTTCTGGGACTATTTTAATCAGAAGGGGCTAGTTTTTGAAGGGCAAAACCCGGCAGTGGGCTTAGTGCTGAACTGGGTTTATACGGCTGGCTATCCCATCACCGAACCGATGTGGACTGTTTCAACGGTCAACGGCGCTAAACGTGATGTATTGGTGCAGCTTTTCGAGCGCCGTGTACTGACATGGACTCCTTCCAACCCGGATGATTTCAAGGTGGAAATGGGCAACGTTGGTCGCCATTACTACACATGGCGCTACGACCCCAAGTACGATGTGCCAGTAACACCCGCCTCGCGTGCCACTATCAACCCGACCGCCGCTTTCCCGGGCGCAACCTTCGTGGTTAAGAGTGACAGCTTCATTCCGAATGAGGCAATCAAAGTTACGTTGGTAACACCCGATGGCAAAACTAACGCATCATTTGATACTTGGGGCGCTAATACCAAAGGTGAGTTGCTCTACGTTTTTACTACTACTGCTGGAGCTACAAAGGGAGTTTATACCCTTATCTTTGATGGACAGGTGAGCGGCAATCGTTCGATAGTGTACTTCAAGCTCATCGGCATACCCGGCGTAACCGAGTAGGCTGTTACAGAACTTCGCCCCTTTTCTGGTTCGCCGGGAAGGGGCTTTTTTATTGGCGCTTGATTCGCTCGACTAGCTTTAGCACAACATAGGTAATGGTAGCTAGATATAGCGCCAACACTCCTTCAATTAGCAGATGTAGCCAGAAATGAGAATCGGTGAGGTAGGGTGAATATTCTTCACCCGCGATATGGGAGAAGTGCCAAATGAGCGCGCCAGCCAACCCGGTCAGTCCGGCAAAAGCCAGTCGCGCCCTTGAAAGTTGCCGTTTCACTTCTGAGCGCGGCGTTGTCGCAAGATTTCGTAGAGCGCCACCGAACCGGCTACCGCCGCATTGAGCGATTCTACTCTGCCAAGCATCGGTAACTTGATAAAGAAATCGCACTTTTCGCGCACGAGGCGGCTCAAGCCCGCGCCTTCGCTGCCCACCACCAGCCCGATTTTGCCAGTATAATCGGCGCGGTCGTAATCTTGCGCGTCCGGTTCATGCTCCAATCCTGCCACCCACACGCCGGATTCTTTCAACTCGTCTAGCGCACGCGGCAAATTCACCACCTGACAAATATGGAGATGCTCAACCGCACCGCTGCTGGCGTTGCGAACCGCCGGAGTAATCCCGGCAGCGCGCCGTTCAGGGATAATAAGCGCGGTTACGTCCGTTGCTTCGGCGCAACGAATAAGCGTACCCAGATTTTGAGGGTCTTGTAGGTAATCCAATATCAGAAAAAGCGCGTTAGGATTATCGGCAGCTTGCGCCAACACCTCATCAAGATTAGCGTAGCGATAATCTGAGACTTCGGCGGCGATGCCCTGATGGTTGGCGTTGGCAGTGCGCTTGTCCAGTTCAGGGCGGGGTAGTTTCTGCAAAGGAATTTTGCGGGTGGTTGCTTCCTTGAGGGCGAAATCCAACGTTCCGCCCGTTTTGGCTTCCGCGCCGTCAGCAAGATAAAGACGCAAAACTTTAGTGCCGGCTTTGGTACTACGCAATGCTTCGGCGACCGCGTTTCGCCCGTAAATTAATTCCATCGGTTAGCTTTCAAACTTCCAGTTTGTACCGTCCGGGCGGTCTTCCACCTTTACCCCCAACGCCTTGAGTTTGTCGCGAATCTGGTCGGCAAGCTGATATTGTTTGGCAGCTTTCAGAGCGGTGCGGGTTTCCACCAGCAACGAAATGAAAGGAGCAGCTTCCAGCCCACGTTTGGGAGAAGTATCACGGTCTAGGCGCAAACCTAGCACATTGCCGAGTTCCAGCAGAAGGGCACGCGCTTGGTGGAGGCTTTGGGGACTCGCGCCTTGTTCACGTCCCCGATTGAGTTCACGAGTCAGGTCGTATAAGGCGGCAATCGCAATGGCGCTGTTGAAATCGCTGTCCATCGCTTCGGTAAAGTTCGCACGCGCCTGTTCGGCGGCAGCATATAGCGTGGCGGTAGTGGCGGGATTGCCTGCGGTATCGTCAGGTTCGCCCCATTTTTCCACCGGGCTAAAAACGGCTTTCAAGCGTTCCAATCCGCGTTGCGCTGCGACAAAGCTTTCCTCGCTGAAACTCAGCGGGTTACGATAGACCGAACCGAGAATAAAAGCGCGTAAGGTATCGGCATCATAGTTTTCGAGGATATCACCGACGGTTACAAAGTTGCCGAGTGATTTACTCATTTTGTCACTGCCCATTTGCAGCAAGCCGTTGTGCATCCAGTAGCGCACGAAAGGACGTTTTCCGGTAGCGGCTTCGCTCTGGGCGATTTCATTTTCATGGTGTGGGAAAATCAGGTCAGCGCCGCCCCCATGAATATCAATCTGTTCGCCTAGATGCTCAACTGCCATCGCGGTGCATTCGATGTGCCAACCGGGGCGCCCATCACCCCACGGGCTTTCCCAACTTGGTTCTCCCGGTTTGGCGGCTTTCCACAAGGCGAAATCCAGCGCGTTTTCTTTGGCTTCGTCCGGTGCAATGCGTGCGCCTACCTGTAACTCGTCAAGGCTCTGGTGTTTCAACTCGCCGTATTCTGGCTTGGCGTTGACTCGGTAATAGACATCTCCATTGCTGGCGGGATAAGCAAAGCCTTTTTCGATGAGGGTTTGAATTGTCGCAAGGATATTGCCTAACTCATTGGTGGCGCGAGGGTAAATGGTAGCACGTTTTACGTTGAGAGCGTCCATCCATTCCAGAAACTGGTTAATGTACTTTTCGGTCATCGGCTGCCAAGGTACGCCCATTTCAGCAGCGCGTCTGATGATTTTGTCATCAATATCGGTGAAGTTCTGGGCGTGAATCACCTTGTAGCCCTTGAACTCCAGATAACGCCGTACAATATCGTAAACGAGCGCGCTCATGGCATGCCCGATGTGGCTGTTATCGTACACGGTAGGTCCGCACACATACATGCGAACCTCTCCCGGTACGATGGTCTCAAATTGCTCGATTTTACTACTCAGTGTGTTATATACCGTAAGCGACACTAGCCGCTGCCTCCTGTTCTAACAATGTTGGGTCGTAGAAACCCCCTTTAGAGTAGTATGCGCCGTTCTTGCTGTGGTTGCCGAGCAATAATTTGCCAAGCCCCTGTTCGATGCGTTCCAACCGCGCTTCCATAGCCTCCAAACGGTTATCCAGTTGCTCAATATTTTCGTGTTCGTGTTCAACTTCATGCGTTTGTTCGGTATGCTCTGCCAGTAATTGGCGCAAGCGTGCTTCCAGTTCTTCCGCTTTCTCCTGTAGCGCGTCTATCATATCACCTTCTGGGTCGGGCAGGTTTTCTACTCTGCGGTTTTCGTCGTTATGTCCGTTTCGCATCGCTACCACCCGCGCTGGTACACCCACTGCTGTAGTGTAAGGCGGCACATCTTTCAAAACTACCGCGCCGCCGCCGATGCGTGAGCCTTTGCCGAGAGTAATTGCGCCTAGCACTTTTGCGCCTACACCCACCAACACATCATCCTCGACAGTGGGGTGACGTTTGCCGCGCTGTTTGCCCGTGCCACCGAGCGTAACGCCTTGATACAAGGTTATGTTGTTGCCAAGCTCGGCGGTTTCACCGATGACTACGCCCGTACCATGATCTATGAACAACCCCTTGCCGATTGTTGCGCCCGGATGTATATCGATGCCGGTCAGGAAGCGTGAAAATTGGTTAATCAAGCGGGGGAAGAAAGGGACATTCATTTTATAGAGACGATGCGCCAACCTATGAAACAGGATGGCATGTAGGCTTGGATAGAGCAGTGCCTCAAACACATTGCGCGCTGCTGGGTCGCGCTCCATTATCGCTTTTATTTCATCTACAATTCCCATGTCTGGTTTTCTCCTTGCGGGAGTCGTTCCCGCTACTCCACAGCGTATCCATTCTCTTTCCAGAAACAAAAAAGCCCGCCTTTCGGTACGGGACATCGAAGCGCATGCTTGAAAAATGGCAACGCTAACGATGTCCCCAGCTACACAGGCAAGGCTCTCCCTCAACGCTTTGAATTGCAGCGATGGGGCTAAAGGCGATTCTGGTTTCCAGAACGGCGCGCTTTACGCTATTCGGATGTATTGGCGCGAATTTTCGCGACTGCCCAGAAAACATGGTTTTATCAAGTTATCTGACTAAAGGTTTCCTTAAACGGTTAAGCCGCAGATTCGGCTTTGCTGGAACTAGTACTGGTACTTTTGGAATCTGTACTCGTGCTGGTACTGGTATCGGTTTTCGCGCTGGTGGTGGTATCGGTCTTTACGCTGCTGCTGGTACTTTTACTGCTACCAGAATCTTCAGAACCGCTGCCTTTGCGACGATTATCATTAATATACCAGCCAGAACCCTTGAACACAATACCTGCCGGTGTAAATATCTTGCGAAGCTGATCCTGACCGCATTCGGGGCAAGTCTTCAACAGTGGTGCGCTGAAGCTTTGCATCTTTTCAAACCGATGCCCACACTCTTCACATTTGTAGTCGTAAGTAGGCATGAGTCTTCTTCCTCCTGAAAAACAATTTTGTTATAAAGATTTTTCTATATGGGCTGAGCCAAACTAAAAGCCGGCAATTTGCCAGCCATTTGAATTTTACAATAAGCGAAGCTATATGGCAATAAAGCTTGGGGAACGCTTGAGTATAGGTTCAGAGAATCTTGCTGTTATTTGAAGAATGGACATAAACTTAGAGAAAGCCTAAAGGGCATCAATAATTCTAAGTCAAAGTCCATGTAAAATCCTGGTTAAGTCCTATCAAAAGACGGTCGCTACCAAGCGTAGGTGCTGAAATTATCAAGGGCTTGCCGGACATAGCTCACCATATTTTGAGGCAAGCGGTTAAAGTTGAACCATATCCTGGCTATCAAATCCAATTATGGAGCTTTTGCAGGTAACTTACCACAGTCGTCAATTAAAAATCCTACGTGAACACAGGAATAGTCATAATCTTTAAAACCCTTCCAAGTCTGAATATATTCATCCCTTATTGGTATCATTAATTTTAAGTCAGCGAGAGTTGGACCGTAAACATCAAATTCCCCCAAAGTAATATTTTCCTCTAAGACTAAAGGCTTTGTGGCTGTTGTTGCTAAGAGAAAACCTTTGTCAGCGAAAATAAATTCCAGACTATAGGTTTGAACATGATCCATTTGGGTATAGGGTATTATATATTGTAGTTCTCCATAGAATGCAATAGCCTCTTTGAGAGTAAAGTTTGTATAATAATTAGGGTTAATAAATCTAATTTTTTTCTCACCATCAGGGTAGGCTAATAGTGTACCTCCCTTTATATCTGCTCCCCAATTCCAGGTTGCAGCTTTTACTTCTTCTTCCCCTTCTTTTCCCTGAGGCCCAAAAACAGGGGAAAAATAAGTGGCAAATTGAATATTTGTTACACGTGGGATTTTTGAGAGTAGGTTAATTGCCTCATCAAAAGTAGTAATACCAGGGGTAATACCTTCCCAGCAAGGTAAGCGGCAGGGGATGCCTTGTAGCCATCTTTTCTGCAAATCCAGAGTGGTCAAGGTAGCAGTCGGAGAATTAGCAATAGGACTATTGACGGGGCTAGTAGCTTTAGCAGCCGTTAGAGGTGTAGTAGTAGCATCTGAACAGGCTACGAGCGTTAATTGCACCAGTATAAAACCACATAATATTATACTTTTTTGTATTTTCACGCTACCCTCCCAACATCTCTATGCTAAAAACCCCTCCGTTATTTTCGTGGAAGGTTCAGCGGAGGAGGTGCAAGTATTTCACCTATCTTGTTCCAGGGAGAATTCCCGGGTTCAGACTTCGCTATTTGGGCATTTTAAGCCGAATTGTATCTTTTAGCTCGTTGGGAGCAACAAGCAACGCCGCATCGGTCATGGGTTTAACCAGTTGGTTGGAGATAACCGAGGTCTTGAGTTGCTGATTTGTCCAATCCGGCTGGATTAGCAAAACCCCCACTAAGAATACACCTACCGCCAACACGCCCTGTATGAAGCCCAGTACCGCGCCTATGAGGTGATCAAGCCAGCCCAGAAAGAGCAAGCCGACTACAAAATAAAGGATGCTGGCAATTACGCTGGCGGTGAGGCTTAGCACTATCACAATTGCCAGAAACGCCGCCCCCCGCGCCGCTTGCGGGTTATCAATAAAGCCAAAAAAGGATTTGGCGACCTGTTCGCTGAAACTACCCGCCAGAATCAAACCCAGAATCAGTCCACCCAGTGCAATTGCCTGCCGCAATACGCCCCAAGCTGCGCTAACTACCGTAAAAGAGATCAGAATTGCAACTACCACTATGTCAAGAAAGCTCATCTTTTTGCTCCGGCTAATCCTTTACGTCATCTTCTGCTATTATAACTCTTATAGAAGGTAATAGTTTCACTGTTAAAATTAATTTAATTCTGAACTATAGTAAGGTGGGTTATAATTGAATCTAGCTAGATGAATTATTTTTTAAAGTGAAAATTCTAGGAAAAATATAGATGTCACAGGAAGAAGCCCAGCAATTTCCCGATAACGAGATGCTGGCTAACGAGATTCTCGATAGGTTTAGGGGTTTGTACCATCTTTTAAGGTTGAGTGCGCCCAGCGAGGCGGTTTCGCTGGAGTTCCATCGCCAATTTGATTTGATGGGTCATTCTCTGCGCGAGTTATGCGCCCGCGCTATCACCACGCCCGGATTTGAACATCTGGTGAACGGTTTAACCGAACTACAAAAGAGTTTTGCGGTATATTTGCCTTCCGAATCGCTCTTCCACGATTCCCCTGTTGCCGATACAGTTGCGCCAAATGTACTTTCACGTCTGCATCACCGCTCTGAAAGCGACCAACCTCCTTTGAAGGTTATGTTGGCAAGCCTTGAAACGCGCGAGGCGGTATTGGAGGAATTGGGCTTTGCTTCGCTCAGTTTCGACCCGGCGCGCTGGCAGATTGTGGATTTGGGTACACGTGTGCCGATTCTGGTGTTGGCTAACCGCGTGGTGGAAGAAAGACCGAACGTGCTGGTGTTGGTCATGTCCACCGGCAGATTAATACCGGAAACCTTGAAATTTATTGAAGAAGTCAAACCACGCTTGGCAGGGTTGCGGTTGGTGGTGGTTGGCTCGGCGCTTACGCGAGTGGAACACCTGACCTCGCGCCTTAGTGGAGTAGCTTACAGCCCCGACCCTTTACAGGCTGCCGAACTTGCCACGCTTTCGCTAGGACCGCTCACAGGTATGAACAATGTGCCACTGCGGTTGGAGTTGAGCCAATCGGAAGAAGATATGGATAGTCCTATCAAATCCGCCGATAGTAAGCCTGAAACTGAAAAGTAGTGCTTTTAGAAAAAGCCCCATGGAACTTGACGGCGCGAGTTGAGTTGGGGAAAGCGCGGGTTTTGCGCTAGGCTCTCCAACCGCTTGAAAAAGATTTCAACCTCGCTAGGGTCAAGCATCTGGTTTAGTTGCGCCTCTAGCTTTTTGGTTTTCACATGGTTGGTGGCAAGTTCCTGTAAATCCTGCGCAATATCTTCCGGTATGTCCATCCCGGCATAATCCCATACTACGGTGCGAAGCTTCGGCACGCTGTTAAAGCACAGCCCATGATCGATGCCCCAAACGAAGCCGTCCATTCCTAGCAGGAAATGACTGGGTTTGCGGTCGGCGTTGTTGGTAATCAGGTCAAATATAGTAATGCGCTGAATTTCAAATTCATGTTCATCGCGAAAATCGTAAAGATTGCGGCTTTCGTCAGTATCGATGAAAAGCTGCATCGTACCTATCCCATGCGGGCCGTCACGAATAACGGTGGGCGGGATAAACGACCAACCTAACGCACGACAAACCACGTAAGCGGCGCACTCACGTTGATAGAGTGTACCGTTCGGAAAATCCCAAAGAGGCGCTTCGCCGCGCACCGGCTTATAAACCGCTGCGTACTCCTTGCCCGTTTCCGGGTTGCACAGCATCGCCATAAAAGTGTAATTCGAGCCGGTAGGCATCAGTTTTAGCCCCCGTACCTCCG
Source organism: Candidatus Chlorohelix allophototropha (assembly GCF_030389965.1). Classification (NCBI taxonomy): domain Bacteria; kingdom Bacillati; phylum Chloroflexota; class Chloroflexia; order Candidatus Chloroheliales; family Candidatus Chloroheliaceae; genus Candidatus Chlorohelix; species Candidatus Chlorohelix allophototropha. The sequence goes on from NZ_CP128399.1 coordinate 1,567,877, forward strand.
CACTTTCTAGCATCGTCATCGCTTCTTCTTCGGTTTGTTTCAGTCTCCATGCTTTGCTGGCTTCAGGGTTAGGTGGGGTATTGCTGCGCTTTGGTCGCATGCGCGCAATTTTAAAAACCGTACCCTGCGGCAAATACACCGGGTGGACGCTATCATCGCCCTGCGGTTGTTCTTGTTCGTCATTATTACTGCGCTTAACCATACGGTAAACCCTCGCCGCTACTCCATCAGTTCCGGTATGGGCGATTGTATTAAGCTTCGGGCTATGTGTCAATGCTACAGAGATGTAGCTCAACTAATTCGTCTCGTTTTGCCTAATTTGACGGGCTATTTTATACTTCCGCTTGAAGGTGATTTCAGTTCTCGAATCGGACAAATCGCGAGAGCAAGGCAATTAATTTTCAAAGGCGAAAGGACACATATATGAGTGAAAACGTTGTCGCTTCTTCGCAGCATGACATCGAGCTTAACGGTATCAATCTGCACTATGCTACGTGGGGTGAGTTTAGCGTCCCTGAGAAAGCGGTGATACTGGTGCATGGTTTGTCGGCAAACGGGCAAAGCATGGCTGAACTGGGAATAAATTTGGCGCAACAAGGCTATTTCGCGATTGCGCCGGATTTGCGTGGACGTGGTTTAAGTGCGAAACCGCCGCACGGTTACGGTGTTCCTTTCCATGCCAACGACCTTCTTTCGCTATGTGATGCGCTAGAACTTCCAAAGGTGAATCTGGTAGGACATTCGTTAGGGGCAGTTATCAGCCTGTTCACGGGCGCAATACACCCAAAGCGGATTGGTAAAGTGGTGCTAATAGATGCAGGCGGCAAAGTACCGCCGGAGACGGTCAATGCCATTCTTGCGGCGATATTCAGAATCGGGCAGGTTTATCCCTCAATGGCTGAATATCTTGACACTATGTTTCAACACGCTATCTACCCCCGCACCCCTTTCTGGGAAAACTATCTGCGCTACGACTCGGAAGTTTATCCGAATGGCACAGTAAGTTCTCGCGTACCAAGAGCAGCGATTGACGAAGAACTCGGCGCAAACAGCACTTTGAACGGAGAGCTTTTGTTGACTTTTCTCAAACAACCCACCCTAATAGCGCATGCTACTGTGGGTATAGTAGGGCCGGATACGGCGTATGTGCTACCGCGGGATGAAGCCTTGCGTATTAGTGAGCTTATCACCGGAAGTCGGGTAGTGGCAATTCCCGATTCAAACCACTACACCATCGCCACTTCTGAAGTGCTGAAACAGGAAATAGCGGCTTTCCTAGCAGAGTAAGCGAGTAGGGGGTTAAGGTTGTACTACAGTTCGTGCATCCGGGCGGTGGTTTCTTGCCCCATTAACCTCAATTATGCGCTGATAATCTACTATGAGGATTTCGCTCATATATGTAAACTTTCTTTTTTAGGGCTTTCTTTTTTAGGCAAGGGGTTTAAGCCCCTTGTTTGTAATCTAGGCTCATTTTTACTGTTCCAAGCGAATGTTCTATTTTTGAAAATATCAGAGGATATAATTAATTTCTATTATTTTGCGCTACTTTGGGCAAAGTATAGCTGCTACTCCGCTTCAATATTTGCATAGCCCACAATATGATTTCATAAAATTTGTTATAATACTTTAAAGGTAGTATTTGCACTACTCAAAGAGTATAGTTTTAAAAGAGAGTAATGATGCGTACCTACTGGAATACTGACCATTTCCGCCAGAGTCTGATGGTGGTGAACCTTGCCACCAAGGGATTTAACCCGGAAGAACTAAAAGTGTTTTTCTACTACTTTTTTGATACTAGCGCTGACCATTGGACATTGAGCGACAAATACACATGGGCGAAACTGCACGTGGATAATTTCCGCGCCGGTACTCTTGAAATGGACGACGACGAAGTACGCTAATACGGGCGCAGTGTAGCCTCGTATTCATGAATGGAAAATATGAATAGCGAACAAATTCTAGATACCACTCCACCGCCGTCTGACTTTCGTCTTAGCTATGGTACTGATGCAAACAATTTTGGCGATTTACGCCTCCCTTCTACCACCGGTCCGCATCCGGTGGTTATTTTCGTGCATGGCGGCTTTTGGAGAGCGCGTTATGGTTTGGAGTACGCCGGGCATTTATGCGCCGCGCTAACCGCTGCCGGGATCGCTACTTGGAATATTGAATATCGTCGTCTCGGAAACGAGGGTGGCGGCTACCCCGGTACATTGCTGGATGTAGCACGCGCCGCCGATTTCCTACGCGAAATTGCTCCCACCTATAACCTTGATCTGTCGCGGGTAGTGGTAACCGGACATTCGGCGGGGGGACATCTCGCCGCATGGTTGGCAGGTCGGCAACATATTCCGGTTGGAGACGAGCTATATACTCGTAATCCGTTACGTTTCAAAGGAGTAGTGCCGTTGGCAGGCGTGTTGAACCTGCGCCGCGCTTGTGAATTACATCTTAGCGACAATGTAACCGAGCAATTTATGGGCGGTACTCCGGCGGATTATCCTGATCGCTACGCCTTTGCCTCGCCGGAAGAAATGTTGGCGTTGGGTGTGCCGCAGATTATTATTCATGGTACTGAGGATAGTTCTGTACCCTACGAAATCAGCCTCACTTATTACGATACCGCCGTTGCACTAGGGGATGAGGCTACCTTGATTACGTTAGAAGGGGCAGGACATTTTGAAATGGTTGATCCAAACTCGTCGGAGTGGCAGCAGGTATTTGCCGCTATCACCGGGCTGTTAGGTAATAAATCGCAGGATATTGAACCTTAATTTGTGGCGAGGGGTTGAAGTGTTATTCCTTATGTCCGAGGGTTCTAATAATAGCGCCTACATATGAAAATTTTAGCAGATTAGTTTGAAATGCTATGAGAACGAAAATAATTCCACTCATTTCTGTGGTTCTGTTACTGTTAACTACAGTTACTACGCTTTTAACCCCGTCTCAAACTGCGTTGGCGGCTCCGGTTTTCGGCTCTTGCCAATTTCGCCAAATGTGGAATTATAGCGATAAGGTGGTGGATGAGGTTCCCGGGTCGGGGCGCGGTTTTACATGGGGTTCAAACACCTTTGGCGTGTTTACCGAACCTTACTTACAAGCGCCACAGGGCAAGCGTATAGTCCAATATTTTGACAAGAACCGAATGGAATGGAACGGTTCGAGCCTTACCAACGGTTTGCTGACCAAAGAACTGGTGACAGGTCAATTGCAGGTTGGCGATTTTTCTTATAGTCAGCGCGGCTCATCTGAAATCCCGGTGGCAGGCGATAATAACGTGAACAACCCTTCGCCTACATACGCCTCCTTCAAGAATTTAGTAAGCCTTTTCCCCGGTGCGTATTCCGCTCCAAATCAAATTGGAAAACAATTAGTCAATGCGCTGGATCGGAACGGGCAGGTTTATCAGTTGGTAGTGTTGCCTGCCTCACTGACCATTGCTGCTTACGACACTGCCTTGAGTCATAATATCCCCTCGGTTTTCGTGGATTACCAGCATCGCAAAGGTCAGATCTGGAACGGCAAGCGTTTCGTGGAAGGAAACATTTTCACCGATAACCCGGTTGCCAACGTTTTTGGTTTGCCGATTAGCGAAGCATACTGGGTGCGGGCTACTGTTGGCGGCAAAGAGAAGGATGTGTTGGTGCAGTTGTTCGAGCGGCGCGTCCTGACTTACACTCCTTCCAACCCGTCCGAATTTCAGGTTGAGATGGGCAATGTGGGGCAGCACTATGTAAACTGGCGGTATGAGGGTAAGCTAGGTATCATGAGTGAATCCTGCCCTGCTAGTGCAATGCCTGTGGTGGTTTCCAATCCGCGCATTTTTGCGGTTGGCGATTCGGTGATGCTTGGCGCTTCCGCCGCATTAGAGAGTACATTTCCCAATATTGTAATAGATGCAGCGGTTAGTCGTCAGGCTTTTGTAGGGATTAATATTCTCAATACACAGCGCGCTCGTGGCGCTTTGGGAGACGTGGTAGTGGTACATCTCGGCAATAACGGCACTTTTAGTCAAGCTGATTTCGATGACTTGATGGATGTGCTATCGGATGTGGGCGAAGTGGTTATCATAAATAACAAAGTGCCGCGTTCGTGGGAAGATTCGAATAATGCTTTGCTTGCTGCCAATGCCAAACGCTATTCCAATGTAGTGCTGATCAACTGGCATGATTTCGGTTACGCCAACCCCCAATTCTTCTGGGATGACGGTATTCACCTGCGCCCGGATGGGGCAAAAGCCTACGCTCAACTTATTGCAAGTAAGATTTAGACCATAACATTATCGCTTTAGGAAGATTTCGGACAAGGGGTTAATATCCCCTTGTCTTTATCCCTTTTCCTGTACACCACCTATTACTTGCTGTAATTCATCGAGGGTAAAGGGTTTTTTGATTATACCTGTAAAACCATAATCACGATAGGTTGCTATTACTAGGTCATTTGAATAACCACTGGATACAATAGCAGTAACCGCAGGATCAATCTCTCGAAGTCTTGCAATAGTTTCTTTGCCGCCCATTCCCCCCGGAATTGTTAAATCTATGATTACCAGCAAGAAAGGAGTTTCTTTCTCCAGAGCTTCGCGATAGAGCTTTATCGCCTCTCGTCCATCACAGGCTAGTGTAACTGTATAACCTAATCTTTCCAGCGCAAAGCGAAGGGTTTTTTGCACCAGTATTTCATTATCCATAACCAGAGCCGACCATTTTGCAAGCGGTAGGGTTGTTTTCTCTTTTTCTTTGGCTTTTTCGATAAATCGGCTTGCCGGAATAACTACATTAAAGGTTGTACCTTTGTACAACTCCGTATCTACAGTAATTGTTCCGCCGTGTTTCTGGATTATAGAGTAGCAAATTGCTAACCCCAAGCCATAACTCTTTTCTTTGGTACTAAAGTAGGGGTCAAATATTTTGACGAGCATAATCACGATATTGTTCTGGAATAAGCTCAAACATGTTCATGCCTATTAGTTCAGCTTGCTGATAACCGAACATACTCTCAAACCCGATATTGGTATCTATCAAAACGCCCTTTTGATGTATTGCGACACCTTCAAAGGTCGTTTCAAGGAGTATTCGGTATATATTCTCCTTTTTTTCCTGCATCAACTGTCGGTCGTGTTCAACTTGGGTACGATGATACGTGCTTGAAATTATTGCGATAGAAACTATAAACACAAAAGGTATCGGATCTACAAAGATTTGCTCATAAGAGATTTGATGGAAAAGTAAGGGGAAAATCAACAGACCGCTAAAGATAGCGATTAGAAAGCCTATTAGTTCCCGAACTGAGAGCAGTATACTACCGATAAAATTGCCAACAAACGTGATTGGCGAATACGATCGAGTTCTTTGATAGAATCAGAAGGCTTTATAAGCAAAGACCAAATTTGTATGAGTGGATTAATCACGTTTGCGATCATTAGTCTGCGCTATGTACAGATTTTTATTTGTCTTTCTTACTCATTTAGCTTTACCCATATAATTATAAAATATATTAAATACAAAAGGAATAGAATTACTTGATGGACTTATGAACTTTTCATCTCAGTTGAAATGCCTAATAAACGATTTGAATCCAGCTAAGTAGAGGTATGGATTGGTCATCTATGAGAGGTGTGCCAACATTATTTGGCTTGAATGGGTGATAAGGGAAGATGACTAGGGCAGTTCAACGGCACTCAACGTGAAGTTAAACTACCCTTCAATAATTCGTTATTTTCGCACCAGTTTGATGCCGTGCTGCCAGTTCTGGGTTTTGACCATATATTTAATCCAGATCATTGCCAGCGGTTCAAGCAAGCGCGATTCCTCGATGCCGCCCAAATCTACCACGCTCCAGCCGAAATCCTTGAGTAATCCGGTGACGGTTTCTTTAGCGGCGGCATCGTTCCCGGCAATGAACATATCAAGCTGTTCGCCCAACAAGTCGGCTTGTATCATAACAGGGGCGGTGATGATGTTAAAGGCTTTTACCACATGCGCATCCGGTATCTGGCGTTGCACAATCTCGCCCGCCGAATCGCTGAAGCCGATGGCTAACGATGGTCCGGTAGCGCCAAAGTTAAGCGGATTGGTAGCATCTATCACCACTTTGCCCGCGAGGTTTTGTGCACCCGCCAGTTGCAGGGCGTGTTCGAGTCCACCCCAGTTGATCGCCACTACCACCAACTCGCCGAATTTTGCCACTTCCTCGAAAGTTCCGGTTTTGCCGCCGGTTTTAGCCGTCCATTCTTGCAACTTTTCGCTGTTGGGTTCGCGTGAGCCGAGCAATACCGCATGTCCTTTTTTGATAAAGCCCTCGCCTAGGGTTTGCCCGACTACGCCCGACCCGATTATACCGATTTTCATGCTTGCCTCCACTGCTTAAAAATCTTGAAATATATCTATTACTATGCTAAAATGATACAGACCTGTCTGTATTTGACTTAATTATATATACAGGTCTGTATAGTGTCAAGGGGGAAATTGATAAATAATGAAAGAGACGACAAGGGGCGCAGGTACTGCCCGACAACAAATTCTGGATACTGCCAGCGTACTGTTCTATCACAACGGCTTCCGGGCGGTGGGTATTGATACCATCGTAGAGCAATCGGGTGTGGCGAAGATGACGCTTTACCGCTATTTCCCCTCCAAAGACGACCTAATCGTGGCTTATCTAGAGCGTTCAAACCTTAGCTTTTGGGAATGGTTCGAGCAAGCGATTGCTCCGGCAGGGGACGATCCGCGCCGCCAGCTTTACGCTCTTTTTGAAGGGGTTGCTGCGCTATGTGCCAGCCCGCAATGTTTGGGTTGCACTTTCCAGCATGCCGCCGCCGATTTTCCCAGCCTAGACCATCCGGGGCATCGCCTCGCCCTTGCTCACAAACGTCAGGTTTTGGAACGCTTGCGCGAGATGGCAGCCAATGCAGGTGCGTCTGACCCCATCGCTTTGGCAGCGCAGTTGCTGTTACTGATGGATGGGGCGTTCGTGGCGAGCCGCATGTTCGGCAAGGATAGCCACGCTCGTCAGGTGACGCAAGCGGCGGCGCTGCTGCTGGATACGCAATTGCCCTCGCTTCACTGAAATTACACCTGTTTCAACCTGCCAATTCACCCTTAAGCGTTACAATCGCTAACGGCGCGCTAAACGGATTTTGTTCGTTTGGTTGTTTTGTTATGATTTATCGTTAAGCGATCAGGAACTAAACAGTCTCGTTTCTTACATTAACACCATTAAAAAAGTGGTGAGATAGGCTTAAAACAGGAGGGCAATAACATGCTTGAAACAAACTTAGCCGGGAAACAGGCTGTATTGATTACCGGTACTTCCAGCGGTATCGGGCGAGGATGTGCCTTATATCTGGATAAAATGGGTTACAGGGTTTTTGCGGGCGTTCGCAATGATGATGACGCCACCGCAATTAAAAAAGAAGCTTCACCCCTTCTAACTCCCGTGTGTCTGGATGTAACCAGCCCAAGTTCTATCGCTTCCGCCAAACAGTGTATTATGGAGAAAGTCGGTGACACTGGCTTGTATGCGCTTATTAACAACGCGGGAATCAGTTCAAACGGTCCGCTGGAGTATTATCCTCTCGAACAGGTTCGCCAGATGTTTGAGGTAAATTTATTTGGACTACTGGCAGTTACTCAGGCATTTTTGCCGTTAATCAAGCTAGGGCATGGACGAATTATTAATATAAGCTCGGTTTCGGCAATGATGGCTTTTCCCTTCTCAGCGCCCTATTGTGCTTCAAAGTATGCGGTGGAGATTTTTAGCGAGTGCTTGGGGATGGAACTTTCCTCAGTTCCGGTTTCGGTGATTGAACCGGCAAATATTGCTTCTGCTATTTGGGACAAATCGGGACAAACCAATCGGCAAATACTTGAAAGTTTCCCGCCCGAAGCTCAAGCTATTTACGGGGCAGCCATAACCAAACTCAACGAGGCAAATTCCCAGCAGGTTAATAAAACCGACTCGCCGGAACGAATTGCGAAATTAGTCGTGAAGATATTAACTGTAAAGAAACCGGGAGCCCTTTATCGGGAAGGGCGGATGGTAAATCTCTTGCGCTTGTTGCGAATTTTACCGCGCGGTCTACGACACAAAATGATATTATCCCAGCTAAAATAGAAAGTTGGCAGTATTCGGTTTTCGATATTTAGCCTGTCAATAGGAATATTTGCCGGAGATAAGGTGGTTTCCTGCAAGCTTATTAGCCACAATATTTTCTATTGTAGAGGTTGTCTCGGCGCAATTACCTGTCGTTCACTGAAAATACACCTGAATCAACCACGCAGTTTACCCTGAAGCGTTATCATATTTAATGACGCGCTAAATGGATTTTCCCGTTTGGTCGTTTTGTTATGATTTAAGGAGGTTGGTATTATGGCAGTTGCAACAGATCGGAAAGGCTCGCTGGCAGTCATCAACGAATTTCTGGCGTGCAAACGGTTGGCGATAGTGGGTATTTCACGCACCGAAACGGATATTAGTCGCGCCCTGTGGAAAGAGTTTCGTACGCGCGGTTATGAGGTTGTTCCGGTGAACCCTGCCCTTAACGAAATCGAGGCTGAAAAGTGCTACGCTAGCCTACGCGATTTGCCGCAAGCGGTGGATTGGGTGCTGTTAGCTACCGCTCCCGCTGTTTCCGAGCAAGTGGTGCGCGAGTGCGCCGAACTGGGCATCAAGCGAGTGTGGTTTCACAAGGGTAGCGGTGCGGGCGCGGTCAGCGAAAACGCGCTTGAATTTTGCGCCGCGCAGGGCATCGAGACCGTACCGGGACAATGCCCTTTCATGTTCCTACCCGAAACCGCGTTCTTCCACCGTCTGCACGGCTTCGGCAAGAAGCTCACGGGCAAGTATCCCAAATAGTTCAGCCACACAACAGCACACGTTAAAATACGGCAAGGGCGGCGCAATGGTCGCCCTTTTTTCTATTTACTTTTTAACTTCGGCTGGCGCTTCAATCTTCAGACTCGGATTATTATATTCCAGAGCCTCCCAATCCAGATAGCTCTTCCCATCACTATAATCTATCCTAACTTTTAAAGGTAGCATACTCGTTTTATCATATCGAATCACCGCTTTTTGGGTTATTGTAGTAGATGTATCGCCATTATTTGGTAGGGGCGCTTCATAAGACAAAACCCCCACAGTGCGTTCGTTCAATTGCTCATCCGGCAAGATTTTGAGCGTTGGCGAACTACTCTGAGCCAGAGACATGGGATTAGCAAACATCGTAACACCCATTCCCCAACCTTCCGCATCTAGTGAGGATATAATACGCCAGCCGTTGGCTTCATTGTAGTCGTAGTAAACTTTATCAAGCGCTACACCACGAGTAATTTTACCTTCCTGTATCATTTCGGCTGAATACGCTTCAGGATTTCCGCTTGGGAGTACCAAAACCACCGCTTTGAAGTTAATATCATTGTCACTTTGTTTACCGATTAACTTGAAACTGATGGAGCTAAATTTTCCAGTTGTATACAACAGCTTATTGTACAGGGCTATTGCTTCCGGGCTGGAGGTATTTACACCCATCGGAGCTTCGACCTTTAGAGTGGTGCTATTATAATCATAGGCTCTCCACTCGGTAGCACTATTACCAGAGTCTTTGATGAACTCCCTAACCATTTTTACCGGGCGCATATTAGCCTTGTCAAAGTAAAGCCGGGCAAGCTTTAAAGGCTTATAAGTGGTAGTAGTTCTATCAACCAGCACAACTCCAACTTTTATCCCATCTAATTGCTCATCCGGCATACGTTTGACCCCAATATTGCCCATATTTTCAACCTCACTGACTTGGTAGTCCGGCAGATCATAAGAGAGGTTATCCCAGACAGTATCTACCCAACTATTGGTGATTTCAGTCACCCAGCCTTTCCCGTATTCATCTCGATACACTACCCCATCAACCAGAACAGTTCGGCTTGTTGTACTGCCAGTTTTATGTTCCTCATAAAAAGCTTCTGGAGGCGAGGTAATCACTACCGCTTTATAGTAATCACCATTTACCTTACCCTCTGTAAGGTAAGTTGCCTCAACCCTGACCGAGTCAAAATTGCTTGCTGCCTGCCGCAACTTTCGGTAAAGATAGGTTGCCTCCTGCGCTGTTAATACCACTTCGGAGCCGTATGCAGTTGTTAGCTCGTTCATTTCAGAAATAGCAATCGTAGCTTCAGGCGTACCACCCAGATAAGGTTGGTTACCAGTATTGATAATGGGACGTTTAGTGGCTACAGTCGTAGTAGGAGTAGCAGTACTGGTGGTTGTTATAGCGGCGGTAGTTACTGTAGGAACAGTAGTAGATATGGATGTGGTAGGAATGTCAGTAGCAGGTACAACCGTAGCAGTATTATTACCACAAGCTGTCAAAAGCGCACCCAGCGCCAGTAATACGATACAAATACCACTAATCTTGTTTTTCATATAGCCTCCTTTCACTTGGCAATCCCAACATACAATTTTGAGGACTGTATATCATAGGGTTTTTACTGCCAACTACTGTAAGGCTTCCTGCCTTGATACCTGTAAATGAAGGCTTTTAGAAAAGGTATCAAGCAAGATTGCGGTGGTGGAGTGTGTGAGTGACGTAACCATTTCCACCGCAGAGACGGCGAAATAATAAAGGTAGTTTACTCACCCTTACTACTTATATTATACGATGTTGATAAAAGTAGTTTTATGAGGCGAACATTAAAAAAGCGGTTCGTCCCCTCTCATAAGGTTGCACGAACCGCCTTTTATAAAAATTACTCCGCCTTTGCCAGCGAGGCTTGCTTGATGAGCGAACGCGCCAACGCCCGGATGTGAACCTCGTCCGGACCGTCCACCAAATGCATCATGCGTCCGGTAGCCCACATGTGCGCCAACGGCGTATCTTGGCTGATGCCCTCGCCCCCGTACACTTGAATAGCGCGGTTGACCACGTTGGTATGCACTCGCGGCGCGACCACCTTAATCATGGCAATCTGGTTCATAGCAGCTTTCTTGCCGATGGTATCCATCGTCCAAGCGGCTTTGAAGGTTAGCAGACGCGCTTGCTCGATTTCGATGGCGGATTCGGCGATGTAATTCTGGATAACGCCGTGTTCGGCAAGTCGGCTACCGTAGGTGGAACGCTCGGTGGCGCGTTTAATCATCAGTTCCAACGCAAACGAAGCCGCCCCGATAGAGCGCATGCAATGGTGGATACGTCCGGGACCAAGACGTGCCTGCGAAATGGCAAAAGCGGCGTTCTCATCGCCCAGACGGTTGCTGACAGGCACGCGCACATTCTCAAAAACCAGTTCGGCATGCCCGTCATTGTGGGTATAGCCCATCACGCTCAAGTTGCGCAGCACCGTCAGACCGGGAGTATTGCGCGGAACTAGCACCATCGTGTGGCGTTGATGCTTAATCGGGTTGTCCGGGTTCGTTAGCCCCATCACGATGAATATTTGGCAACGCTCACGGCTTGCTCCGGTAGTCCACCACTTGCGCCCGTTCAGCACATACTCATCGCCCTCGCGCTTGATGGTAAATTGCAGGTTGATAGGGTCAGAACTAGAAACGCCCGGTTCGGTCATGGCGTAACCTGAGCGAATTTTGCCTTCCAGCAAAGGCTCAAGCCACTGCTTTTTTTGTTCCTCTGTGCCAAACTGCGCGAAAATCTCCATATTGCCCGTATCGGGCGCATTGCAGTTAAATATCTCCGAAGACCATTCCACCCGCCCCATAATTTCAGCCAGCGGGGCATATTCGAGGTTCGTTAGTCCTGCCCCGTACTCATCATCGGGCAAGAACAGGTTCCACAAGCCCTCGGCGCGTGCTTTCGCTTTTAATTCTTCCAAAATAGGCGGGTAAAAATGGGGGTCGCCCGATTCGGCGATTTGCTGCTCGAAAGTCTCCCGGTTGGGAATGACATACGCATCCATAAACGCCTGCAATTTGCGGCGCAACTCATTCACTTTGTCTGAATACTCAAAATCCATTGCGGTTCACCCTTGAACGACTGCTAAACTTGCCCTGTTGTCGATTAAAAACGCCTGTAGCCCCGGCGCAAAGGGTTGGTGAGGAAAAGGTGATGCAGTACAAATAACTCGTCAATAATACAACAAAATAAACCGCCCTCAAAACCAATTCTCCAATTAGTGATTTCGCCCTGCACGGTTGAATTCGCTTCCCGTGCGTGCTATCATCTCTACCCCTGATGAATAAACATAAACTGTAGAAAGAATCATTAATGCACATATTACTAACCAATGATGATGGTATTGATAGTCCGGGCTTGCGCGCTAACTATGATGCGCTGGTGAAAATCCCCGGTGTACAGGTTTCGGTGATTGCGCCCGACCGCAATTGGAGCGTGAGCGGGCATAATAAAACGATGGATCGCCCCCTGCGAGTACGTGAGGTGAAATGGTGGGGCGGCGAGGGTGTGGCTTTCTCTACCGATGGCACGCCTGCCGACTGTGTGAGCATTGCCAGCCTCGGCTTTCTCGAAACTCCGCCCGATTTGTTGGTCAGTGGCATCAATACCGGACCAAACTTGGGCGATGATGTTACCTACAGTGGCACGGTGGCGGCAGCGATGGAAGCGCATATTGCCGGATTTGCCGCGATTGCCGTTTCGCTGGATGCCTATTCCAACTGGCATTTTGAAACCGCTTCAAATTTCATTGCCGATCTGGTAAGGCGTTTTCAGAGCGGCGCGCTAAAGCTACAACCGGATAACTTCTGGAATATTAACGTACCGAATTTGCTGCCCGAACAAATAAAAGGCGTGACGCTAACCCGGCAAGGGCGGCGCATCTATACCGATGAACTGCACAAGCGCACAGATCCACGTGGCAGCGCTTACTACTGGATTGGGGGAGAGCGTCCAGGTGGCATTCCCGGCGAAGGTACTGATATTGAAGCGATAACGCAGGGCAAAATCTCAATTACCCCTTTGATGCTGGATTTGACCAACTATAAATTGTTGGAAGAAATGCAAGGCTGGGAATTTTAAGAGAGGAGCGGAGCAATGGAGTACCAGAATGTGCTGCTGCAAATCGAAGGGGCGCGCGCCGATGTAATCATCAACCGTCCAGAGCGGCGCAACGCCCTTAATTCTGCCACTATCTCCGAACTGGTGGCAGCATTTGAAGAATGTCGCGATAATCCGGCGGTACGGGTGGTAGTGTTGAGCGGCGTGGGCGACAAGGCATTTTGTGCGGGCGCAGATTTGGCAGAAACTCAGCAAAGCATGAGTGAATACGCTCGTTGGAAAGGGCGCGAACCTTTCGTGTACCTGTGGGAGTTACTAGGCAAACTCGGCAAGCCTATCATCGCACAGGTACAGGGCGCAGCGTTGGCGGGTGGCATGGGTTTGGCGCTCAACTGTGATTTTGTAATTGCGGGAGAGCAAGCGCGTTTTGGTACGCCCGAAATCAACGTGGGCATGTTCCCCATGATGATTTCGGCGATTCTCATTCGCAATCTAGGGCGCAAGAAAGCCATCGACCTGATGCTGACCGGACGACAGATTGACGCACACGAAGCGGAACGCATCGGGGTGGCAACGCGCGTGGTGGCGCAGGTGCAGTTAAAACAGGAAGTGGACACTTTAGCAGCCGAACTGGCAGCAAAAAGCCCTGCTATCATGAAGTTGGGCAAGGACGCGCTCTACAACGCCACCGACTTACCTTTTGAGCAAGCGCTAGATTATTTGAGTTCGATGCTCTCATTGTGCATCCTCACCGAAGACTCCAGAGAAGGATTAACCGCTTTCCTTGAGAAGCGCAAACCCATCTGGAAAGGGCAATAACTGGCAAAGAGCGGCATCCTCGCCGCTCTGTTTAAACCCCCCGCATCTTATAAAACAATAGTTCTACAACTTAATGTGAAATTATTAACGCTAACCAAATTGAGCTTGTACATTATAATTTGACAGAAATGAACCACATATAATTATATCTGTTGCGCTAATTAATTGTGATAGATTCAGCATGGATTGACTATTAGGTTCAAATATATAAATACTATTGTCACAATTATATTTATAAAGATTTATAAAATAGTATAAAAGAAAGCTCTATATTTCTGAAATACTATGGTAATTTTGTAAAATTTGGGTTATTATATTAATCAGCATAGTCGTTTTAGAAACGGCTAATAATTTCAATAGCAGTGTATAATAAAGGGAGTGGGTTTATGGTTGCGGAAAGAAGCCTGAGTATTCTTGAAGGGCTGGCGCCGATAATCGGTTTACGCATTCGCGAGTCACGTACCGATAAAGGGATGAGCCAGAAAGAACTGGTCGGTGAGCGGTTTTCCAAAAGTTACATAAGTTCAATTGAGCGTGGGAAAATTACCCCCTCCCTTAAAGCGCTTGAGTATATTGCTAAACAATTGGGAGTGACCGTTTCTTACCTCCTTACCGGAATACAGCCCGGTCAACTGGCATCAACTATCACTCCGATGGATGACGAGCAAGAATCACCCGCCCGCTGGGATTTGCTGATTACCGAAGCTAAAATTTTAAGAGAGCAGCGCCGCTACGAACAAGCCCGGAACTTGCTTGCTACTAAAGTGCGTATCCGCCAGCTAAACGTTGAGCAACTTAAGAATTATCATTTCACGCTTGCTACTATACTGGTCGATCTGGATAATTCATCGCTGGCTTTGCCCGAACTTGATGCTGCTCGTGAACTGGCTGAAAAAACCGTTGACTTCGAGATGCAGGCGAAGGTACGCCAGCTTACCGGAATCGTTTACATGCTCCAATCCAAGCCCGTGTTGGCAATCGAGCAATTGCGGGCAGCAATTCAATCAGTTGAAAGTGGGCAAATCAAGGACATTCAGTTCCAGTTGAGCATCTATAGTAATCTCGGAATCCTGCACTACCAGCTTGGCGACCTGAAAGAAGCAATTTCGATGTACCGTGAGGCGTTGCGTTTGGCAGAAAACGCCGCCAGTCCCGACAAACTAGCTAATCTTTATGCGGGTCTCGGCGCACTTCATCGCGAAAATGGCAACCTGAACGCTGCCCGTAACTTTGCTAACAAGGCGTTGGCATTATACGAATGTGCCAGCAATCAGCGCGTTCTTGCCCAACTTCGCGCCGGGTTCGGGGTGTTGATGCGAGAAACCGAGCAATTTGATGAAGCCGAAACTCAGTTTGAGGAAGCATTGCGGATTGCTTCATTCCAGCGCAATGAAGAAGCAGTCACTCATGCCCATATGAATCTGAGCGATCTGTTTCTGGAGAAGGGTGAACTGGAGAAAGCGCGGGCGCATAGCGATGCCATGCTTGCTACTATCGACAGTGTGGATATTACCGCTAAAGGTCAGGCATTTGCCAGCCGCGCCGGGTTACTTTCTTCCCAGCAAGATTTAGATAGCGCGATTCGTTTCTTCGAGCAAGCGGTGGAATTGCTAGAACAGGCTAATGCGCGTGATTTGCTTAGTAAAATCTATTTTCGTTACGCCGGAACGCTACGCCAGAAAGGTGATACTGCTCGTGCTGCCGAGATGTACGAACGCGCCTATCGCCAGTTGAATCGCGCCGGTCTAGCAGTCGAACGTTAGAATGAATTGAAAACAAGGGGCGTAAGCCCCTTGCCTGAAACGCTAGTTCTTCTAATAACCTCGCCCCATCTGAGTATTTAATTTATGTTATATTCATAGGCGCATTTTTCAGGGCTTCCAATTCCTTGATAACTTCGCGCTTCTTGATTTTCAACGTGTGAGTCTGTGGAAATTCCGGTTCGTGCCATACGGTAAAGCCCTTGATATATTGGTAAGGGGCAAGCATCTTGTTAGCTTCTTTTACCAACGCTGCCGGATTACCTGTTTCAGGTTCACAAATCAGCACCGCGTGTACTTGCGGTTCGGGCTTCTCAGGGTATGCTACCACCACCGCTTCTTTGATGCCGGGAACTTGCTTTAGCGCATGCTCTACATCTTCAGGATAGACGTTTTTACCGTTGGAGAGTACAATCATATCCTTCTTGCGACCGCGCAGATATAAATAGCCATCTTTATCGAGATATCCCAAATCGCCGGTTCTAAACCAACCCTCTTCGAAAGCGTCACCAGTGGCTTTCTCATTGTGCCAATAGCCGCCTGTAATGTTTGCGCCTCTTAGCAGGATTTCACTATCCTCGTTGAATTTTATCTCTATTCCCGGCAACACTTTCCCAACCGAAGTTGGGTCTTTCTGGTATAGAGGAGTGCCGGTGACAATCGGTGCGGCTTCGGTCAAGCCGTAGCCTTGCAACACCTGAATACCCAACAAATTCCACTTGCGTGCCAGTCCGGGGTCGAGGTATGCGCCCCCGGCTACGAAATAGCGCAAATGTCCGCCCAGCCGTTTGTGTACGGTTTTGAAAACAAGTCGGCGTGCCTTGAGCGGCAAAAACTTTGCTATAGCCAGCATACGCTGCCAAATTTTCTGCCTGCCCTGCTTTTTAACTTCGCGCTCCATCCCGTCCATAAAAAGCTGCAAAACTTGTGGCACTAGAATTATGATAGTTATATGCTGTTGCTGCATTGCGCTAAACAGCGTATTTGGCTGCAAACTGGCAGGATAATAAACGCTTGCGCCTTGATATAGTGGCTGTAAAAGACCAAGCGTTTGCTCCAGCATATGACTTAACGGCAGTAGCGACATAAGGCGATAGTTCGGCAGAAATGGCACAATCCCGTTGGTGGCTTCCACGTTTGAAAGCACATTGCGGTGGGTCAGGATAACCCCTTTAGGGTCTCCGGTTGTGCCGGAAGTAAACATTAGCAAAGCGATGTCATCGGCTTGGGTGGGGCATTGCGGCAAGGGTTTACCTGTATCCGGTAGCTTTTCCAGAGCTTCAAGCAGGGTTGACGGTATATTTGCATTCCAACTTTCCTGAGTCTGCGTTGAGAGTATCGCTAGGGTGGCTTCGGAATGTGCCAACACCTTGTTTACAAAATCCTTGCTGCTGCGAATATCAATAGGAACTAGAATTGCGCCGACCTGATGGCAGGCGAAGTAAGTTGCTACCCACCAAGGGCTATTCGGCGCCCAGATTATAACTCGATCCCGGTTTTTAACACCCTGTTCTGTTAGCCAGTTTGCGATGATTCTGACTTTATCCAACAACTCCTGATAGCTCCACTGCTCTACCTTTGCGCCCTGCCCGGTCAACAGGGCGGGGCGGGCGCTATAACGCTCAACCCTGTTCATTAGAAACGAACTCAACGTTTGCATACTACTAACCTCCCTGTTACATACTTGCGCGAGTTGAAGGGCGTTTCCCCTTTGTTTCGCAAATGGCGCTAATCCTGTAGGTTTACTATTTGGCAGGTACATTGGCAGGAATTTTTTTCAAATTACAGGTGTTCTTTATTTACTTTCAATTTTATTGTATCCCTAAAATAGCTTCCAAAACCAGTATTTTTACTGCCAATTACTGTACTTCTGGTAGCTCTCCCACGAAATAAAGTAGCTGCTAATCTTCAAAAGTTCTTATCTGAGCTTAATCCTCTAAAATAAAGCATAGGTTACAATGTGTCATGAAAAGTTGGGTTAGTTATATATATCCCCTAATAAGGCTAATATTATGGATCTCACTCTTTTGATAATTGTGGTTCTAGCAGTGGCAGCAGTATTTATCGTAGGGCGTATCCTGTTGCCGGTAGATAGTGAGTCGGTGACAACCGATCAAGCGCATAAAATATTTCAGAGTGCGTCTGCACTTGTGACCAACATTATCGTAACCGGGCATCACTACGGGACAACCGCATTGCTGCTTGAGGTGGAAGTATTTCCGCAAAAACAGCAGCCGTTCAAAGCGGAACTGCACGAAGAATTTTCAGCGCCGCAAGCCGCCAAACTTGTTCCGGGCGTAATGATAGAGGTAAAATACGATCCTGCTAACCATTCTAAAGTTCTATTTGTCAAATTTGTCCATTCCAATAACATATACTCCACGCTATAAAACGCCCGCCTGAAAATATGGTAAAATTCTCCCGATAACAGACTAAATTATGCTTTATATACCGGAGGATAAACTATGTCGCAGGATAGCACAAAAGAAAGCCCCATTAGCGAAGATTTGTTGGCAATTCTGGTGTGCCCTCGTAGCAAGAAAAAAGTGGTATTGAGCGAAGATAAAACCAAACTCGTTTGCACCGATAAGTGCGATGACCCGAAATGCCCACGTGAATATCGCATTGAGAACGGTATCCCCGTTATGTTGATCGAGGACTAGTGCATTTCGTCTTTTTGTACCCGCAACTGAAAAACTTAACCGGCGCGCAGCGGCTAATCCTTGAATTGGCAGGGGCAATTGCTGCTACGCCCGGAGACCGCCATCGTGTGACTCTTCTGACCCATACCGTCAGCCCGGCATGTCGTGCTGCCATACCCGCGGGGGTGGGTCTGTGCGAAGGCGGCTTTAACCTCAACCGCACTCCTAACCATTATCTTAATTCGCTGTTGGAATATTTTTCCACGCCTTTTTTGTTGAAACAACTATCGCAGCTTGAACGAGAAAGCGGCGAAAAGATAAGTGCGTTGTGCTTTTTCGGACCGCCAAGTTTACCGGGATTGTGGTGGGGTAAGCATTTGCGCCGCCTAAAAACACCCCTTTTCTATTTTTGTTACGAACCACCCCGCGCTGCCTATACCGATATTAGCGAAGTCAGTCGGGCGTGGGCAGGGCGAGTTAATGGGCTGGTGAAACCGCTCTTTCGGCTGTATCGCCCGGTAGATCGCTATCTGACTCGGCAAGCTTCGGCGGTGTTAGTGAATGGGCGCTACGGGCAGAGCTTGATTCGCGAAACTTACGGCTTACCTTCAATAGTTATCACACACGGGGCAGAGCTACCCCAACCACCAGACCCTATAACAGCCGCTAACCAGATTCGCGCCCGTTTCGGGCTGGCAGGCAAGCGCATTATCCTAACCGTCAACCACCTTCACCCACGCAAACGAGTCAACTTGCAATTGGAGGCGTTGTCACTGTTGCTGCCAAAATATCCTGATGTAGGTTTATTGGTTGTTGGTTCGGGACCGGAAGCGCAAAATCTCAGAGATTTGGCAGCACAGCTTGGTATCGGTGATAGCGTGGTATTTGCCGGATTTGTGTCGGATGAAGAACTTGCCGCCTGTTATGCCGTTGCCTCTGTTTATTTACACTCCGGGCGCGCCGAGAGTTTTGGGTTGTCGGTGCTGGAAGCTAGCGCGGCGGGTTTACCGATAGTGGCAGCGGACGAAGGTGGTCCTCGCGATATTATTGTGGAAGGGCAAACCGGATTTCTAGTACAGGCAAACCCGGCAGCGTTCGCAGCAAAGCTGGAATGGCTGTTAACCCATCCTACCGAGGCGCATGAAATCGGGCGGAAAGGGGCGGTACGAGTGGTGCAGCATTTCACATGGCAACAGGGCGCACAGGATTTCCTCTCTGCTTTATCATCGCTTTCGCCGGAGAAATAAAAACCCCCTACCGAAATTTGCGGCAGGGGGCAAAGACTATCTATAAGAACTATACTTCCGGCTTAAGCAAGCCGTAACCGCCCTCCTTCCGGCGGTAAACCACATTTATCTGCTTGGATTCTGAATCCATATACATGTAGAAATCGTGACCAACATACTCGAGTTCTTCTATCGCCTCCTCGGCTACCATTGGAATGATCGGGAAGGTTTTAACCTTGACCGGAGAGATAAATTCTACTGACGCGCTTGGTTCTTCGGCAGGCTCCAGCGGTGTGGCAACATCACTCAATTTGGTTCTACCACGCCGGGCGACTTGTCGCTCTTTGTAGCGCACCATCTGTCGTTGCATCTTGTCATGCACCTTGTCAAGGGCGGTAGCCAAGTCGCTATCTTGTTCTTCCGCTCGTAGAATTGTGCCGTTTACCCGTAAGGTCAATTCTACGCCCAGCCGTTCAGCCAATTTGTGAGAGTGTTGTGCGGTTAGTTCGACCGTGGCATCGTGTACTGCTTCAAGGTAATGATTAAGTTTGCCCAGCTTAGTTTCGATAAGCTCTCTGCGCTCATCACTGACCTTTACATTTTTACCCCGGATAGTTAGTTCCATAGTCTTCCTCCGTCTAGATAGCTGCTGGAAAATACTCCGTTGTTTATAATTTTGTCAAAACGGAGTTCCCCTTACCCTAATTATACCATTGTCAGCAAGAAGAAAGGTAATGTCATATACAATGTTTTACTAAAATCTTGTTAAAATTTCAGCTTGTTAGGCGAGTTGCCAGCGAGTAGCGCTGTTTACGAAATCCTTTTCTAACCAGCCGAACGCCACTCGCGGGATAAGCTTTAAATATAGGTTAGCCGGGTCGTAAGTGGGTTTGAAGCCGTTGTATTTTTGCCCGTAAGCTTCGGCGAAACGCTCGAACAGTGCCGGGTCGGTGAATTCTTCCACTCTGCCCTCAAAAATTACCACCTCGTCTCCGCTCTCCAAATGTACCACCACTTCCGGGTTTTGCAGCAGGTTGCGCCCTTTCCGAGAAGAGCGCCCGGTGGCAAAATAAAACGCGTCCTCCAACCACAAGCCCCATACCGGCATGGCGTGCGGTTTTCCATCCGGGCGGGTGCTGCCAATCCAGTAGTTATGCGAAAGGGTCATTTTTTCAATGACCCACTCCCATTCCAACAGCTTGACCTCATTCGCTTGATCCAACCCGTAATCAGGCGCGAAACTGGGTCGTCCTGCTATCGGACGGATTATTACTTCTTGCTCATCAGCCATCTATACACCTCATACTACTTATATTTTGTGTAAGGTAATCAACGCGCTGTTCAAGGCGCGTTCTAATTTGGGGACAAGACCACGCCGCATCAACGCTTTGCCGCTCAGCAAGTGTGGTTCGCCTTCCATCAAATCCCCCTCTAATTGGTAAAGCGCCTCCGTTTCCAGTCCGTAAAGACGCAAGCGGTTCAGGAACTTCCAGAAGTGATAGCGTTGCCCGAATGCCAGTATCACTCCTTCGCCTTCGCGTTGGTACTGATAAGCCAGCACCTCCTCTTCGCCTAGCGGGGTAAGGCGGTAGAAATTGCCTTGCTGGATTATTGGGCGTAACTGTTTATATTGTGCTACCAGTGCAGCGGCTTCTGCTAAATCCTGTTCACTCATGCTGTTGAGATCGGTGCCGATTCCCAGCGCGCCCATAAAAGAGGAGTGAAAGCGGTAGCGTATGGGGTAATTCCCCCGATTCCAGTCGGTGGAAGTAACCCAGCAATACATGGTTTTGGGGGGATACACCAGCGAATAACCCTGTTGGATGAGCAAGCGGTCGAGCGGGTCGGTGTTATCGCTCGTCCAAACGTGGTCGAAGTGCGCCAACATCCCCATATCGGCGCGACCCCCACCGCCCGAACAGGCTTCAAACAGCACTTGAGGATGTTTCGCCCGCAATTGTGCCACGATACGGTAGAGCGCATGTACATGGCGCACCGGAATTTCGCTTTGCGCTCCTTCAACCCAGCCCATTTCACTGA
This sequence comes from Candidatus Chlorohelix allophototropha, assembly GCF_030389965.1. Taxonomy (NCBI): domain Bacteria; kingdom Bacillati; phylum Chloroflexota; class Chloroflexia; order Candidatus Chloroheliales; family Candidatus Chloroheliaceae; genus Candidatus Chlorohelix; species Candidatus Chlorohelix allophototropha. The sequence goes on from NZ_CP128399.1 coordinate 1,589,322, forward strand.
TCGCGCGATTGTAGTCCCACTTGACATAACGTATATTATGTTCGGAAAGTAGCGCATCTAGCCAACCCAACATCCATAGCTGCACATCTTCGCGGCACAGGTTTAGCATTAGCTGATTGCGCCCGGTGATTGGTTCACGGTTGGGATAGTGATATGCCCATTCCGGGTGCGCTCGGTACAAATCGCTGTCCGGGTTTACCATCTCTGGCTCAACCCACAATCCGAAATCCATCCCAAGCTCGTTTACCTTTGCGATCAGGGGCTTCAAGCCGTTGGGGAATTTAACCGGATTGGGCTGCCAGTCGCCAAGTGCGGCGTGATCGCTATGTCGTTCCCCAAACCAACCGTCATCCACCACAAACACTTCTGCGCCTAGTTTTGCCGCTTTCTCCGCCAGCGAAATTTGGGCTGCCTCGTTTACCTCGAAGAACACCGCCTCCCAACTGTTGTACAGTACCGGGCGTAACTCATGGGCGAATTGCGGCGGTAATAGCTGTTCGCTAACGTAACGGTGCAGGTTGCGGCTCATTTTCCCAAAACCGGCATCGCTATAGCCTAACACCAGCCACGGAGTCTCGAAACTTTCGCTTGCGCCCAACTGCCAAGAAAACTCGAAATCGTTTATACCACCCGCTACTCGCGTTCTTTTTCCGGCAGCGCGTTCTTGCTCTATCACGATTTTCCAGTTTCCGCTCCATTGCAACGCCCCGAAATACACTTCGCCTATGTTCTCCCCCGCGCCTTGCCCGGCGCTATCTACCAAATCTAGCGCGAAAAAGGGGTTGGCAGCATGTCCCGAATAGTTCAGGCGACCTTCCAGCACTTTGCGCCCCGGCGTGATGGCGCATCTTTCCAGCAGCGTTTCGCAAGCCCATGCTCCCGCCAGATGAGTGAGGCGATACTCGCCCCGGTCGAGCGCAAGCGGCAGGCTCGCGCTCAACACTTGTTCCAATGTGAAAGGCGCTTGTCCGGCGTTATAGACCGTGACACGCCGCGCCAGCATGTCGCATTCCGGTATAACCCGGTATTCCAACGTCAGTTCTAGCGTATAGTAAATATCCGCCAACTTGACGCTAAGGCTTTCCCCCTCAATCCGATGCGAAAGGTATTTCAGGCGTATATCGCGAGTGCCATCTGCGAAGGTAACGCGCAATGCCGGTTCATATTCGGCAATACTGTTACGGCATAAATACTCGCTCATATTCTGGTGTAGGGTAGCGTTAAAGCTGGAATGCTGGCGGTCAGGTGGGGCAAGCGGGTAATCCTCAATACGTGGCAATTTTGCACCCCAATAGAGGTGTAGCGGCTGCTCGTTTGGGCTAATTTGAAACAGGTACGCGGTAGTGGCGGTGGTCAGGCAAAACAAGCGGGTTTCTTCAAAATATTGTATAGGCATGGCTCATTCCTCTCCAAAATATTTCTGGTGCTGTATTATAGCGCATGTATTTTTAGAGAGGAAAGATCGAAAATGAAAAAGAGCGGCTCGAAAGCCACTCTCTTAGCGTTTTTCTTCAGACTAGCAAAAGCGAATGATAATCAGCGTAAGAACTACTCGGCTGCTTTATCTTTCTCAAGGCTGCTAACGACAATCTCTTCGAGGTCGTCAGTTACTCTGTCGGTGAAAGACCGGATAGTGTTGAAGAAATCAACCGTGGTCTGCTTGGCAAGCACGCGGGTTTTCTTAGGGAAAAGGGCGAGCGGCGCAGTAATCAGGTTGTATTCCAATCTTACTAGATTGATCACGGTTTTGCCGACATTGAGGTTAGCCAAGTTCACGGTAGGAAGGCTTGGAAGGGTGATACCAAAGAGACTGAGGGAACGACCACCATCTACATCGAGGTCTTCCAAAGCATCAATTTCGGCATCTTTTACTTTTACTTTAATGTCATCCGCCATAGCATTGTCTCCTTCTAGATAAAAATTTGTTGGTTGGAGCAGAAGCGCCTCTATGACGCACTGCGTCATAACTTCATTATAGGGCTACCTGTTCCGGCTGTCAAGATGATTAATCTGCTTTATTTGAAAATTGATATATAAATTTTTTTAAGAGCCAAATCATAAAGAGTGTAGAGTTGTCTTTTGTCGGTGTGACCTGTTTAACATACGCTTGGGTTGTTTAGCGTTATGATTTAGCAAGTGTGCTTGTATTCTCGTAACGTTGTGTCACCTATTCTCAACTTAGGAGTATTGATTTATGGGCAATAATATCGGCATAATTATCGCGCTTTCCGTTGCGCTACCGATTGCTATTATCTTGATTGTATTTATCCCTATTTTACGCCGTAGCATGCGTAGTCGGCAGCTTTTAAATACTGGCATGTCTGCTAACGGTACGATTGTTAAAGTTTGGCAAACCGGGCTATATGTGAATGAGCAACCCGAAATCGGAATGACTATTCAGGTTATGCCGCCAGATCGTCCCCCTTTTCAGGCGGAAGCACGCAAGATTGTGCCGATGATTCAGTTAGCGCAGGTGCAACCGGGGCAAATGGTCGAAGTAAAATATGACCCGAACGATACCAGCAAGGTCGCTTTGAGCGCGATTTTAAGCGGTGGTATGCCGGGTGGTATGGGCGGTATGCAAATGGCTGGTATGCAGATGAACGCACAGATGGCTGCTCTTAGTCAGATTCCACCTGAACTTCAGCAGATTGTGATGCAGCAGAATACCCTCAGCGCTATGCTGTTTCAGAGCGGGCAGCCCGCTACCGCTCGTATTTTGGGCGTGCGCGATTACGGTGCGCCTTTGCCGGACGGCACCTCTCCCAAGATTTTTTCGTTGGAAGTGCAACCGTTTGGACAGCCTCCTTTCCAATCCGAGTCCTTTGCGCTCGTTTCTTACGCTTCACAGGCGAAATATAGCAGCGGTGCAATTATTCAAGTCAAGTTTGACCCCTCTAACTATAGCCGAGTCGCCATCGTTCCCTCCTGAAATGCTTTATAATAGGGGCTAATCTGGAGTAAGTTTGAGAATCGGGCTTTCGCTTAAGATTAAGTGCGGAAGCCCTGAAAACTTTTCCCGCTTTCGTGTTTATTACCCCTCGAATTCAGGAGGACAGAGCTTGGCTGTCATTGCACCTCAGGCATCCGGAGCGCCTGCACCCGTAAAACCAGCCCGGACTGTAAAAAAGCGAAATCGAACACTGCGTCGCCAGATTTTATGGTTTCTGGGAGCTTGTGCGGCGCTGGCAGTTATCGCTTTTCTGGCAGTAATCAGCGCGACCACCGCCCGTATCTCTACTTTCAACGAAATAGCCTCAATTGCAGTGCCTAGTATCAATGCCACCAACGATGCAACTCAGTTGCTTGCGGGTGAAGTTGAGAATACGGGCGAATATATTCTGGCGGATCAAGGCAAAGCTACTAGTTCCGCTCCCGGTGCGTCGGCTCCGGCTACTAACAAACAGTCCATTCTTGCCAAAATCGAAGAGCAACGCGCCGCTTTTGATCTTGCCTTACAGCGCGGCTACAGCGCTCTGAGCAATTACAGCGGTTCGATTAAGCCCGATGCTTCTAAAGCATTGCTCTATATCAGCACTCGCTATGGGCGCTTACAGGATGCATTGGCGCAGGCGCGCGCCCTAACCGATAAAGGCGACCTTACCACTGCCATTCAAGCTTTTCTGAACGGGCAAAATGATAACTACGAGCCGCTTTTTGCCAGTCTCTACTTCCTGCGTAGTGTTCACCAATCGCGCCTTGAAGAAGCCGAAAGCAGCGCGGTCTATTCTGCCGAGTTGCAGCAATATTTGGCGGTGGCGGCTACCATCATTTTTGGAGTCGGGCTGGTAGTAACTAACCTGTGGGTTACCTTCCGGGTGAAGCGTGTATTTGTGCCGCTGCTCAATCTGGCGCTGCTAATCGTGTTGATCTATTCGATTTTCCTATGGTCGGTGCTGTCCAATAGTCGCCGCGACCTGACGCAAGTGGTAGCTACCTATAACCGCACTGCCCTGCTCAGCGATTCCTTGACTTATATTACCGACGCTTCATCAGATCAGGTGCAATGGGTCATCAGCGGCAAGCAATTAGCGGGACAAACCGGGCTTGGTACGGGTGCACGAGACGAGATTTACAATCAAGATTTGAAAACACGGCTAGAGTTGCTGCTATCCTTGCGCGCAAAAGACGGTACGTTATCGGTTGACCCTACGCAATTGGTAGATTGCCCCGCTTCTGCCACTTCACGTGCCAATTATAATTTCGAGGGAAATATTGCTCAGTTGTGCCGCGAATTGCCTGCTTCATATAGCTCCAACAACCTGAACCAGTTTATCAAGGCGTACCGCGATTGGCTGACCATGCAGAGTCGCTTTAGCCCCTTAGTCACCTCTGGCAAAATTGATGAGGCGCTCACGCTTCGTTCTGGCGATGGGGCGAAAGCCTATACCCTCATGGCTGATAGTCTGAACAAGGAACGCAACCTCAATATTCAAGATTACCGCAATCGTAGTCAGCAAGGCACGGACGGTTTGAGTTTCGCCACTCAACTTGCCTGGATTATCTATCCGGCGGCGTTGGCATTAGTGGCGGGTGGTTTGCTGGTTTGGCGCAGGGAATTTTAAGGGAGCGGAGGAATTTATGGCAATGAAAAATCTGAAAAAACTTTCTCTGCTGTTTTTGCTATTACTGGTATTGCCGGGTTGCGGTGCGGCGGTTGGTAACGATATAACCCCCTCGAAGCGAGTTGAGGCTGTGGTTGCGCCTGACGTTGCGGTAAATTACGCGCCTGTCCAGCAAAACAGCGGGACTATTCGCATTTATTCCAGCTTACCTCTTACGGGCAGCAGTAAAGACCAGAGCCTGACTCTGACTAATGCTATGCAAATGGCGTTGGAAGATGTTGGGGGACCTGATAAAACTATTAACGGGTTTAAGATTGACTTTGTAAGCCTCGATGATGCTACCGCGCAACGCGGGCAATGGGACGAAACCACCGAGAAAGCCAATGCTACACAAGCCGCCAATGACCCAGATGCGATGGTATATCTTGGACCTTACAATAGTGGCGCGGCGCAGGTGTCAATTCCGATTCTTAACCGCGCCGGGTTGCCGATTATTAGCCCTTCCAATACCTACCCCGGTTTGACGTTGGCAGTTGACGGTATCACCAAAGCAGGCGAGCCTGATAGCTTTTATCCCACCAAAACCCGCAACTATTTTCGAGTGGTAGCGCGGGACGATTGGCAGGGACCTGCAATTGTGCTGTTCGCCAGCGAAGTGCTAAAGGTAAAACGATTGTATCTGGTCAGCGAACCAGACCTCTTTGTTTACGGCAAGGGGCTAACCGATTCGGTAGAACGAGAAGCTCCCAAACATGGTATCTCTATCGTGGGACGCTCTACCGTTCAGGAACGTGCTGCGGATTATCGCGACCTCGCCCGCAAGATTCGCGATACCAACCCCGATATGGTTTTCTTTGGTGGAACTGCCCAGAACCAACCCGGTCGGTTACTGGCAGATGTGCGTGCTGCCGGAGTGACTGTCCCCTTTATGGGTGGCGATGGTCTCAATAACCCCGCTTTCCTGAAAAGCGCCGGTGTTGCCGGTGAGGTGGAAACCTATAGCTCTATCAGCGGCGTGCCGGAAAACCTATTACCCGCCAAAGGTCAGGATTTTCTTAAACGCTATCGCGCTCGTTTCGGTGCCCCCACCAACTACACCTTGCACGGCTACGAGGTGATGTCGGTGGCGTTGAATGCTATCAAGAAAGCAGGGAAAAAAGATCGGAAGGCGATTCTGGACGCTATTGCCACTACTAAAAACTTTGATGGGGTGTTGGGGCGTTGGAGTTTTGATGCAAACGGCGATACCGACTTAACCGATTTCGCCATCTATCAGATTAAGGACGGGCTTTTCGTTTACCAACGGCAGATCAAGCCGGGCAAATAGACAAGGGGCTTTTAAGTTCCTTGCCTGAAATAAATAGGTTCAAAGTAAAGTAATTTGTAAAAATTTCTCAGGAGGATTGTCCCAATCCTGCCAAACGAGGGGTGTAGATTTCGTGCAACACCAGCGCCGCTGCGCCCACTGCTCCGGCAAATTCGCCAGCCATCGAGAGTTCAACCGTTACCGGCTTTACATTGCGGGTGATTAACCGTTCGTTCAAGGCTTTGTCGACTTCGCTTTGGTAGATGTGGCGTAAAGGGTGCAACTTATTGCCGCCCAAAATCACCAGCCGAATATCCAGCAAGTTTACCAGACTGACGATGCCAGCCGCCAGAATACGCGCCGATTCTTTTACTACTGAGAGCGCCAGTGCATCGCCTTCCAGCGCCGCTTTACTCACTGCCTCAAAATCAATTTTACCCCTGCCTTTGCTCAACAAACTGGGCTTGTTTTCCTCCAGCAGCGCTTTAACTTTTGTGACCATTGCTACGGGGGAGCAATAAGTTTCTAGACAACCCCGATTGCCGCAAAAGCATGGCGGACCCTCAAAGTTTATAGTAATATGCCCGAACTCCCCGGCGTTGGTAGTATCGCCCCGGTAAATCTGATCCTGTAGAAAAATACCCGCGCCGATGCCCGCGCCCATAAAAATGTAGGCGTAATTTGTGGCGTTTTGTGCACCGCCCACCCAATGTTCGCCAATGGCGGCGGCGGTAGCATCGTTATCTACCAGTACACGCAAACCTGTGCGATCTTCTAGCGCTTTTTTCAGGTTTAGTTCTTTCCAATTTTGCCCGAATAAATCCAGCGGTTCATACACAATACCCCGTTCGTGATCCATTGGACCGGGCCAGCCCACTCCTACTCCCAATATTTTATGCTCAGGTATCTGAGAATTTTCGATCATTTCGCCGATGCAGCGTGCTACCATATCAATAATCGCACCGGTTTCATGCGCGGGAACAGTTAGCGGCTGTGAAGAACTCGCCACCACGCTGCCATCCAGCGCCAGCAACGCCAGCGAAATCCCGTCACGATCCATCAATACGCCCACGGCATAGCGCGTTTCAGGATTGATGCGTAACTTAACACGAGGTTTGCGTCCAGAAGGGTCAACGCCCGCTTCAACTACCAACCCTTCTTCCAGAAGGCGGCGCACGATATTAGAAACGGTCTGCGCAGTTAGTCCGGTATCCTCCGCGATTTTAACCCGGCTGATTCCATCACCAATCCGAATCGCTTCTAACACTACCCCTTGATTGTAGTCGCGAATGCGCGGTAGATTTGTACCTCCCGGCATGCTGCCTCCGATTAATCTAATGCGTTTACTATTTACACTTCGTGTTGTACAGGTTATAATCAGTTATTAATTAACCAATCTTGAGAGCAATTTGCCGTATTAATTTTACTTATTTGGTGGGAAAGTTTCTGTCTTATCAAGGATAGAATCTTTTTACAAAATATGCAATAGGTTTCCAATTTAATAAATCAAATTGATTTATAGAAAAAACCTATTGACAAATAAATCAAAATGATTTATGATTTTTCTAGTTAACTATAATTAAGTTAAACAACTACACCTTTCAGCAGACCAATCTCTCGCAAATCGCATAGGTTATAACAAAAGCTGCAATGATAAAATCCCATGTTTTAAGCATGGTTAGCAGTTCAGATTAGTTCAATTCCCAGTTTTTTTGGGAATAAATGAGCGGGTATGACTTTGCCCGGAAATTTAATGACTTTTCCAAATCATCGGCTGAAGTCTGCAAATTTCTGGCTTTGTAATGTGCCCCCGTCCTTAAGAAGCGTAACATTGCTGTTCACTTACCTACCAAGGAGGCAAGGATGAATCTTACCAAGTCCCTGTACAAAAAGTTCGGTCTTGGATTGGCGGTTGTGATGGGTTCTGCCATGATGCTAGGCGCTTGTGGCGACAACACTGCCACTCCTGTCCCGGCTGCTACCACTGCCGCTGCTACCACTGCCGCAGTCGCTACTACTGCTTCTGGCGCTACCGGAGCAAAAGCCGACCTCTCTGCGGCTAAAGGCTGCAAGAACGTTGCAATTCTGCTGCCTGAGACCGATTCTTCATTCCGCTGGGAAGCCTTAGACCGCCCACTGCTTCAGCAGGAAATTGCTGCCGCTATCCCCGGCGCTACCATTCAATATTCCAATGCCAGTAACAATGCTGATACTCAGCAGAACCAAGCTGAAGCTGCACTAACCAAAGGCGCTTGCATTTTGGTAGTAGGCGCAAAAGACGGTGACAAAGCTTCCGCCATCGTGCAGAAAGCTAAAGCCGCCAAAGTGCCGGTTATCGCTTACGACCGCTTGATTCAAGACAATGACCTCGCTTACTACGTCTCCTTCGACAATGTGAAGGTGGGCGAGTTGCAGGGTCAGTGGCTGGCTGACCAATACAAAGCCGGTAACTACGGTCTGAAAAAGGGCGCGAAACTGGCGATGATCAACGGTGGTCAGACCGACAACAACGCGCTGCTTTTCCGCCAAGGCGCTCTCAATAAGCTGAAACCTCTGGTTGACAGCGGCGACTTGACCTTGGTTTACGATCAGTACACCCCGGATTGGGACAATGCCAAAGCCCAAACCTTGATGGAAGGCGTTTTGACTGCTCAGAAGAATGACCTCCAGATCGCTTACGTTGCTAACGACGGTATGGCTAACACTGTTATCGCCGCGCTACGTGCCCAGAAGTTGAACGGTAAAGTACCTGTTACCGGTCAGGATGCTTCTGATGATGGTATCAAGAATATCATCACCGGCGATCAGGGTATGACTGTTTACAAAGCCATCCCGCTAGAAGCCAAAGCGACAGGTCAATTGGTAGCCGCTCTTGCCGCTGGTACAGACCCCGGTAGCATTATAAATGGCAAGACCAAGACCAAAGGTGGCGTAGATGTTCCGTCCGTGCTAGCGGTTCCTGTAACCGTAACTAAAGACAACATCGTCTCCACTGTGTTCAAAGACGGTTTCGTCAAGAAAGAAAATGCCTGCAAAGGTCTTCCCGCTGGTACCGGTGGTATCTGCTAATTCCGGTAAACAAATGCCCCCATTCCCACAAGAGTGGGGGCAATTTTATCCGAGTCTGTTCACACCTATGCCATCCTGAGTAAAACAGCGTGAGTATCCTGATTGCAGGGGTGTTTCATGTCTGCTCCGTGTAGCAAACCAACGTACTACAGAACTTCAGAGATATTTCACCTCATCAGGTTGGCATAATTTCTCAACGTAATGTTGAGGAAAACCAGAGTGTATAAGTCTTAACGCTAAACCATTCATATAAAATATAGTGGTATATTTCGAAAGTAAGCCTGACTGCTTGCAGATTTGTCTATAACCAACCGCCCAGAAACACTCCTCTAGGGGTAGAAGATGAGAAACAGGAATGAGTGAGAAAGTAACTGCTACAACTGCCGGTATGGGGGTACCGCGCTTGCAGCTAAAAGGCATAAATAAAACCTTCGGTGCGGTGCGCGCGCTGATGAATGTAGATTTTGAAGCCTATGCCGGGGAGGTGGTGGGGCTTGTTGGTGACAACGGCGCGGGCAAATCCACCCTCATTAAAGTAATTTCAGGTGTCTATATCCCGGATTCCGGCGACTATTTTATAGAAGGAGAAAGTGTTCATATAACTTCTCCTCAAGATGCCAACCACCATGGGATTGAAACGGTGTACCAAGACCTAGCGCTTTGCGATAATCTCGACGTGGTGGCTAATCTCTGGCTTGGTCGCGAAGAGCTACTGATGGGTACTCTTAATGAAGTAGAGATGGAACGGCTCACCCTTAATGTATTGCGCACACTGGATGTGAAAATCCCTTCGGTGCGAGTGCCGGTTGCGGCACTCTCCGGTGGGCAGCGTCAATCTATCGCTGTTGCCAAGACCATCCTGCGCAAGCCCAAAGTGGTTTTGCTGGATGAGCCTACCGCTGCGCTCGGTGTCGCTCAAACCAAACAGGTTTTGAACCTGATCCGTCGCTTGCGTGAGCAAGGTCTGGCGGTAGTGGTTATCTCCCACAACCTCCATGATGTATTTGAGGTAGTGGATCGGGCGATTGTGATGCGCTTAGGACGGCGCTCTGCCACCTTTGATATTAAGAACACAACCCCTGAAAAAGTGGTGGGAGCAATTACCGGAGCCGAATTCGGTGATATTCCGGCGGGTACGGAGGCAGAGGTATAACTATGAGTAATGAACTCAAAACCGAAAGTGCGGTAGTAGAAAAATTACCCGGTCTTGCCGGAACAGTGCCACCGCCACCGGCGGAAAAATTTAGCATAAAAGCGTTGTTGCGCCAAGATTTAGGTTTTCTACCGGTGCTGTTTACCTTACTGATTATCATAATCTACTTCCAGATTTCTACCAACGGTATCTTCCTCGATCCACGTAATATCTCGAACCTGATTCAACAGGTGGTCTCGGTCGGTATTATTGGTATCGCCGCGATTCTGGTACTGTTACTCGGTGAAATCGACCTAAGCCTTGCGGCGGTTTCACAGGCTTGTGCGGCAGTAACGGCAGTGCTGTCGGTTTATCAAGACTGGAATCCTTGGCTGGCAATTCTCGCTGGCTTGGTGGCGGGCGCTGTTATCGGGTTAGTCAACGGCTTCTTTATCGCAGTGCTGCGCGTCCCCTCCTTCATTGTCACTCTTGCCGGTTCTATTTTCTACGCCGGTATCCTGTTGCTGGTAATGGGTCGCCAAACTACCCTAACGGTGCGCGATCCGGTTATTCGTGACCTCGCTCCTAACTATATGGATACTATCGCCGGTTGGTTGGTTCCTTTAGTTGGTATTGGCTTGTATATCGGGTTTGTCCTTTTGGAACAACGCCGCCGCGCTACAATTGGTTTAAAAACCAAAGCCCCCATACGGTTAGGCATTCAGTTTGGGGTGGCTATAGTAATACCGGTAGGTATTATCTGGCTACTTCAGTCTTATAATGGTGTACCGATTGCCGGTTTAATCTGGATTGGGCTGGTTGTTGCTATCTGGGTATTACTAACTAGAACTACCTATGGGCGACACCTTTATGCGGTGGGTGGTAATAGTGAAGCGGCTCGCCGCGCCGGTATCAATACCACTATGATGAAGCTTTCCATTTTCGCGTTGGCTTCTACGCTGGCGGCGTTCGCTGGAATTATGCTGTTGTCGCGTAGCACCGCTGCTGCCACCCAGATAGACTCTACTTTGTTGTTGCGCGCTATTGCGGCGGCAGTAATCGGGGGGGTTAGTTTGTTCGGTGGACGCGGCTCAATCTGGGCAGTTGTATTGGGCGCGTTGGTAATCGGCAGCCTTGAAAATGGTTTGACTTTGCAAGATCAAGAACAAAGCATAAAGAACGTTGTAGAGGGCACAGTCTTGATCTTGGCGGTAACTGCCGATGCGTTGGCACGGCGTTCTTCCAATCGTCGCTAACCTCAAGAATCTAATCAGCTTCAGGCAAGGGGTTTAAGCCCCTTGCTTTTTTAATACTAACTAAAAATGAACTGAACTTTTGTGCATTTAATACTAATAAATTGGCATTCTTGGTTTCAAAGTGCTAAAATATACGCATGTGAAAGAAGCTTTAACCCAAAAGCTTAATACTCTGCACCAACCACTTGAACTAACCAAATAATTTGTGAAGAGGGGTTTCATGAGTAAAGTAAAAATGACAAAGGGTAAATTTACCCGTATCCAGAATTGCAGTGATAGTAATGGTATCATCGCTGCTGCTGCTATGGATCAGCGCGGTTCGCTGAAAAAGAGCATTGAAAAGGCGCGTGGTACTGCTGTTGCTGACGATGTTCTTACCGAGTTTAAAACTATCGTTACCAAGGTATTAACTCCCTATTCTAGCGCCATCCTGATGGATCCCGAATACGGCTTGCCTTCGCTGGAAGCGCGCGCTCCCGGCACCGGCGTTTTGCTGGCTTATGAAAAAACTGGCTACGATGTTGGTGTAAAGGGTCGCTTGCCCGACCTGTTGCCTGAGTGGAGCGCCCGTCGTTTGCTCGAATCTGGCGCAGATGCGGTCAAAATCCTGCTGTATTACAATCCTTTTGACGATAAGGCTATTAATTCCGTAAAAACCGCTTTTATCGAGCGTATCGGCGCGGAATGTGCGGCAGTAGATGTTCCTTTCTTCCTCGAACCCCTTGCTTATGACGACAATTATGACGAGAAGGGTCTGGAATTTGCCAAGATAAAACCGAAATATGTCACTGCCTATATGGAAGAATTTTCCAAAGACCGCTATGGCGTGGACATTTTGAAGGTAGAAATTCCTTTCAATGTGGAATTTTTGGCGGGTAGCCGAGCCTTCAAAGGTGGCGAAGCCGCTTACGACAAGCAAGCCGCGCTGGGATTCTTCCATTCCTCCGCCGCAGTTGCCAAAAGACCTTTCATTTACCTGAGCGCAGGTGTGGACGATGATGTGTTCCGCGAGAGCCTCGAACTCGCTGCCGAAGCGGGCGTGGGCTATAGCGGTGTGTTGTGTGGACGCGCAACTTGGAAAGAGGGCGTTCCAGTTTTCGGTGAGAAGGGTGGCGCTGCTCTGGAAGAATGGTTGCTAGATCGAGGCGTTAAGAACATCCAGGCGCTCAATGAAGTGCTTGCAAAGGGCGGCAAGCCTTGGTATTCTGCTTACGGTGGACTGGATAATATCGAAGTAGTGGGTTAATTTCCCTGTCATTTGAACAAATTGTGGTGGGTTACTTCTTTAGCTTGAAGTAACCCACCTTTTTTTATTTGCTTGCGTTGTTGGCGCGTAGATGATGTGCGGTTGAGTCGTGGTGGCTATTTGAGCCATCAATATAAGGGTCGACATGTACCACTGCATCTTCCAGTGTGGTTACGCTATGCCACAGACGATGGCGCACTTCCTCACCAATATCATGACTGGCGGAGGTGGTCAATGCCCCGTCCACCTCAATCGAAAGCTCGGCGAAAATCTTATGACCATGCCAGCGCGCCCGTAGATTATCCACCAAACGCACTCCTTCTACCGCTTTTGCCTCGCGCTCGATTTTATCCAGAATGGCGGGATCAATCGCATCCATTACCCGATGGTACATTGCCTTAGCCGAATCTTTCAAAATCAAGATGATTGCACCCGTAATCAACAAACCTACTATCGGGTCTGCCAACGGGAAGCCCAACAAAACGCCCACTGCTCCTGCCAATACCGCGAGGCTGGTTAAACCATCGGCACGCGCATGTTGCCCATCCGCGATTAATGCCGCGCTATTGATTTCGCGTCCAACAGTGATGCGGAAGAATGCCACTGCCTCATTGCCTATAAAGCCGATAATTGCTGCCGCCATCACCCAACCGATATTGGTGATAGGTTGCGGGTTAACTATCCGATCTATTGATTCGTAAAGCGCCACTACTACGCTGATAAAGATTATCAACACCACAAACAGACCAGCAATATCCTCGGCGCGTCCGTAGCCGTAAGTATAGCGACGGTTCGCAGCCCTCCGACCTATCACGAAGGCAATCCACAGCGGAATAGCGGTAAGCGCATCGGCAAAATTGTGAATTGTATCTGCTAACAAACCCGCGCTACCACTTATAATGACTATTACTACCTGAAAAAGAGCGGTTAGTGCCAACCCACCCAACGAGATTTTGATAGCCCAAATGCCGCGCGCGCTTTCCTGCATATAACGCGCCGGACCACCTTCGCCTTCATGCGCGTGGCTGTGTATTAGTCCTCCAAAAATGCGTCCGAAAAAGCCCTTGTTATGGTCGTGGTCATGCCCATGTTCGTGATCATGGTCGTCGTGGTCATGTTCGTGATCATCGTGATTGTGTTCCAGATTCAGCGTATGGGCGCGCGAATGCTCATCTTCGTGGTCATGCTCGTGATCGTCGTGGCTATGTTCGTGATCATCGTGATCATGCTCGTGGGGTTCAACCACTTCGTTTTTCAAACTTGCTAATGTTTTGGGCTTCTCGGACATTTTTTACCTCCATAAATTAACTACACTAATGTTTTATATGATAACATGATTATACAACTATTTGAATACTTGTTCAAATAAACATATAGATATATAAAATGCTGTGATGTATAGCACCCTGACGATGTGAAATGGTTTATAAAAAATAAGCAAGGGGACAGATATTATGTACTTATCAACAATTAGACTTTAAAAAGGAGAAATAAAATGGATAAAGCGCAGAAAACCGAACACGAAGAAGTTCTCTCAGATGAAGCTCTGGATAATGTGAGCGGCGGTAGAGTGAATATTGCATACAAGCCAAACAATTTTGAAATTCAGGACTGTATGTCGCAGTATAACCAAGCGCAACATCTGGCTTCGCGCGTTTTGAAAAATAGAGATGATACCACTAACTCTATAATCGGCAAATTTTAGGCTGCCTTGCGCTGTTTGATTTGCTCCAAGTTCTGGTAAGATATATTCAGCGTGCTACTATCGTTGTTTTGTAGTACCAAAATATATTTTGAATGATTCAAGCTCGAACGAAGGAGTTTACGATGAGTTGGGATGACCGTGAAGATAACACTATATATAAAGTAGTAATGAACCATGAAGAGCAGTATTCAATTTGGCCTGCCTACCGCGAAAATGCTTTAGGCTGGAGCGATGTTGGGAAATCGGGTACTAAACAGGAGTGCCTTGATTATATCAAGGAGGTGTGGACGGATATGCGTCCGCTTTCATTGCTTCAGAAGATGGAAGAACAAACCGAGGGCTGATAAGCCCATAAACAGATATAAATATAAAAGAGGGGCGCTACAAACGCCCCTTTTTGGTTGCTTTAATTAATGGTTTTTTGACCGGGCTTCCAGTTTGCGCCGCAGCGTTCGCCGGTTTGTAGGGCTTCCAGTACGCGCAGGATTTCATCCACATTGCGCCCCACGCTCAGGTTATGTACCACTTCGTATTGCACTGTGCCATCCGGGTCAATCAGGAACAAACCGCGTAACGATACTCCCTGATCCTCAATCAATACGCCGTAATCGCGGCTGACACGTAAGGTTTGGTCGGCGGCGAGCGGATAGTTGATCAAGCCGATGCCGTTGTTAGCTGGCGCGGTTTCAATCCATGCTTTGTGGGTGTATTTGCTATCGGTGCTGACACCTACTACTTCTGCATTAAGGGCTTTGAAATCGGCAATTCTTTCGCTGAAAGCGGTCACCTCAGTAGGGCATACATAGGTAAAATCCATCGGATAGTAGAACAATACCAACCATTTTCCGCGATAATCGGATAGTTTCACATTTTCGTCAAGGGTATCAAGATTTTTGGTGCTGGGCATATTAAAATCGGGCGCTGCTTTACCTACCAGTGACATTTTTATAACCTCCCATAAATATTAACCCCCAATTGGGGATAGTTTTAATTTTTATCTTACAGAGGCTATTATAGCAAATATTAAATCGTTGTCAATAGTAATTAGTAATCATTATTAGTTAAGATTGTGTCAAAGTATATTTACAGCTCTCGAAGCCAACACTGCCAGTACCACTAGCGAAATGGAAGCCTGCGCCATCACCAGTATTTTAGCCTTTGCGCTCAATACCGCCGTATCGGTGGGACTGAAAGCCGTACTGTGGTTGAAGGCTAGAAAGATGTAATCTATAAACATCGGTACCCAGTTATCCCAATCATCCTCATGCATATTCATTTGAGGGAACAGAAAATCTGGGCGTGTGTCGCAGTGGGTGTGACGCGCTACCGGCCCGCCTCGGTCTATTTCCCAGTACCAAACCGAGAACGTCATTACATTCGCGGTCCAAATCAAACCAGCATCTCGCAACAAGTTGGCTGCTTCAATACTTTTGGTTAAAAGCGAGGTGATTAGTAACACCACACTACTGGCAAGTGCTAACGTTACGACTCCGGTAATTATCAAACCGAGGATGCGGGTAAGCCGCTGATGCCCACGCAACCGTGACATAGTGAGTGGAATCATTAACATCACGATAGCCAAGAAGGGCAACCAGTTTGGGCCAATTGACAACCTATCCGAAATTACAAGAAATATTCCACTGGTGAACAGCAGCGCAAGAATTACGGGCCAGCGTCGGATGCTAATCCACTGCTCATGTGGAATAGGCACATGTTTTTTGCCGGGTTTATTCTCAGTAGTTGCGGGCATATTTTATCCCTTTGTGAAAAACAGTTTTATCTACCCTGTTCTATTTAACACAAAACGCGGGAATTTACCAGATTCTTTCGGCTGAATCGGGAAAGAAGGCTATAGATTTCCATTTTCTGGGTGTGTTTGCAATGAGGGGAATGTGGATTTGCAAATAAGAGGGGAATAACCTCAAACTCATCTAGGGCTATGGTTATTCCCCTGCGAGAAACAAAAGCCTATTAGCGTAATAGCGCCGAATTAATGACCGCCAATACCTCCCATACTTCCTGGATTCAGATTGCCGGGGTTTATTGCTGAGTTGCCCCTAATGTTCCTGGAACCCCACGATATTGTAACACTCCCGCCGCCGGCAACTTGGTCGAGTGCCTCATCGGGAAGTTCACCGCTTGCGCCGGGAGCAATACGTGTGGACCCAGCAGCGATGAGTTCTTCGGAAGTGAAGGAATAGCCGTTTTCGGCAGCTAAAGCGACAACAACGTCCGCTGAAATGTTATTACCCAGAGAGACAACCTTGCTTCTCAATGCATCATCCTTGTCCATGTTTTCCAGAAACTCGCTTGCAGCTTGTTCAGACATAATAGGTCTCCTTTCAAGTTGGTATAACGATTGATGTTACAACAATAACTTTAATGCTCTATTAAATTAGGGTTATTGCCCTAGAAAGCTACAATTTGCAGACGATATTAGAAAACGAACAATTATTGTAAAAAAGCGAAGGGACTAAGCGATGTGATTTAAGTTAATAGAATTACTCAAAAAAACGCCAGAAAAGTTGGATATGACTGTTTTGATATAAAGCTTGAAATATTACTATAAGATGTCGAGATTACACCTACAAACCTCTTGTAGTGTAGCAAAGAATCTAGAACTTAAAGGTTAAGAATTTGTAAAAAAACTCTTGGTTGATCAGCTATATTAGGTGTTTGCTTAAGCTTTCTGCCGCAACCCTATCGGAAGAATTTTATCCAGCAGCATGTCAGATGTTTCGGCTACCGGAAGCGCGAGACTTAGGAAAAAACTCCCATCTTGCATCATCAGTCCTTTTTCACAGAATTCCAGCAACTTTGCTCTAACTTGAGAATCTGTTTCTTTAAGGTTCAGGCTCGTTTTCAAGGCTAGAGAAGAATGGGGCTTTTCGCTGCATGCATGATATAGCAGGGCATAGGACTCATCAAAATTATACTCAATTGGGTTGGAGCGGTCTCGCCTGTCAAAAATTTGCAACTCCCCAGAGTTTATGCGAAACCGCAAACTGGGCAATTCCTGCGGATTTTGCCAAGCTGTATTCCACTGTTCCACCTGATTGTTTAATTCCTCATAGGCTTTTAAGGGAAGGGATTGCTCAAACTCGTAATCAAAAAAGTAAGCTATCCGGTTCAGGTCTATGGTTTCGGGATAAGCCAATGCATAACTGGCATCCGGGCGCATGAATCGGGTTGGGAAATTCTCCCGTTCAGTGTAACTGGGGCTAAAACGCTGCAGCCACATCCGGGTTGCTATTGTAGGCGGTTCTAAATGAAACAGCTTTGACATCAGCGCAGCTTGCTGCCGGTAATCTTCCTCCGTCTCTCCGGGGAAGCCCCAGATAATTTGCCATGCCACATGTATCCGGTAGTATTTCGCCCAACGCAGCGTGTTTACATTCTGGATTCCGGTAATCCCTTTCCTCATCAGTTGCAGCACATGGCTGTTAAGGGATTCGATTCCGGGTTGGATTTGATTTATACCCGCATCCTTAAATTTTTTGATTTGACCCCTTGATTGATTGGCTTTTACCTCATAAAATAAATTAAATTTGGTAGGCAATGCAGCAAGTCGGCTCAGGTATGTGTCAGCTTCCTTGTAATCTAGGATACTGTCGGTTGCTCCCAAACAGAAATGGGGGTAACCGGATAACTCAGATAATTCTTCCAGCACCCGATCAATAGATTTCTTGCGATAATCAATTCCCATTCCATTTAACCCGCAGAAGGAGCAATGGCGCTTATGCCCCCACCAACATCCCCGCGAACTTTCAAACGGTAGCGAAATCTCGCCCAAAAATTTATCGGTGAGCAATTCAAGGGCATGGGCGCGTTCAAAATACTCGGTAAAATCGGGGGTGGGCAACTCATCTAGTTCCCGTAGAAGGGGGCGGTTTCTAGGAGTGGTAATTTGCCCGTTGCGTTTGCAGACCACACTTGGAATGTTTGCCGGGTCTTTGCCTTCCTGCAATGCCTGTAAAAATTCTGGGAATGCTTTATCTCCCTCTCCTATCACGGCATAATCTATAAAGTCTAGGGCACGTACTAGTTCAATGCCCATTTCCCCTTCAAAATTCGCCCCTCCAAAAATCAGGGTGATGTTAGGGTAGCGACTTTTTAGGGCGCGCGCGAGGGCAAAGGAGGCACAGTTTTGTTGAAAAGTGGTGGTAAAGCCGACCACTTGGAAATTATGCCAAGCTATATTTTCAACCAACTTCTCGATATAGAGGGGGGCTTCTATGCGCCGAATTTCCACCAACCGCTCCACCGTTATGTTTGCTTCCGCGGTTACTGCGCCAACAATGGCTGAATATATTTCGGGGAAAGTGTCATTCTGGTCAGGGCTGGCATCCCCAAATGCGGCAAGTGAAAACAACCACTCTCCCAATACGGGGATGATGGTTTGACTGAGACAGTAATAAGGCTCTAAACCGATTTGTTTGGCGAAGTCTAGGTTTAAATGAAAGGTGGTGGTTGGAAAGCCGTGTGCTTCTGCAATTGACTTTAGCAAGCCGATTTGCAGCGAAGGTCTTTTAAACTGTGCAAAAGGCATGGTTACCAACGCTACTGAGAGCTTTTTGCTTTCTGCCGATTCTACAACGTTATCTTCAATTTGAGTGAAATCTTGGTTCATATAACCTCCTGAACAGATTCTACAAAGAAAATGCGATTGGTTTGAAAGGTTTAAGCCAACTTTGCCAGAAAAATATTATCTGGCAGCCTCATAAAGATTTCGGTTGCCGGAATTTCAGTTCTGTTACCAGCACTACGCTTGCCAGCACTATCCCAAAGCCAAGTAGCATGCCAAGACTCACCGATTCGTTTAGGAAGAGCATACCCCATACGATGCTAAAAACCGGTACTAGAAAGGTGACGGTGCTGGTGCGAGTCGGACCGACGCTTTGGATGAGCCGGAAGAAAAGCAGATACCCTATTGAGGTGGAGAGAAACGCCAGCCCTAACACGCTCACCACTACTTCCCATGAGGGAAAGGTGGCAGGCACTCCGGTGGCTGCCAGCGGAAGCAGCAGCAGACTCGCCGTTAGCTGTTGCCAAGTGGCAAGCGTTAGTGAGGTAGTATTTCTTAAAGCCAACTTGATGTAAACGCCGGAAATCCCGAAGCAAAGGCTTGCAACCAGCGCAAACACAATTGAGAGGATCACTTCCCCGCTAAGCGGTAAGGGGCTAAGCCCTACCAACACTACTACCCCAATTAATCCCATCAAAAGCCCTGCGCCCCTACGCCAAGATAAAGAGTCTTTCAGCCAGATTGCTGCCACCAATGCAGTAAATAGTGGAGTGGTGGAGTTGATGACTGCGCCATAAGAGGCGGTCAAATGAATTGTGGCGGTGGAGATTAGGGTGAAAGGGATGGCGGAATTGAGCGCACCTACGATAAAAAAGGGAAGAATTCTGCCATCGCTCTTGAAATGCTTACGTGCTACTAGCGCGTATAGAACCAGCGCAATACCCGCTAACCCAACCCGAAGCTCAATCAGAAAGGCAGGGGCGAGTACTGGTGAAGCGATTCTGAGAAAGATGTAAGAAGCACCCCAGATAGCAGCAAGCAGGATTAGTCTCAGGAAATCCGGGAATTTCAATTGGTGGTAACTCCGGTTGACGAATTTTAAGCGCACATGAAGAAAGAACTTGGTTATTATAGCACACCGGATTGCTGTGGAAATTACAAAAGCAAGGGGCTTAAACCCCTTGCCTGATAGTATCCTTGAGGATGGCTAATTGCGTGGACCTAGGGGTAAGAGAATGCGCTTGTACAGCGGGTTTAGTACACCTGCTGCTGATACATACCATGCGCCCGCCGCTGTTGCCAGCCCTACGTAACCGCCCGCCTCACTGGTAATAAAGCCGAGGTCGGCGAGAATGAGCAGCACGAAAGCTATCTCTAGCAAGGTGAACACGGTGAACAGCGCCCAGTTAATGCGGAAAGTTGCTACCCACATGTAGAGGGTAAAGATAGCAAAAGCGATTAGGAATACGCCCACGCCGGTTTTGCCGGACGAGCCGTAGGTTACTATCTTTAGGTTTTCCATAACTTTTAATGCACCCAACGCCAACCAGAACGCGCCATAGGTCGAAAAAGCGGTTGCGCCAAAGGTGTTATTCTTCTTAAATTCCCACATACCCGCCAGCAATTGTGTCAACCCGCCGTAGAATAGAGCCAGCGGTACAAATAATTGTGCTAACTCTGGGGCGGTAATTTTGGCGTTGTTCAGGCTTAAAATGAAGGTGGTGACGGCAAATGCTGCCAATCCCAACGGACCGGGGTCGGCAATTGGGCTTTCAATTACAATAGGGCTGGATTGGGTTTGGGGTTTTTCCATACTCGTAAGCATAAAATATAATAGCTCCTCTCTGAATTCAACTGATCTTGATTATCAAAACTGTTCTCCGTCGAAACGGTGGCAAGGCAAACTCTAATAAGCCGGGGCAAAATCCCGTTGCAAAAAATCCCGATTCTTGATGAAGGCTCCTGGAAAAACTGATTCAGGCGGATCTCAAGATATTTCGTAAGGTTACTGAAGACTTAAGTTTGTAAATTTTATCACAAACAAAACAAATTTGCAAAATATTCGTTCGAGAATACTTCGAAGCTCGATTTGTACAGGCACACCTTTCTTTTCAAATTATTTGGGCTATTATGCTTGCACGCACCCTATTATTCACAACTTATCGTTTTGATTCTAACCGACTTGCATTTTTGAAAGCACAAATTTGTGAGGACTGGAAATAGCGCAAAGCTGTTAAAGTTTAGCTATCTACCTACATTTGTGGATTCTATTACAGCTATTAATTTCACCTCTAAAATTCTAATTAGTACCATTCAATACAGGGTATAGTAGAGTAAAAAGGTATTGAACGAAATTTACAAACGCCTCGAATTCTGCTAAACTTTAGGAAATGCTCTTTGTACTATCAATTCACCTGACATATAGCTACTTTGGAGATTTGTGTGGGAAGAAAACCTAAAGATGATTCTTACGGGAAGAGAAATAGCCAATCTCCTCTTGCTCTTTATCTAGACCGCCTCTGCCGCGAACGCAATATATCCTTAAGAGCCGCAAGCCTTGCAGCAGGGCTTGGCGAAGCTACTCTAGGTAATATTGTGCGCGGATACCGTCATCCTGACCCCGCAACACTGCGGAAGATAGCCATTTACTTTGGGTTGAGTGAAGATGCGTTGTTGGAGATGGCGGGTCATCGTACCACTAATAACAATACTAGTCGTCCGGAAATCAATGACCCTGAACTGCGGGTGTATCTGCTTCCAGACCGCATCAATAATTTGCCGCGCCGTGATTTAAACCTTCTTAAAGATGTCTTACGCCATTTGATGGAAGAAAACAAATCCTGATATAGGGCATATAGACGGTCAGAAAATATATATAATCTGACAGCTATTTAACCTTTTCTTAAGTTGTAAATCTGTTATAATTATCCACATCAAAGCGTGCTGCCATGCAGAATTACGTTGAAGCGAGTACAGCAATTTCAGTTTTGCTGCGGGAAGTTAAGCATGAGTTCTGAAGAAGTTCCTACCCACGTTGAAAAAAACGAAATAAATGCCAGTTTTGTACGTCATACTCCCAGCAGGCATCCCAGCGCCGATAGCGGTAATGTAAGTAATCGGTTAACCGACTTGCCGCGCGATCTGGAACCGATTCGCCATCACTGGGAACAGCGTGGTCGCAAGTATGGCTTGTCCCCAAGCGCAAGTTGGGTAGATGAGACAATGCTGCAACGTGAAGGTTTGGTACTGGCGCGCTATATCAATGATGACGATACGGTGCTGGATGCCGGATGCGCCAATGGCTATACTACCTTGCAACTGGCACGGATGCGCCAGATTCGGATTACCGGCATTGATTATGCGCCCAGTATGATTGAACATGCCAATGTAAACCTCAGTCGGGCAGGGCATATTAAAGGGGCGGCTTTTTTCAAGGTAAACAATTTCCTGAAATTGGATTTTGCCGATAATACTTTTGATAAGGTTTATACCAAACGCACCTTAATCAATCTAGGTAGCCCGATTTATCAAAAGGCGGCGATTTTAGAAGCGCACCGGGTGTTAAAACCGGGCGGACTTTTCATGGTCTCAGAAGTTACAGTACAAAGCTCTGAGAAACTAAATAGATTGCGCCAGAAATTAGGTCTGGAAGCGATGTCCCCACTCTGGCATAACTGTTATCTGGATGAGCCGGAAATTCTACGTTTTATAGAGCCTTATTTCGAAGTTAAACGCATCAAACATTTTAGCAGTACCTACTATGTGCTTACTTGGGCAATTTACCCCTTCTTTGTGCGCAATGGGCAACGTAATTATCGTGGCTTCTTGCATCGCGTCAGCGCACTTCTTCCCCAAATTGGCGATTATGGTCTACAAAAGTTGTACGTGCTGAAAAAGCGAAGTCGGTAATTTAATGTTAGACGGGTAGCAGTAGTTCTGCTAAAATATCTGCAAGTTCGCCGAAATTTTTTACCTGATTGTGAGGATTATAATTGGCTCAGCTTGATCAAAGTGGAGAAGCCCCTGTACTTGAAGTGCGCGGAATTACCAAACGCTTTCCGGGCGTTTTGGCAAATGATAATATAAATTTCAGACTACAGCGGGGCGAGGTTCTGGCTTTTCTGGGTGAAAATGGAGCGGGCAAATCCACTCTGATGAATATTCTGTACGGGCTATACCACCCTGATGAAGGGGAAGTATTACTGAACGGCAAACCGCTAAAATTCAGTGGACCTAACGAGGCAATTCGCGCCGGAATCGGCATGGTACATCAGCATTTTATGTTAGTTCCCACCCTCACCGTCACCGAGAATATTATACTGGGCAACGAAATAGCCAAAGGGGGCGGGCGTTTAGACCTCAAGACGGCTTCTAAAAATATTTCTGAGTTGAGCGCCCGCTACGGCTTAGCTTTAGACCCTAATGTGTTGGTAGGCGATCTGACGGTAGGGATGCAACAACGGGTTGAGATTGTCAAGGCTTTTTACCGCAATGCCAATATCCTTATTCTTGATGAACCCACTTCGGTGCTTACTCCGCAGGAAGCGGATGATCTGGCAAACATTATTCGCAATTTCACCGCGCAGGGCAAATCGGTTATCTTTATCAGCCACAAACTTAGAGAGGTATTGCAAATAGCTGACCGGGTAGTGGTATTACGGGGCGGCAAGGTGGTGGGTAGCGTGGATGATCTTTCCAAAGCGACTGAAGCCAGTTTAGCTTCTTTGATGGTTGGGCGCGAAGTGGTATTACAGGTTAATAAAGGTCCCTCACATCCCGGTGAAGAAGTGCTGGTGGTGCATGATGTGAAAGCGCTGGATGATCGCGGCGTGGCAATTTTGCAAGGTGCAAGCCTTAGTGTTAGAACTGGTGAAATATTGGGAGTAGCCGGAGTTGAGGGGAACGGTCAAATTGAATTGGTGGAAGTGCTGACTCATCTGCGACATGCCACCGGAGGAAGCGCAACTCTAAACGGTATGGATTTGCTACATTCTAGCACTCGCAAAATTACGGAAGCAGGCGTGGGCTATATACCGCAAGATCGGCAACGTTTCGCAATGGTGCTTTCGTTTGGCGTGGATTACAACATGGTGCTGAGTTCGTATTATCGCGAACCTTTCTCAAACGGACTAACTATCAATGAAAAAAAGGTAGATGAATACGCGCTAGAGTTGGTGAAACGGTTTGATGTGCGTACTCCTACGGTACAAACTCCCAGTGGCTCACTTAGCGGGGGCAATCAGCAGAAATGCGTGGTAGGGCGTGAATTCAGTCGCAAGAATAAGTTGATGATTGCGGTACAGCCTACTCGTGGCTTGGATGTCGGCTCAATCGAATTTATCCATAATGGCTTGGTGGAACAGCGCGATGCGGGGGTGGCAGTGTTATTGGTCAGCAGCGAATTGGACGAGGTTATGTCTCTTTCTGACCGCATCGCCGTGATGTACAAAGGACGTGTTGTAGCAATTGTTGAGGCGGATAAGGTAACTCGCGAGGAACTCGGCTTGCTGATGGCGGGTGCGGGAACAACGGCAGGTGCGGTCTAAAATAGCCGTGGCGCATGAAACGGAGGCGCTTGTCCAAGAGGTAGCGCAGCATGGCGAAGCCCAGAAAGAAAAGCGGCTTGGATTAATCTATTCGCTGGTAGCGGTTGGGTTCTTTGGAACCAGCGCAGTGATGGTATTATATGCCAATCCTGTTCCCCCGGTGGAGAAATCCTTCTGGCGACTTATTATCGCTACTCTGTTTATTTTTACTCTGCTCAAAATTACGCATGAGCCACTGGGAATCAAGCGGAAAAGTCTGCCACGTTTCGCGCTTTACGGGCTGATAACCGCCGCACATTTTGTACTTTATATTGCTAGCTTGAGCTTTACCACTGCTGCGCATACACTAACACTGGTTTATACTTCGCCCGCTTTTGTGGCAATTTTCTCAGCCATTTTCCTGAAGGAACATATCAGTAAACGGCGTTGGGGGGGGGTGGCTATAGCAGCGTTGGGAGTGGGGATACTTGCGGGGTTTGAGCCAAAGCTAACGCCTGAAATGCTGCTAGGAGATTCGATGGCGCTGGCTTCGGCAGTTGCCTATGGTTTATACTCAATTGCGGGTAGGCGTGAAAGGAATAACTATTCGCTCTTATCCTACGCTTTTGGGTTGTACGGTTTTGCCATGCTATGGATGTTTCCGGCGGCTTTGCTCAGTTTTTCATTAGGAGAGGGGTTTAAGTTATACTCGTGGGGACCGGCGCTGGCGCTGCTAGGGCTAGGGATTGTGCCGTTAGGCTTAGGTCATACGCTTTACAATGCCGGGTTGCGCCGCTTGAATGCTACCTATGTGAATGTAATTGCGACACAAGAAGTAACGTTGGGGGTATTTTTTGCTTGGGCATTCTACGGTCAGGTTCCATCCATTAGTTCGCTATTTGGAGCCTTAGTTACTCTTTTAGGGGTGTTGGTAGTTCTGATATAGTGTATTGCAAACCGGGCGATTTAATTTATAATATTAGGGACTGATGGGACACTGTTTTATCTTCAAGGAAAACCTGCAAATCATAGAATGAGAGAACATTCCCATGACTAAAATTCTGGTTGTTGACGACGAGCCTTTTATAACCGATATGGTGGAGGCAACCCTTGTAGCGGAAGGCTATGAGGTAAATAAAGCCTATAGTGGCGAAGATGCACTTACCTCTATTCAAACTGACCCACCCGACCTCGTTTTACTTGATTTAATGCTTCCCGGGATGAGTGGCTATGATGTCAGTCGTTTTATGCAGCGCGAAGCTCAGTATAGCCATATACCAATAATCATGGTAACCGCCCGTAGCGCTACTCACGACCGTAGTTCTGGTTATGAAACTGGTGCGGATGATTACATTACCAAGCCTTTTAACCCGGATGAATTGTTGATTCGGGTGCGCGCCCAGTTGCATCATGCCAACCAAACGGATTTTTCTAAGCTAACCGGGCTTCCGGGAAGTCGTGCGGTGCAAATGGCTATTCAGAAGCACACAAAATCAAATAAACCTTGGTCAATCATCTATGCTGATATTGAAAACTTCACTTCTTACAATGAAGTTTATTCTTTTCAGAAAGGCGATCAAGTCCTGCGGAAAATTGCCGGCATTTTGAAGCAAGCAGTGGACGATAAAGGTAACAAGGATGCTTTCGTAGGTTACGCCGGGCGCGATGACTTTGTAATAATCACAACCCCAAACCATACCGATGCTATTATCAAACGTGCTGAAAAGCTGTTCAAGGAAATTGCAGACGATTTTTTCAATTCTGCTGACCGGAAAAACGGCTATTTCTCTTATGTTAATCATGCCGGTTTAAGTTTAAAATTACCCCTGATGTCTCTCTCTTTCGATATAGTGGACAACGGCGGAGATTAAAGAACAATTGACTAATTGGCACAAATGGGCTAAAATCCTGATGTAATAATAGAACAAATCTTCCGATTTGATGCATATTCAGGTTGAACCGTGTCAAATAAAAAGCCTTAACCGGCAGAAAGTGAAAAAGCGAGAAAAATATGGCTAAAGGTAGCTCTAAAAACTCGGTAGAGAAGGAAGAAAAAACAGTTACTGAAAAAGGGACAGATCGCGAGCGCGATAAAGCTATCGATACTGCCATAACTCAAATAGAGCGAGCCTTTGGTAAAGGCTCAATTATGAAAATGGGCGATGCTAGCGCAAAAATGGCGGTTGAGGCTATTTCTTCCGGCTCAATTTCGCTGGATATTGCGCTAGGTGTAGGTGGAATACCGCGCGGACGTATCATCGAAATTTACGGTCCTGAATCTTCTGGTAAAACTACGCTAGCTTATCACATTGTTGCCGAAGCTCAAAAAACGGGTGGAATTGGCGCATATATAGACGTAGAACATGCGGTTGACCCGATTTATGCCGGTAACTGTGGTGTTGACCTTGACAACCTCTATATTTCTCAACCGGACACGGGTGAGCAAGCGTTGGAAATTGCCGAAACCTTGGTACGTAGTGGCGCAATTGATGTGGTAGTGATTGATAGTGTGGCTGCGCTTACTCCTCGCGCCGAAATTGAAGGCGACATGGGCGATTCGCATGTCGGTTTGCAGGCACGTTTGATGTCGCAAGCACTGCGCAAATTGACGGCTGCCGTCAGTAAAAGCAGCACCTGCCTTATCTTTATCAACCAATTACGTAGCAAAATCGGGGTGATGTTTGGCAATCCCGAAACCACTACCGGCGGTAATGCTCTCAAATTCTATGCTTCGGTGCGCTTGGATATTCGCAAGGTGGAAGCGATTAAGAATGGACAGGAAGAAACCGGAAACCACGTGCGGGTTAAGGTAGTAAAAAACAAGGTTGCGCCTCCTTTCCGCAAAGCTGAATTTGATATTATGTTTGGGACTGGTATCAGCAAAGAAGGCGATTTGATTGATGTCGGTGTCCAAATGAACATTATCCGCAAGAGTGGGGCTTTCTTCTATCTTGGCGATGCTCGTCTTGGGCAAGGTCGTGAAAATGCCAAAGAATATCTCAAGCAAAACCCTGATGTAGCGGAAGAGATAGAAAGCCAGATTCGGCAGCAATCTAACCCTGACCGTGCTTTGCCTTCGGGTAATGGCTATGGTGTAGCGGTTATTGAGCCTGAACCGGAAGATGAAGCCGAAGACCTCGAATTTTAAACTGCCTTTGGGTTTTAGGCTACGGGCTTCAACAGCTTGTAGCTTGAAACCCGATTTATTTTATAAAGCCGGAAATACATGTTCAGATCAAATAAACCGCCACAACCACAGTTTCACGGGAGTGGTATTATCACTTCGGTTGATACCCAGAAAACCGACCATGAGCGAGTCAATATATTTCTGGATGGGCAATATGCCTTTAGCCTAACCGCTATATTGGCGGCAGAGCAGCGCCTTATCGCCGGGAAATATCTGGACGCTGAAGCGGTGGCAGAACTACAAAGCGCCGATCTTTACCATCGGGCATTGTCGGCAGCGTTAAATATGCTTTCCCGCCGCGCTCATACCGAGGCGGAAATCCGCAACAAACTTAAGCGTGCTTACCCCGATATCGCTACTTCCACCGTTTCGCGCGTATTGGCTCGTTTGAAAGAGCTAAAATATCTGGATGATGAAGAGTTTGCGCGTATGTGGGTGCAAAGCCGCACTAGTTATGCGCCGCGCGGAAGCTTGTTAATCAAGCGCGAGTTATCGGCTAAGGGGGTAAAAGAGGAACAGATTGATGAAGCAGTCAATGCTGTACTGGCTACTCCGCAAGAAAGCGAGGATGGCGAAGAGCGCACGTTGGAGGAGCAGCAGGCTCTAGAACTGGCGCGGCGCAAGGCACATAGCTTGGCTGGCGAAGATTGGGCAGGCTTTTACCGCAAAATGGGCGGCTTTCTGGCACGGCGTGGTTATAACTTTTCGATAATCAATGAGGTAGTACGGGAAGCTTGGAAAGAACTTAAAGAAGAGTCTCCGGGCGAGGATTTGGAGTAATAGAAGGAAGCGGAACAATGAAGAAAACCTTTACAGCTATGTGTGTTTACGAAGATGGTAGTAAGGATGAAGCGGTGGTGATCGTTACCAGCGAAGGTACGATTTTTCAGGTAGCGTGGGAAATTTCTAACGGCGAGAAAGACCGGGCGGTAATCGAAGCGGAAAGCGCCGAAGAAGCGTTTGCGATCTGGTGTGAGGATAACGGCTTTGTAGCCGTATCCTAAAATATGCCCGCTTGTAAAAAGCAGGCAAACTATCCTTCAGGAAGCTTAACGAGTGCGAAAGAGCTTTTCAAGCCATTGTCCGGCAACCCCCGCCAGATAAATGAGTGTTTCATTATCGCTGTTAGTGAAACCGCCCAACTTATCGTACATACCGAGTCCGGCAACTATTACCTCATTAATCCGCACCGGCGCAAATAAAAGTTGGGGGGTATTTTTTCTGCCCGGTTGCTCATAACCACCCGGTATTTCAAGTCCTGTATCGCGGGTAAATTCCAATAGTTTCAGGATATGCCCTTCCGAGAAATGCGCCTCTGGATAGGAAGCAAGGCACGGTTTTTGCTCAGCTAAGGCGAGAATAGCGAAGGCAGACCGCGCTTTTAGCAACAGGCTGGTTGCTTTCGCCAATTCATAAATAACTTGCTCAGGATTTGTACATCGGTTCAAGCGCCGCGCTATTGCTTTATCAATGTGTTCTAGGCTATTCAGGTTTGTAGCTTGCGGTAACGTTGAATACATGGTTGGGGTAGCGTAATTGTACATATAGCACTCCTGAAACTGATAGCCTAATTAAACCAAAATGAATTGTATAAGTTAATGTTACAGGTTGGATATTACGAGAAACATTAAATCAACACAGTACCTTTTTCTCAATTGTAAGTACTATAAACCGCTGTTAGAGGCTGTAATTTTGACTAATTGCTTTGCGTTATATATAGTGAAAGCAGAGTTAACCGTGAGCAAAAGGAGTGCGGAAAATCTCTGTTGAAGCTGAACTGGTTGCAAAAGCAAAAGCCGGAGAGGTAGCAGCATTTGAGCGGATTGTAATGGAATTTGAACCGAAGCTTTCGCGTTTTATTTACGGGTTAGTAAATGAGCGTGAGCTTTCGGAGGACTTGGTACAGGAGACTTTTGTCTCGGCATACCGCGCCCTGCCTTCCATGCCTGCTGACCTTAAATTATCGGCTTGGTTGTATAAAATAGCTTTAAATAAAGTCAGGAGCGAGAAGCGCAAGAAACGCCCCGTTCCATGGCTTCCATTGCCCTTTTTTGGGCAGAATAATGACGAGGAAGCCCCTGCGCTGGAATTGCCCGACCCTTCGGCTGATACGGCAGAGTCGATAGCAAAGCGCGATGCTATTATCGGGGTCTTGAAAAAGCTTCCGTCCGATCAATCGGCGGCGCTATTGATGGATGCGCAGGGCTTTGATGATGACGAAATTGCAGAAGCGCTAGATTGTAGCACCGGAGCGGTGAGGCAAAAGTTGTTCCGGGCGCGCAAAGCTTTTAAAGCGCTTTATGAGGATAATTAAATTGGCTAAAGAATTTAAGCCACAATTTAATAACGAGGAAGAATTCCACTTTCGTGTGCGTGAGGATATTAATTCTACCCTAGAATCGGTAGAACTGGAATCACGGCGTACCCGGATTATGGCGCAAATCAGACGAGAGCAGTTATCTCGCGTTGCCCCGTTAAAAGTGCGATCCACGGGTTTTCGCTTATCGCCTTATATGGTAGGGGGGTTCGCAACGTTGGTGCTGGCGGTTGGGCTGCTATTCTTCATTGTGCTTTCTAACGAATCCAAAACTTTCAGCACTACGAAGGGCATTGGCGTAGCTCAGCAGTTACCTACTGCTGGTCTCGCCGCTTCTTCTAATGAGAGTAGCGTTAGTGATAGCGCTGTCGGTGCGCCTAAAGCGGCTCTTCCCAATACAACCGCAGCGGCAACGACAATAGCGGCGGTAGCGGCAAGACAACCCACCAATGCGGCAGCAACTACCGTTGTGGCTGCTGCTACTACCGCGGCTGCTACTACTGCGGCGGCAGGTGCGATACCACCACAACCAACAGCCGCACCAAACTTTTTCATACCGAGCGAGTTGTGGTTGCAATATCCCGCTTCTCAGTTTATAACAATAGATAATGAAGTGGAGCTGGCTTATCTACGCAAATTGACAACCACACTTACTGAGAATGACAAGCTAAGAGTTGGATTAATAGAGCCGCTTGGTTTCAACCAATACCGGGCATTGCGTGTTAGCGGGGTAAGCGTCGATTCGGTCGCTCAATATTACCGAACCGCCGCAATCCAGCACACTTTGAAGCTTGAGGCTATATCCGCCAGCGATGCAGGAAATATTTCGTGGCAATGGTTATACTTGAACGGCGCGAATGAGCATTATGGCGTTCTGGTAGTGGCATTCAAAGAGGATGCTCCCAATCCCTTTGGCAATGGCAATATTAATCGTGGTGAAATTCTGATACTTATAGCATCATAAGAATTGGTGCTAAACATTTCAGGCTAGCTAGTTGCTTTTACTAAATATTAACTTTTTTTAATACTGGCTTTTACCAATTTGAGCTAGGATGAAATAAGTCACGTTGAAAAGAGGTGCCGTTATGTCGGATTTCTCTAAATTTATAGTTCAGCTCAAGCAACTGTCAAAATACCAACATGATATTTCGAATTACCTTACCACGGTTTCGATAACCATTGATTTTTGCGATTCGATTCCGGGTTTGAGTGCTGAAGAATTGATGGAGTTGAAAGAACTGGTTTCAAAAACAATTGAGAAGGCAAATCTTAGTAAAACTCTTTTGAGAACCTTGCAAGAAACCGTCGGCAAAGAAGAATTCATGGTCGCTTCGACCGACTCAAATAATTAGTACCATAAATTTGGTTGGTGTATAATCAAGGGCGTTTAAGTGTGTGCGCCTTTTTTGATTCTAGGGAGTGAATCCATGAAAGCCATGATTTTACGCCAACCGAGTGACATTGATACTAAACCTCTGGTATTGGAAGATTTACCCATCCCTGAACCTGCTCCGAATCAGCTTCGCCTTAAAGTGCATGTGTGTGCCTTGTGCCATACCGATTTGCATATTGTAGAGGGCGAAATTGCGCCCCATCTGAGTCCAGTAGTGCCGGGTCATCAGATTGTGGGGGTGGTGGACAAGCTTGGCGAAGGCGCAACCCGTTTCAGTATCGGTCAGCGATTGGGCGTGCCATGGTTGTATCGCACCGACCAGACCTGCTGCTATTGCCAAAAGGGGCTGGAAAATCTGTGTGAACACGGCAAATTCACCGGATATGATGCCAATGGTGGTTATGCCGAATATCATGTGGTGGATGAAGCTTTCGCTTATCCCATTCCCGAACGTTTCAGCGATATTGAAGCCGCTCCGCTGCTTTGCGCCGGAGTAATCGGCTACCGCGCCTTGCGCCTGTCCGAAATCAAACCGGGCGGGAGATTAGGGTTGTACGGATTTGGCGCATCGGCGCATATCTCCCTCCAAATTGTCCAACACTGGGGTTGCGAGGTGTATGTATATACGCGCGGCGAAAACCACAAGCAATTGGCGCGAGAATTAGGCGCAAAATGGGTGGGCGGGGTGGGCGAGGAAACGCCGCCGCTGGATAGCGCGATAATTTTTGCCCCTGCTGGCGGCTTGGTGGTGGAGGCGTTAAAGAGGCTGGATAAGGGCGGCACGCTGGCGTTGGCGGGTATTTACATGACTCCCATTCCGCAGTTTGATTATCCTTTGCTATACGGAGAACGCACCATCCGCAGTGTGGCGAACAGCACCCGCCAAGATGCGCTTGATCTGCTGAGGGTGGCGGCAGAGATTCCGGTACGCACCGAAACGCAGCTTTTCGATTTGGACGGGTTAAATCAGGCGTTGGCAGACCTCAAATACGGCAAGATTAAAGGTTCAGGTGTGGTAAAGATTTAACGGCACATATCCCCAAGCTAGGTATGATGAAAGGGAGCAGGAAGTAGGGGCTAAAATTTCTCGAAAGATTTTACAATTATGTGTCTTTCATCATCGGTAGAGAAAATTAATGTCGGGTCGTAATATATTCTAGACGGGTAACTATAGACCGGGTCAAACTCAATCTCTACTTTGGTTTTCTCGTTGTTTTTTCCATGCCAAGTTCCATTTTGCGGGGCATATTCTTTTGCCAAACCAAAAATCACCGGGATGGTAAATTCTTCAAGATTATAAGGAGGGGGCGGACATACAGGGTTAAGCGCGCCTCGTTTACAGGTAGCAGTATAATCTGTGACAACTCCTCCTCTAACGGTCATATTGTAGGTAAACTCCCAATTCCCACTGTAAAAAGTTAACACGCTGATACGGTAATCGGTGATGCCGTGCGCGTTCCAACGCTGCTCTGCTTCCGTTACTTGCTGCGCTAGTCCTGTATCAGGTCCGGGCGGTATGTTTGACAAGATTAACCAAATAATGAGAAAAGGTAGTGGGGTAAGCAGCAGCGCTACTACCTTTAAGAAATCGCCCAGCCTGATTTTATCTTCATGCCTATAGTACATTTATAAATTAACTCAGCAAAAACTCATAGGTATGGTCTTCAAGCTCGATTTCGCCCTTTGCCAGAATTTCGGCTTTGCGCCGCTGGCTTTCTTCTCCCGGCAAGCGAATCTCGGTAACGCCCGGCGCTTTATCGCTGGCTTTAATATCGTGGATTAGCTGCTCGGCTTGTGCTTCGAACACTTCCTCATCTACGAACAAATCGGGGCGAATTGCCAAATACAGACCATTGAAATGGGCGGGTTGATGAATTATCGGGTCGATTTTGTCATTGCCCGTTTGAGTACCAAGCATCGAGTTGCACATAAGCTCAAACATAAATGCCAAGCCATAGCCTTTATATCCTGCAAAGGGCAACAGGCGCGGGCGGTTGGTGGCATCCATCGTGGCGAAGGGGTCGGTGGTAGGTTTACCTTGTAAATCAACTGCCATGCCTTCTGGCAAAGACTTTTTATCGCGCTGCGCTACTAGAATCTGGTTGAAAGTTCCGGCGCTGGTTGCCATATCCAAAACCACCGGGGGCTTATTCTTGCGCGGAACGCCGATGGTGAGTGGGTTGGTGCTGAGCATGGGTATTATCCCGCCGGGCGGCACAACCACTGAAGGGGCGGTGTTTATCACAATTCCGATTAAACCTGCTTCTGCCATCATTTGGCTGTAATAGCCTAGTAACCCGCTCGCCCCGCCGTTGCGCATGCCCACCAACGCCACACCGTTTAGCTGCGCTTTGGCAATTGCTAGTTTGTTGGCGTAGTGGTGAATGTAATAGGGAAAGTGGAAACCGCCATCCACCAGCGCGGACACGGGTGTTTCGCGCTGTACCGTCAGTTCGGTGCGGCGACTAGCCCCCTCTTGATACTGAATCAAGTTATTGTACAGGTGGCGAAAGCCATGTGTGCGCTTGCCCCAAAGTTCCGCCTCCAGATAAATCGGCGCGGCGATTTCCGCCTCAACCTGCGGCACACCGTTGCGGGTCATTTTGGAGATGCCCAATTCCAACAATTTCTCAATTTTAAGGGTTACCATCTTTAGCCTATTCCAAAATGTTCTTTTAAACGCTGCACCCATGCCAACCCCGCTTCAAAATCATCGGCGGGAGGCGCCCAAACGGCAAAAGTTTTATGGGTTTCCTCTAAATATGGACCTTCCAGCACCTCATACAACACTGTACCGGATTCGAGAGCGGCGAGGCTGTGCCAAGTGCGAGGTGGTACTTCTACCCCAAGCCGGGTTGTTCCTTCTTCCAGCAAAACGCAACCGGTAGGCGTACCGCTTTCATCGAAACTGAACAGGGCGGCGCGTCCTTTCAGAATGATAAACGCCTCGACTTTATCAGGATTCTCATGTTTATGCGGCATTACATAGCTGTCAGGTTCTACCGCATTCAGCATACGCTGTATCGGGTCGGGATGTGCGTGGAAGCGATGGATGGCGCGGCGGCGGGGCGAAACTTGCGCTTGCTGCCGCACCTGCTCAATCAAAGTCTCATTTATGGGAATTAACAAGAAGGGCTATTACCTTTCAGGGTCCCAAGGATACACAATCCAGGCATCTGTCTCTTCCGCATAGAAATCCGGTTTCTCAGTAGGTGGAAATTGGCTGTTGCTTGGCTTGAAGTGCAAAACTGCCACATCTACTTTTGCTCCGGCGCGAAGAAGCCTTTCACGCACCACCATTACCGTTTGTCCGGTATCCCACACATCATCTACTACCAGCACTTTGTGTCCATATACCTGTGAATCTTCTGGGAATTGCAGGAAGATGGGTTCGTCACGCCGCTTTTGTCCTTCATAGAACATAACTGCCGCTACCAGTATGTTGCGGATATTGGTTTTTTCGCTGATTAGGCAAGCCGGAACCATACCCCCGCGAGTTATTACCAGAATGTTGTCGTAGTCATTGGGTAGATCGCGCAAAATCTGGTTTACCATCCGTTGAATATCTGCCCAATTGATGTACTGCTTGCTCAGAATGTTCTCCTTCCTGCTCAATTATTACCGTAACATCGTGAATATTAGCACAGCCCTCAAAGGCGGGCAAATTTTCCAAAATAATCCCATAAACCTCTTGACAATTGATTAACACCACCATATAATATTAACAGCGTTAATAAAACTTACATAGTAAATAAAACTAACACCGTCTATAGAAAATGATTAAACAAAGCCGACGAGAAAAACTGCGAGAAGCGACCCACGAAGAAATTAAGCGGGTGGCGCAACAACAAATGGCAGAGCAAGGCGCGGCAGGCTTGTCTTTGCGGGCGATTGCAGCACAAATGGGTATGTCCGCTCCTGCTCTCTACAACTATTACGCCAGTCGCGATGAACTGGTAACAGCTTTGCTTGTGGATGCTTACACTTCTTTAGCCGAAAAAATAGAGGCTGAAGCCGCGAAGCATCCCGAAGCCGAATACGGGGCGCGTTTTTTGGCAGCTACGCTGGCATATCGCGAATGGGCGTTGGCTAACCCAACCCTTTACGCACTGATTTTTGGCACTCCCATACCGGGTTACAAAGCGCCGAAAGAAATAACTGTGCCTGCCGCTATTCGCTCAACCGCCACCTTTATCATTATTTTGGCACAGGCATGGGGTGCGGGTAAGGTCAAGATACCGGAAGGTTATGCGCTATTGCCAGAAAAGCTGGAACAGCATTTGAAAATATGGGCAGAGAGCATTGGGCTGGATATTTCCACCTCGTTGTTGGCATATAGCCTATCCGGTTGGGGAGTAATCCAAGGACTGGTAACGCTCGAATTGTTCAACCATCTCCAACCCACTACCGGAGACCCCGCAGACCTTTATCTGTTGCAGGCAAAAGCCTACTTGCACCAACTTGGGCTGGAAGTTTGAATTAAGCCTTAATGTAAGGAGTTATAAATGTCAAAGATATTTGCGGGGCGCTATACCGCCGCCTCGGATGAGCCTGTCGTTGTTTTTATGGTCGGAATGCGTATCAACCGCTTCTGGCAAGTCACTAAATGGTTACCAGTTGCCAAAGCGATGACTCCTATGCTC
This sequence comes from Candidatus Chlorohelix allophototropha, assembly GCF_030389965.1. Taxonomy (NCBI): domain Bacteria; kingdom Bacillati; phylum Chloroflexota; class Chloroflexia; order Candidatus Chloroheliales; family Candidatus Chloroheliaceae; genus Candidatus Chlorohelix; species Candidatus Chlorohelix allophototropha. Next base: position 1,625,191 of record NZ_CP128399.1, read on the forward strand.
AAGACGCTTTATCAAAACCCGGAGAAGGGTTTTATGGGAGGGCAATTTTTCCTATCTTGGCGAGGGCTAATGCTAGTGCAATACTGGCGTTCTTTTGAAGAACTAGAGGAGTTTGCCCGAAACCCTTCTGACCCACATTTACCAGCTTGGCGACAGTTCAACAAAAATGTAGGTAAGGATGGTTCGGTGGGGATTTGGCACGAAACCTATATAGTGCAACCCGGTAAATATGAATCGGTTTATGGCAATATGCCAAAATTTGGGCTTGCCGCTGTGACAAATCATGTTCCGGCAGTGGGGAATCGTGAGACTGCCCGCCATCGGTTGGGTAGGGAAGCTGTGTCTGTTAACGGTAATGATAATAAATAAGTTAAAACCCAAATATAACGGGAGTAATGAAATGAGTATCACAAATGAATTGCATCTGGTTCTGGGAACCGGACCCCTCGGTAAAGCTACTATGCAGGCGTTGGTGGCACAGGGCAAGCGTGTGAGAATGGTAAACCGCAGCGGAAAAGCCAATGTACCCAATGGTGTTGAAGTCGTGGCAGGGGATGTAACCAAACTCGATAGTGCAAAATCTTTATGCCGTGAGGCTTCGGTAATATATTTATGCGCCCAACCCGCCTATCATCGCTGGCAGGAAGAATTTGAACCTTATATGACTTGTGCAATTGAAGCGGCTTCCGCTTCCGGCGCAAAGCTTATCTTTGGCGATAACCTGTATATGTATGGTGAAGTAGCCGGCGAAATAAACGAAAACCTACCCTATAAAGCTCAAACCAAAAAGGGAAAAGTACGCGCTCAAATCGCTACTACGCTGCTGGAGGCACATCGCGCCGGAAAGGTACGCGCCGCTATTGGTCGCGCTTCCGATTTCTTTGGACCGGAAGTGCTTGATTCGGCATTAGGCAATCGAATCTTTTATCCCGCGTTGGCGGGTAAGTCCGCTGGTGCGGCAGGAGATCTAGATGCGCTGCATACCTATACCTATATCAAGGATTTTGGGGTAGGTCTGGCGACATTGGGTTTGCGGGACGAGGCGTTAGGGCAGGTTTGGCATGTACCTAATTCCGAGACCATCACCACCCGCCAATTCCTTAATCTGGTATTCGAGGAAATCAAACTCCCGCCAAAAATGAGCGGAATAAGTAAAACAATGATGCGGATGGCAGGGTTGTTTATTCCCGGCGCACGCGAGACGGTAGAAATGATGTATGAGTTTGAAAAGCCCTTTGTAGTGGACAGTCGTAAGTTTGAAAACACCTTTGGTATAAAAGCTACTCCGGTGCGTGCGGCAATCCACGAAACAGTGGAATGGTACAAGAGCAATCCCCAGAAGAAGCATTAAAGATATTTGCTACAGGCAAGGGGTTAAAACCTCTTGTCTTTATTTCCTCAATTACCACTCTACACAGCCCTAGTTTCCAGAAAGATAGCAGACAACTCCCGAAAACGACAATGCGCGGCAGAAAAAAGCTCAGAAACCACGCCCAATTGATAAAACTTCTCCTCTAGCATGCTTATCTTGATATAATTCTGAACGGCAAAAACCCAATTTGGTGGGAAGTCTTGACAAAATGAAAATAGGTAATATACTACCTATATAAGAAAGGTAATATATTACCTATATAACAAGAGGCGGTATATTGTAAATATGACAAAGGCACATGAATTCAAACCGGAGATGGCACAATTATTTTTTGATTTTTTTGTTATCGAAAAAGCTTTGGCTAATGTTTTTGATAGCGTTTACGCTGAACAGCAGGTGACGACGAAACAATGGCTAGTTCTTGCGATAGCGTCCAATATAGAAGACCCTTCTATTTCAACTATAGCCAAAATTCTCAGCACTTCACATCAAAATGTGAAAGTAATTGCCCAAAATCTTGAAAAAAATGGCTTCGTGGAACTTGTACCTTCCAAGTCAGACAAACGCACTACGGTAGTACGAACTACCGAAAAACTTGATAGGCTCAATGAAGCTAGGGGCAATAGGGATAATGATAATTTGGTTCTGCTTTTTGACGAGTTTGATCAAACTGAACTGAACAACCTTTTGGGTTATTTGGAGAGATTTAAATTACATTTAGAAAAAGTCAAGGGAGAATTAACTTAAAATTGGAGGTTTTATGCTTAAAATATTTTTCGCTTTCATCGTTATAGTACATGGTCTGATACACTTGATGGGCTTTGTGAAGGCTTTTAATTTTGCGGAAATGAGCCAACTGACACAACCTATTTCTAAAGTATCTGGAATAATCTGGTTGCTAACTACGCTACTGTTTTTGGCTACGCTGGTGTTATTTTTCACCAAATTTGATTATTGGTGGCTAATAGGGGTAGTAGCGCTTGTGCTATCCCAAATATTAATTATTCAAAATTGGGACGATGCAAAGTTTGGCACTGTGGCTAATATTTTAATATTAATTCCGGTTTTCATCGCATCATTGAACGTTCTGCCCACTAGCTTTCAAAACATGTACAAAGCAGCGGTGCAAGAAAGAATCCGCCCTATTTCAGATAATTCGATTGTCAGCGAGAACGACATTGCGCATCTTCCTGCGCCTGTACAGAACTATTTACGCTATACCGGCGTAATCGGAAAGCCCAGAGTCTATAATTTCTGGGCGATAAATTCCGGTAATATGAAACAGTCACCCAAAAGCGATTGGATAACCGTCAAAGCCCAACAGTATGATTTCTTTGATGAGCCTGCCCGCTTGTTCTATATCCAATCCGATTTATTCGGTGTTCCGTTTGATGGCTTGCATGCTTATACTGGTAACAGCGCTACCATGCAGATAAAAGTAGCCTCGTTGCTTCAGGTTGCAGATGCGAAAGGCGCAAAAATGAACCAGAGTGAGAATGTAACCATATTTAACGAAATGTGTATGTTTGCGCCAGCCACGCTTATTGACAAAAACATTAAGTGGGAAGCTCTAGACTCCCTGACAGCAAAGGCTTGGTTTACTCACAACAATATCACTATTAGCGCAACCCTCTATTTCAACGAAAAAGGGGAGTTGATTGATTTTTCCTCGGACGACAGATTTTTGTCACTGGATGGGAAAGATTACGCCAGCTATAGATGGTCAACCCCGGTAAAAGATTACAGAGATTTTGAGGGAAGGAAAGTACCAGTATATGGAGATGCCATCTGGCATATGCCCGAAGGTGATTACACCTATGCCAAGTACCAACTCGAAAACATAGTATTTAACTCTAAAGAATTTACCTTGCTTGCGAATTAAAGATGAAGTTACGTAACTATTCACCCCCTACCCCCTCAAGGGGGAAGAGGAGAGAGGAGCCCAAGGGGACACCCCTTGCCACCCCGCACAGGGGTTGCACCCCTGAGAACCCCGCTCGGATTCCTTTAGCTACATAGGTCTATTTTCTATCTGGCTGAAAGTTACTAATAAATGGGCTTTCGCGACAGGCAAGGGGCTTACGCCCCTTGTCTCTTTTTTTCTACTGATTTTTGCGTTGTTGTGCAATAAATTCTAGCAGGTCGCTACGGCTGATAATGCCTACCGGTTCGCCCTCATGCTCAATTACCAGTGCGGGGGTGGATGGCGTAAAAAGACTGATAATGGCTTCGATCTCTTCGCTTTCATCTACCGTGGGCAAGGGTGTATCCATTATTTGCTCAACGGTTTGGATTACGATTTCAGGATTCTTGAAGATTTTCTCAAGCAGGGTTCTTTCCTGAAGGCTTCCCACGATCACATGCTTACCGGTTAAGCTCAATTCTCCGGTAACGGGCAATTGGCTGATTCCGTGTTGGTGCAGCAGCGAAATCGCTTCCGCCACCGTCTCATCGGCTCGAACGGTAAAGAAAGGTGGCTCGTTTTGTCCGGGTTTATGGCTGTGAATAAGGTCAAATACGCGGGGATGAGAAGGAAAACGCTCGGTAAAGCCCTGATCGTGCATCCAGGCATCATTGTAAATTTTGCTGAGGTAACTGCGTCCACTGTCCGGCAGCAATACTACCACAACCTTTGACTCATCCAGATTTTTAGCGACTTCCAGAGCGCCGACCAACGCTGCACCGCACGAACCGCCCACCAATATGCCTTCTTCACGTACCGCTTTACGCGCCATCAGGAAAGCATCACGGTCACTGACCGTCACCCATTCGTCAATTAGGTTCAGGTCAACCGTACCGGGGATGAAATCCTCGCCGATACCTTCAATCTTGTAAGGACGCGCTACCGACTGGGTATAAAGCGAACCTTCGGGGTCAACTCCAACAATGCGTATTGCCGGGTTTTGTTCTTTCAGGTATTTGGCAACGCCGCTGATAGTGCCGCCCGTCCCTACGCCCGCCACGAAATAATCGATTTTCCCGGCGGTTTGTTGCCAGAGTTCTGGACCGGTGGTTTCGTAATGGGTTTGAGGGTTCATCGGGTTAAAATATTGGTTGGGCTGGAATCCGCCCGGTATCTCGCGTGCCAGCCGATCCGCTACGCTGTAGTAGCTCTCAGGGGATTCGCGTGCTACAGAGGTGGGGGTTATAACCACTTCTGCGCCATAAGCTTTGAGCAGCGAAATTTTCTCTTGGCTCATCTTATCGGGCATTATAAAGATGGCTTTGTAGCCCTTGATGGCGGCAGCAATCGCTAGACCAACCCCAGTGTTGCCGCTGGTCGGTTCAATAATCGTCCCACCCTTCCTCAGCAACCCGCGCTTTTCTGCTTCTTCAATCATGCGAATACCGATGCGGTCTTTCACGCTCCCGCCGGGATTGAGCATTTCAAGTTTGGCAAGTACGGTAGGTTTTAAACCTCTGGTCAGTTTGGGCAAGCGCACCAATGGGGTATTGCCAATTAATTGCAACACATTGTCGTAAGCCTGTATTTCGCCAACGCCAAATTGGTCAGTTTGGCTTGAGGCTTTTATTTCGGTGGTCATATCTTTCCCCTTTAAGCCCAAGAAAATGAGACCTTATTTCCACAGTAAGTAATAGCAGACTCGGATTTTAACCTTATAGCAACCCGGTGTCAATGAATTATCCGATTAAAATGTTGAATAAGTTGATAGAATTAGTGGATTATTCGGGAATATTCACCGGCTTAATTCCAAGCACCTGTGAATGCTGCACTATTGCCTCTTGTACATACTTATCCCAATATTTCCAATCGTGTTTGCCGGGATGCTCGACATATTGATGCGGTAATCCCAACTTTTGCAAATGGGCATGAAATTCGCGATTATCTTTGATTAAGCTATCGAAAGTGCCACAATCAAAGCTGACTACCGGGAAATTCTCGGCAGTTAATTTTGAGGATATCTGGAAAAGATCGAGATCGTCCAGAATGGTTTTGTCCGGTAAGCCCCATTTCTTTAAGCCGTCCGCATTGGGGATGACGCTAGAGTGCGCAAAAACTGAGCTAAATTTATCAGGATACTTCAAGCCCAGTCGCAACGCACCGAAGCCGCCCATCGAAAGTCCACCGATAACCCATTTACCCTTGCGAGTATTGAAAAGGCTATTAACCTGCTCGTACAAATCTTGAATGACCATATCCTCGTAACGAAGTTTGGCATGTAGATTTGCCCACATGTTATTATTTCCGGTGGGCATTACCACCAGTAGCGGTAAATCGCGCACATATTCACTCAGCCTAGATTTTTGCACCCAGGAGGAATGGTTATCGTACATGCCATGTAGCTGTAAAAGAACCGAATAAGGACCAGAGCCTACTCTATCCGGTTCAGGTAGTATAGCGGTGTAATCTATCGAGTGCCCCAGAGCGCGACTCTGAAGTTGTATAGTAGCAATTGTCATATATTTTCCCCTAAAAAATACGTCTGATAAATACTGAACCAAGAATCGCAACCAGCGTCAACCCTAAACTCAGGGCGCTACCTGCCCAGCGATGCTGTTCATCTCTAGCATTAAAGTAGCGCTGGAGAGACTCCCCCGCCACTGCTATTGGTAGTGTGGCGACAATTGCCAGTGCAGGGGTTATTAAGGCGAGGCGTTCAATTTTATAAGAGCCGATGAAATTAAGCAAGATAGCATAGGTTAAAGGGAAGGCTATTAGAATCCGGCTTATCCGCGCCTTTTCACCGCGTAAATAGAAGCTAAGCGCAAAACTAAATCCAGCCAAAACAAATAGCCCTGAGTCATTTTGCAATGCCGTTTTCAGGAATTCTCCGGCTGTTCCTGCCGAGGCGTTGGGAATTGCTGCCAAGCCTTCCAGAAAATATTGCCAGCCAAAAAGCCAGCCGGGACAAAGCACGCTAAATCCGGCAACAAACCCGCCAAGCGCAATGCCGCTGAATTTAAAGCGGGCTGAAACTGTTTTCCCCTGCACTAGCGCAATTGCGAGCAAGGGGAGAAGCAGCAAGATTGCGCCATACGAGGAGGTGGTAGTCGCGCCCACCAATGCCCCTGCCCCAACCAGAAAGAGTAAGTTAGGCTTGTGGTAGGCTCTGGCGATAAAGTAGAGGCTGCTAGCTACCAGCGCTACGCTTAAATTTTGCGAAACCAGCGCCGGGGTAATCTGGTAGGAGAGCCAGCAAGCCGCAAACAATAGGGCAGCAATAACCGCATCTCGCCTAGATTGCCAGAATAGCCCTGCCGCTCCATAGACGGCGAAGATGGCAAATATCCCTAAGCCTAGATTGAGCAGACGCAACAAATCTGCCACAGGTTCAGGGGTAAGACCGGTCGGTGAGGCGATATTTCCCGCGCTGACCTGTTGAGCAAAGTTCAGTTCGGCGGCAACTGCGCCCAAATAAAGATAAAAAGGTGGGTTTACATAACTAAAAGGTTTCCAATCGCTTTCGGCAATGACTCTGATACTGCTTTTGGCAAAATCAAGCTCGGCGTTGGTATAGGCGGGCGCGTTTTTCAAGGTTTGGTAACGCAATATTCCGCCCAACGCCAGCGCCGCTATTAACGCCAAAATAACCCAATTAGCGGAGAGCCAGCCAAATCCACGTTTAAGGCTAAAACTACCCACCGCATACAGCCTGTACGCCCCCGCTAACGCCATTAGTCCAATTGTCATTGCCAACCAGAGTGGGCTTTTGAAGGGTACGAAATAATCCCCGGTTAGCGCCAGCGTGTAAGCCAGCACGCCCAGTCCTACAATCAGTGTATCGAGATAGCGAAGGCGAGTTTGTCTCATTTTACGATTCGCACCTTGCCGATTGTTACGGAGTTGCTGCCGTCTGTTAGAGGCAGCGGGGTAAACTTGCCGTCATTCAGGTACAAGCCTAACACCAAATTATACTCGCCCGGCGCAAGGTTGCCGGGTAGCGGTAGATTGGGGTTATCGGTCAGGATTTCGCCCACTTTCCACTTTGAGGTGGGATATTCCCCTAACAACGGTTGGGTATCGCGGTTTACCACGTTTGTTTCGGGCTTGTCGGTAGGGCGCAAATGCACATAAATTACGTAATCTTTTTGAAGCGGTTGTATGACTTGCCAATAAACGCTCAAGCCGATGATGTCCCCTGCCTTGTAATCGTCCCATTTGTCCTGTGTTCGCGCCTGACCGGGCGGGGGCAAATACAACCCGTTGGCAGAATCGATTTTGCCGGAGTTCACACCTAGCAATTTAAGCTTACCAAAATCGGCGCTAACCGGATGCTGAAGTGCCAGCGTATCAGGCGTTACTCCGGTGCGAATAATGGTATAGGGTGGACCGGGCATATCAATGGTCTTGGTTGGGATTTCTTCGGCAATCAGAGAAGGTTGCAACAGTTCGGAGTAACTCCCCTTATTGCCTAAACTTGTCGCTCGGTCACGGTTTATTGCCACAAACTGGATGCCACGTTCGCGATAATATGACAGCGGGTATTCATCCGCGCCTTTGTCGTCAAAAACCGTAATAGTGTTTGGATATGCGCCCCATTGTTGCTGGCGCATCTCCAACAATTTCAACGCACCGGGACCCGCATTGGTTTTAATCCAATCCTCAGCGCGTTTGAAACTGTAGGGTTGGTCGTTGAAATTATCACCATAAAAGATGGAGTTGAGAGGCAACCACATTACCACTACCACCAATAGACCGGGCAAAACCAGTCTTGCGGAATTTTTAAATAGCTTATTTAGTTTGAACTCAGGCAAGCGCTTGACCAGCCAATCAAATGCCCAGACGATAAACAACGCCGCAAAAATAGCAAAATATACCAACAAGGGCAACATATTCCGGCGGTAAATCAGGCGATAACTATTACTGACCAGCAAGTAGGCGAAAGGAAAGGACAATACCAGCCAATCTGCCCATTTGCGCCGGAATAATAGCAGCAAAATACCGCCCATCCCTAGCAAAAACAGGCTAAAGCTGTCGTCTGATATGACCTGAAGGTTGCCGAGCCAGGCATAATCAGTAGAATAGCCCACCTGCGAGAAACGATATTTGAGGATATTAGCAGCTTGATTATCATCAATGGTGCGAATATGGGCAAAAATCAGGGGGGTGGTTACTAGCAGCACTATACCGATAGAAATTAGGCTTGCCAACAGCTTGCGATTTATATATTGGCGATAAATATTTACTAATATTGAACCGTTTTCGGGAGTAGTTTGGATGAGCCTGAGCAGGTGTGCCACGAACGGGATTACTACTAAAACTGCGCCGTTCCATTTGGTGCTGATAGATAGCCCTACCACTGTCCCGCAAAGGATATAATCTCGCCAACGCCCCTTTTTAACGATATTGCCAGCCGGAAGCAGCAGGGCAATGGCAAGCGTTGCCAGCGGCATATCCACCGCCACATAATGAGAATGCTCAACTGCCAGCGCGGAAAAACAGATAAATCCGGCGGCAAGCAAGGCGGCGCGCCTATCTTGCCAGAGGCTTTTAACCGCATAATAAGCCAGCGGTATAGCAGCCGTTCCGGCTATTGCGCTTAGGGTACGCGCCCAAATATAAGCTTCGGGGGCAGTGGTGATGGCGTAGGTGCGGTCGGGCAGGTCGTTGAGCGAGTGGTAAAGCCCGGTAAAGCTGCCCCACAGATATTGCAGCCCCGCTACCAGCGCGTTTAAATATATAAAAAAGGTGGGGTAGTAAAAATTGGTGGGTTCTAGCGTGCCGGTTTTAATTATTTTGGTGGCGGAATCCACCAGCAAGCTTTCGTCCGCACCCGAAATATACGGCAACCCGCTACGCTGTCCCCAAACTCGCAACCAGAAGCCAAAAAGGGTCAATAGGGCGATTGTGACCCCGTAAAACGAAATACGTTTTTGCAGAAGCCGAATCCAGCCAAACTCGCTCTCTTGCCAATAAGTCGCGATTGTTAGCACAAGCGTTAAAGCCAGTAGCGCCCATACGCCGGATTCGCCTACTAACCAAAGTTTGCCGCGTACCAGTTGCACTGCCAACGCCAACAAAAATAGACCCGCTGCAATGGCAGAAGAAAGGCGTAATAGCTTGCCCGCAGGATTTGTTGAATTGGGTCGGTTGTCTGTAGCGGAGATAGCTTCTTCTCGCTCGGCGACACGATTATCAGGCTTTAGTTCCATCTATGAAAGCGCTACTTTACTGTTTAAGTTAACCATATGAGCGCTTATTTTAGCAGATTTTCAGGGACTTTACTAAAAGGTGGGTGAAGCAGCAGAATTTTATAAAATAAAAAGGCTCCGCAACTAGGATTCGAACCTAGAACCTACCGGTTAACAGCCGGTTGCTCTACCGTTGAGCTATTGCGGAACGGTTTAATTACCGAGGGAATTATATCTATTGTGAGCCTGCTTGTCAAGCTTTACAGGCTATCATTTTTGAGGGGGAAACAAGAACTGCTTTCCCCCTCCCACAAACTTCCTAACCGCGTTGTTGCTTGCGGCGTTGACGTTGTTGGCTCTTTTTCATTTTCTCCCGGCGTTCTACGCCTTTGGAAACGAAGAATCGCTTTCGTTTAAATTCGCTCAGCACGCCGGCTTTCTTAACCTGCTGGGTAAATCTTCGCAGCAAATTCTCAAAGCTTTCGCCATCTTCTTGCACTACTTGCACGCTTTATCACCCCTTCCTGACACAGTATTTATATGGGAAGACTCTTAATATAGAGAGTCATAATTGCAATTTTATTCTCTGGCGAAACGTTCATGTATTATATCACATTCCGCATTTATTTATGCTGTGCTATTATAGTACAAATTTTGTCAAAGAACCATAATTTGGCGTTCAGGAGAATTCAGGTGACCCACGACCACAAACTTTACGAAGAAAAAGTTTATAACATTAACGTAGAATCCTCGGAAATTCTTATATCACCCGCCGAGATAAAAGAAATGTTGCCGCTGACCGCAGTTTCAGAAAGAACCGTGTTGCGGGGTAGGCAGGCTTTAAATAATATATTGGATCGTAAAGACCACCGTATCTTTATGGTGGTGGGACCTTGCTCGATTCATGACCCTAAAGCGGCTGAGGAATATGCTCATCGCTTGTGCAAACTTGCGGCTGAGGTTAGCGACACGATATTTGTGATTATGCGGGTCTATTTCGAAAAGCCGCGTACTACTGTCGGTTGGAAGGGTTTTATCAATGACCCGCAAATGGACGATTCGTTCAAGATGCAAGAAGGGCTGATTTCGGCACGCCGTATCATGCTGCAAATAGCAGAGATGGGTTTGCCCATCGGCACTGAGGCACTAGACCCTATTGCAATCCAGTATTTCTCCGAATTGATTACTTGGGCGGCAATTGGCGCGCGTACTACCGAATCACAAACTCATCGCGAAATGGCAAGCGGTCTTTCTATGCCGGTAGGTTTCAAGAATGGCACTGATGGCAGCGTGCAGGTGGCGATTGATGCGCTGCTCTCCACTTTGCGTCCGCATCACTTTTTGGGGGTGGAACAAAACGGACGGGTAGCAGTATTCGGTACGCGAGGGAATCGCTACGGTCATTTGGTTTTACGCGGCGGGGGTGGTCGCCCGAATTATGACTCGGTAAGTATTTGGATGTGCGAACAGAGCCTTGAAAAAGCCAAACTCCCCTTAAACATCGTGGTAGATTGCAGCCACGCCAACTCGTTTAAAGATCATAATCTGCAACCGTTGGTGGTCAAAAATGTGGTGAACCAGATTCTGGAGGGCAACAAATCTATTGTGGGTATGATGATGGAGAGTCATCTTTTTGAAGGTAGTCAGCCAATCCCTAAAGACCTTTCTATGTTAAAATATGGAGTGTCAGTAACCGATAGTTGTTTGGATTGGGAAGCTACCGAAGAAATAGTTCGATATGCGCACCAAAAATTACGCGATTATCTACCGGGTAGATTTAAGAAAGTCAGATAATCGAATGGACGGCAAATTAGGGCAAATAAAGGGCTAAAAAAATTTGACAAACAGGCATGTCATGTCTATAATATAAAACTGTTTTGAGGGGTAGTACCCGTGACATGCCGACGTAGCTCAACGGCAGAGCAACTGTTTTGTAAACAGTCGGTTGGGGGTTCGATTCCCTTCGTCGGCTTCCTTTAGAAAATTAAATAAGATTTAGCATTTTTACGTGGACAGATGGCCGAGTGGTTAATGGCAACGGACTGTAAATCCGTCGAGCGGAAGCTCTTCACAGGTTCGAATCCTGTTCTGTCCACCATTTTTATTGGTGCTAAATCTATTGACGGTAAGCCCATGTAGCTCAGTCGGTAGAGCACATTCTTGGTAAGAATGAGGTCATCAGTTCGATCCTGATCATGGGCTTCTTATTTTGTCCAATCTTTACAAAGATTAGAGAGGTAAAAAAGTGGCAAAGCAGAAGTTTGAGCGCACAAAACCGCACGTGAACGTAGGAACAATCGGACACGTTGACCACGGCAAAACCACCCTGACCGCCGCAATCACCAAAACCTTGGCGATGCGCGGCAAAGCCAAGTTTCGCGCCTTCGATAGCATCGACAACGCGCCGGAAGAACGCGAACGCGGTATCACCATCGCCATCGCGCACGTGGAGTATGAGACCGACAATCGGCACTATGCTCACGTGGATTGCCCCGGTCACGCCGACTACATCAAAAACATGATCACCGGTGCAGCCCAAATGGACGGCGCAATTCTGGTAGTGAGCGCGCCGGACGGCCCGATGCCGCAGACCCGCGAGCACATCTTGTTGGCACGTCAGGTGCAAGTACCTTCGATGGTAGTTTTCTTGAACAAATGCGACGTAATGGAAGACGAAGAGTTGCTGGAACTGGTGGAGATGGAAGTACGGGAACTGTTGTCGAAGTACAACTTCCCCGGTGATGACATACCGGTGGTACGTGGCAGCGCCTTGAAAGCGTTGGAATGCCAGTCCACAGACTTGAACGCCCCAGAACTGAAGTGCATCTTTGACCTGATGAAAGCAGTAGACGACTACGTACCGACCCCGGTACGTGCGATAGACAAACCGTTTCTGATGCCAATCGAAGACGTCTTCGCGATCAAGGGACGTGGTACGGTAGTAACAGGACGGATCGAACGCGGTACGGTGAAGGTCGGGGAAGAAATCGAGATCGTAGGAATGTCGGAAGAACTGCCGCGCAAGAGCGTAGTAACGGGCGTGGAAATGTTCCAGAAGACGTTGGACAGCGGGCAAGCAGGGGACAACGTAGGCTGCTTGTTACGAGGTATAGAGCGGACGGACGTACAACGCGGGCAAGTGTTGGCGAAACCGGGATCGATCAAGCCACACACCAAGGTGAAAGCGGAAGTGTACGTATTGTCGAAGGAAGAGGGTGGGAGACACACCCCCTTCTTCAACGGGTATCGACCGCAGTTTTACATACGAACAACGGACGTAACGGGATCGATCAAGTTACCGGACGGGATGGAAATGGTAATGCCTGGAGACAACGTGCAGATGACGGTAGAGTTGATCGTACCGGTAGCAATCGAGCTAGGGTTACGGTTTGCGATCCGAGAGGGTGGACGAACGGTAGGAGCGGGTAGCGTTACCAGCATCATCGAATAATCCATCGCAATAAAACTTGTAAAGGAGCGGGCATTTTGTTCGCTCCTTTTCTGTTTCCGTTCAAGTGTTATTGTGGGAGTAAAATATGCGAACTATAGCATTGATAGCACATGACAACATGAAAAGTGAAATCGTAGAGTGGGTGCGAACCTACCGCGAAGAGTTAAGCCATTATAAATTATGCGCAACCGGCACGACCGGGCAGCGCGTGATGGATGCCACTGGGTTGGAAGTAACGCGCTATCTAAGTGGCCCACTAGGTGGTGATGCTCAGATTGGTTCTTTGGTTGCTACCGGAGAAGTACATGCCGTTATTTTTTTCGTAGACCCACTTACCTCAATGCCCCATGACCCTGATATAAGAATGCTCCTCAGGATTTGCAATGTGCATAATGTGCCGCTGGCTACCAATCGCGCTACCGCTGACCTGCTAATTTCTTCAGCGCATTTGATTCCTGAAGGATAGAAATAACTAGATTTAAAACAAAAAAAACCCGGAACAACCGGGTTTGTATTTACGGATTAAATAAGTCGAGATGGAATTCTAGTTTACAGCAACTGTCTGCGGGTTAACGGTCTGAATGGAAATACGTTTTACCTGCGCCTGTTCGGATTTAGGGAGGGTCAGTCGCAATAGTCCATTTTCGTAAACCGCTTCAATTTTTTCTGATTCGATTGCAATCGGCAACTTCACTTGGCGGAAAAACTTGCCCTTACCCAATTCGGAAAGATGCGTCTTGAAGTTGTCGTTTTCACCATGTGGGAAGGCATTTGTATAATCATATTCGCCGCTGATAGTCAGCACTTTGTCTTTGACGTTAAGTTCAATCTCTTTTGGATCGATACCGGGCAATGAAGCCAATAGGTAAAAATTGCCGTTGTCCTCATACACATTCAAAGTAACGCTTTTGGTACTGTACCCGTAACGGTAGGGTGCAGTGGGAGTATTGTCAAAAAGCTCATTAACTATATTATTAAGGGATGCTACTTCGTCAAAGAGCGAAGGGCGAATAATCATTCTGGTCATCTAAAGTTACCTCCAAACTAATAATTATTTTCAAATCTATTGTGTTCGTACTTACATAATGAATTATAGCCTAGTAGTATTAGAGCAAAGTATGACGGGTATAAGAGCAGTGTTTGAAAACAGTTTGAGAAGTGTTAGAGCGCATTGCTGTTGTATAATATGATAGTTGGTTATCATTAATCTTGTAGAGAGGAATCGGCATGAGCGATGAGCAGAAGGCTGAAGGGTTGCCTCAGAAGGTAGAAGGTGAAGTAGTGCCTGCCCAGTTGGATGAGGACTTTGACGAAATATCTGAAGAGGATTTCGAGGATGACGAGGAATTTAGTGATGAAGAGGATTTCGAGGACGATGACGACTTCGAAGAAGAAGAGTTTGATGAAGATGACGACTATGATGATAACGAGGAAGTAGATCTTCAACTTCAGGCACGCCAATTGGCTGATGCGCTTTCCAATAGTGGGCTGCTATCGCAAGTTTCCGCTATGTTTGGTGGCGGTGGTGGTGTTATACCGGGGGAGGCCGCTTTTGCGCGTGGACGCGGTTTACAGACGCTTGGCGACCTTGAGGGCGCTGCTGAGTCCTATCTAGATGCTATTGAGCAAAATCCTCTGCATTTACGGGCTTATACTGCTTTAGGTCAGATTTTGTTGGCGATGGACAAACCCAATGATGCGATTCCTTTCCTCGAAAAAGCTATGGAGCTTGACCCTTATGATGCCGGGAGTTATCTATATCTTGGCTATGCTTATTATGCCAAACAAGATTATGCTGTCTGTGTCGATTATTTTGGGAAAGTTGTCAAATTAGAACCAACACACCATCTTGCGCTGAATAATAAAGGTTTCTGCCAGTATCTTATCGGCGACCTTGAAGGTGCGGCTGTATCTTTCAGTAAGGCAGGGGACGTGGGAAGCGACCGCTCGTACTATAACTTGGGAATGGTGCAATTATTGCGGGGTAAAGAGAAAGAGGGTTGGCAAGCCTATGATGATGCTGCTGATCTAGATCCGTATGGTTCCCAAATTGCTGATCATTTCAGTGATCTGAAAACTGCTATTGACCGTTATCCGAAAGCCGCAAGTTTGGTGGCTGAGGCTCAGCGCAAATTGATTGAGCGCGCCGAATCGATGGGCATAGCTTCGGAAAATGATGGGTAAGTTCCAAAGCCTTAACTATAAAAGTTAACCCTCTTCTGTTTGAGAAGAAGGGGGTTAACTTAGAGCGACTAACTAATTAAAGACCTCGTTCAATTGGGTAAGGATGTACTCAACATCTAGCAGGGAAAGGTGTGCAAACATAGGCAGGCGTAGCAGCGACTCGCTCACATAATCAGTCACCGGCAAATTTGCTACGTTACCATTGAAATAATCCACCATAAAGGGCGAAGAATGTAACGGCACATAGTGGAATGTGCAGCTAATACCGCGTTTCTTCATGGCTGACATTATCTCGTCCCGCCGCCCGTTGTTGATAAGCAAAGCAAAGATATGCCCATTGTTAGTGGCATTTTGATGGAACACTGGTCGTTTGACCAATCCCTTAGCTTCAAGTTCGGCAGTACCGGAATAGTAAGTATTCCAAATAGCTTTGCGGTTTCCGATTAATTCAGCGGTTCTTTCAAGCTGAACCTTGAGTAAAGCCGCTAACATATCGGTCAATACGAAACTGCTACCAAGACTAACCCAAGTATATTTATCAACTTCACCCCGTAGGAAGGCAGCGCGATTGGTGCCCTTCTCACGAATAATTTCGGCTTTGTGGGCAAGCTTGGTATTGTTGGTAAGGAATGCGCCCCCTTCGCCACAACTGATGTTTTTTGTAGCGTGGAAGCTGAAGCAGCCGATATCACCGATGGTACCAAGCGCCCGCCCATTCCAGTTTGCACCTACACCTTGTGCCGCATCCTCGACCACGTAAAGATTATGACGTTTGGCGATGTCCATAATCGCATCCATATCGCAACCTTGCCCGGCATAGTGTACAGGCATAATTACGCGGGTGTTAGGGGTGATGGCAGCTTCAATTTTCGAAGCGTCAATATTGAAGGTATCAGGGTCTATATCGACAAATACCGGAACTGCACCTTGCCGAATAATGACATTGGCGGTAGAAGTAAAAGTGAAACTTGGCAATATGACTTCATCGCCGGGTTTTAACTCAAGGGTCATCATTGCCAATTCCAAAGCGTGGGTGCAACTGGTTGTAAGCAATGCATGTTTGACATTAAACATTTCGCATATCAACTTTTCAGTTTCGCGGCAGAATTTACCATCGCCTCCCAGTGATTTCATCTGTATGGCGCGTTGCACTGCCAAGTATTCTGCTTCACCTACAGTTGGTTCTGAGAATTGAATGGTTCTTTGTATAGTCTCCATCATATTGCTTACCTGCTTGTTTTGCTGATATATTTATTAATGTTCAAGATAATCACCGATTTTGTATTTATTAAACACTTACCGGTATTTTGGCTTGTTCTACTGGAGCATAAGTCTTAATACCCAGAGTTGAGTCGTACAAATCCATCATGTCTTTTATCAAACGATCGAGGCTAAACTCAGCACGCACTCGCGCCAAGGCATTATTAGCGAGTTGATTTGCCAGTACCGGGTTACCAAGTAGTTTTAGGATGCCTTGTGCAAGTGCTTCACCACTTTCAAGTTCTACCAGTAATCCACATTTTTCATTAACTATCGCTTCTTGAAAACTTGGATGGTTGGTAAAAACACAGGGTTTGCCCATTGCCATAAATTCAAGCATCATGAGCGAAAAACCCTCGTGAATTGATGACATCACTGTAATATCCATCGCTTCTACATAGGGAAGGTAGTTAGCTTGGAACCCGGCAAAATGAAAATATTGACCGATACCCAAGCGGGAGACTTGTTCTTTTAGCTCTTTTTCAAGATTACCATTGCCTACAATGACGAAATTAACTGCACCTATTTCTTTAATGACTCTTGCGGCGGCATCGACAAAGTATTTATGCCCCTTTTGTTCTACCAAACGCCCTACAGCCCCAATTAATGGTAATTCGGGATCAAACCCTAACAACTCTTTAGCTCTTCGAGGATTGTGTTTAGGGATAAATTTTTCAAGCTCAATTCCACAATAGGAACGATATACTTTTTGGGGGTCTCGTCCCAGCAAATTAATTTGTTCGTTCCGGTTAGAATTTGAATCGGTAATAATATAATTCGTTACCAGATCAAACGGTTTCATCAAATAACGAGAATATTTTTTAAAATTTGAGGACGGTGGCACATGTTCTGTTCTTAAAATAACTTCTATACCTGCCAGTTTCGCCGCTAGAATAGGTCGCTTGCCACCGTCATAATTCGAAGTCTGAATATGGATAATGTCTATATTGTTTTTCTTAAAAATTTGCGCTAAATTCCACACATCTTTAGCGAAGCTAATGCCTCTCGAATTGCCGGGAAAAGGCGCGACCAGTAATTCTAAGCCGGACTTTTGCACCTCTTCAATGAAGCGTGGAGGGCTAAAGCCCCGATTATATCCTGAGATAACTACACACGGAAGATAGCGAGTGCGGTCAATATGTTTTAATAAATTAAGCACATAAATCTCAACACCACCGAATTCTGTTCCATCGTAAATATAGGCAACTTTTTTGATCTTGTTGTACGACTGTTTCATTGCTATGACCCTGTTTCATTGCTTTTAGGTTTATTGGTGTATCAAGTATTACTACTTAAAATTTAAACCAATCTCTTAACTATATGATTACCTTTGTAATATAGGCTGGTTTCATTTCTGTAATTTCTAATCTATTGAAGGATTGAGGCAAGGGACGGGTGGTAACCCGTCCACTTTAAATTTCTTAGGCGTGGGCTAATACGAAATCGACAAGGCTGCGAATAATGTAACCGCTGGAACCCTTTGCGAGGTAAGGTTTTTCGCCCTCAGTGTAGGCAATTCCAGCAATGTCGATGTGAATCCATGGCAAATCACCGGTAAATTCCTTTAGGAAGGCGGCAGCGGTGCAAGAACCACCAGCCCGACCACCTGTATTCATTATATCGGCGATACTGCTCTTGATTTGTTCGCTATATTCGGGAAAGAGTGGCAATTGCCAAGCTTTTTCCCCTGCTTTCTCGGTGGTGTCGAGAAACTTCCTACTAAACTCATCGTTTGTACCGAATATTCCCGGTGCTGCATATCCCAGCGCAATTACCATTGCCCCGGTCAGGGTTGCCAAATCCACCAGTTTGGTAGCGCCGAGTTGCCGGGCATAAGTCAAACCATCGGCAAGAACAATGCGACCTTCTGCATCGGTATTGATTACTTCGATGGTTTTTCCTTCAAGGCTGCCGATTACATCGCCGGGGCGATAGGCATTGCTACTAGGCATATTTTCGGCGGCTGGTACAATACCAAGCACATTTATTTTTGGTTTGAGTTGTGCCAGAATACGCATTGCGCCGATTACCCACGCGCCGCCGCTCATATCCATTTTCATATCGCCCATGCCATCAGCAGGTTTAATGCTGATACCGCCGCTATCGAATGTAATACCTTTGCCTACCAGACCGAAATAGGGTTCATTCTCACCAGCGCCCTTATATTTGAGGACGATCATGCGAGGTTCGTGGGCGCTGCCCTGACCTACCGCTAGAATGGCTTTGAAACCGCCTTCTTCCAACCTTTTTTTGTCGAGTGCATCAAACTCCAAACCGTAGGTTTCTGCCATCTTGCGGGCTTCTTCTGCCAGCAATTCCGGGTACATATTATTGCCGGGTTCGTGCGCCAGTGAGCGGCTGAAATTAGCGGCTTCGCCAAAAACAACTCCGCGCTCAAGTGCATCTTTGATAACCTTTTGATCGCTTAAAAACACTACGTCTTCTAGAATTTTTTCTTCTTTGCCTTCTCCGGTACGGTAAGTGCCGGGGTCAAAGGTGCTTAAAACAATTCCTTCGGCGTAAACCTGTGCCACCGCCGCCGCATCTAGTTCTCCGAATGGAAGGGCGAAAGCAATTTTTTTAGCGCCTTTTTTACGGAGTTGGCGGGCGGCTGTTCCGGCGAGATTGCGAGCGAAGCTTAGTTTGAAATCGGTTTTTTTCCCTGCCCCGATGACCAGTAATCTATTTGCAGGACCGCCTTCCGGGTAGATTGAATTATCACTATCTAATGGTTTGGCAGCGCTGCCCAATTCCCGAAATTTATTAACCAATTCTTTAGTTTTATCATCAAGTAGCTCTGGCAAGTTGATATCATCACTGAAAATACCCACTACCAGTGCGTCAAAGTCCCCTGATACTTTAGAATCAATTCTAATACGCATTAGTTTCTCCCCTTTTTATGTTGATAGAAGCGTTTAAATGGTACAATAAAAAAAGACTGTATGCAATTGTGTACCCCAATTGTTTAGCAAATACTAAGCCTAAACACATGCAAAAGTTTGTGTTTTAGGCTATAATATATAGGTTGCTCAAGTGCTTTGAATGGTTCCCAAATAGCTCAATAAATTGGGAAGTTTCTAAGTTTGACAAAGACATCCGGCTCATAGTATAATGACCACCCATTGCAACAAAAGGCAATGCTCAACTGCGGGCTACCCCCCGACTATCGGTTGAAAAGATAACATCTAGTTTGGGAGCCTTGTAAGGCTCAGTTTTTTGTGAAGGCGTAAAGCCACGGAGGAACTCAGTTGCCGACGATTAACCAATTGGTGCGCAAAGGGCGCAAACGTATTATAAAAAAGACCAAAGCCCCGGCGCTCCGCTTTAACCTGAATTCGTTAAAACAACGCGTGACTCGCGGGCGAGGCTCTCCCCAGAAGCGTGGTGTATGTACGATAGTACGTACCATGACCCCAAAGAAACCGAACTCAGCGCTTCGTAAAGTAGCTCGTGTGCGTCTTTCCAACGGTATGGAAGTTACCGCTTACATTCCGGGCGAGGGTCACAATTTACAGGAACACTCGGTAGTGTTGATTCG